>JBEKWL010000072.1:0-17500 GCA_049513095.1 Terriglobales bacterium
TGTGAAGCCGTAGGCGCAAACTGCGCAGGCGCATTTCCCACGGCGGTGCTCATCGTTCCTTCTCCCGCGGCCCCAGCAGCTTCCCCACCGCGGCGCGAGCGACCAGGGCCAGCTTCCGGGCTCTCGAGATTGCGGGACGCCGGCCCAGCACAGCGCAGCCTTGGCGTTCGATGGCGTTCAGAATTTCCTGCCCTCCGCGGCTGAAGAGTTCGATGTCGGTAGCCAGTTCGCGCTCGACCTTCGTGATCAGCGGCATGCCTTGCGCAAACCACTCCCGCGCGCGTTCGACTTCAAACCCCATCATCTCGCAGAACGCGGAAGTGTTTTCGCCGTCACCTATTGCCGCTTCACTCACGCCAAAACGGCGCAGGTCTTCGAGGGGAAGATAAATTCGTCCTTTAGCAAAGTCCGCGCTCACGTCTTGCCAGAAGTTCGCGAGCTGCAACGCGGTGCAGGTGTAATCGGAAAACTGTTGGCGCTCGGAATCGCGGTATCCGCACAGATAGAGCACCAGGTGGCCCACCGGATTCGCCGAATACCGGCAATAGCCCAGCAGATCGTTGAACGTTTCGTAGCGGCTGACACTTTGATCCTGCCGGAAAGCGGTCAGCAAATCCGCAAACTCATGTTTCGGAATTTCAAACTTGCGTACGGTTTCGGCGAGCGCGACAAATACAGGGTGCCTGGGGTGCCGGGTATGATCACCGTCGTAGCACGCGTTTAGCTCGTTCTCCCACTGATCGAGCAACTGCAAAGATGCGGCGCTGTCGCCGACCTCGTCCCCCAGATCGTCCGAGATGCGGCAATAGGCGTAGACGTTGAAGAAGTGCTGGCGCAGCCGCTCCGGAAGAAACCAGGACGCAACCGAAAAATTCTCGTAATGCGAGCGCGCCAGGCGGCGGCAATATTCGCGCGCTTCGGCTTCCGAAGGCGCCTGCTCAGGGATGGCGTACTCCGGCGGCAGTGCACTCCAGGCGGAGCGGAGCGGCGCAATCGGGGGATGGCTGGCAGCAGTTATCATCGAAATTCTTAGCCACAGAGGAGACAGCTTGCTCGTGGAGCGCCGGGCGCCCTCCCCCGGCTGGACTGGCTAGACGCCTGTCCCTCCATCGCATGATCATCGCGGCCGCTCCCGCGCTAGTGACCCGGGATAATCGCAGTCTTGATATCCCCGTTGCGGTTCAGCATGTGGCGCAGCACATCGTGCAAGCGCGAAAGCGGCGCTTCGCCGGTAATGTAGTCGGTGCCGCAAACTTTCTTCTCGGCAATCAGACCGAAGGCCCGGCGCACCGTCTCCGGGGTGTGGTGGAAAGTCGCCTTCAAAGTAATTTCCGAGTAGTGCAAGCGGTTGGTGTCTAACTGCACCTTGGTTCCCGAAGCGCACCCGCCGAAGAAATTGACCGTGCCGCCCTTGCGAACCATCTGCACGGCCCACTCCCAGGCTTCCGGGCGGCCCACGGCTTCGATCGCCACATCCGCGCCGCGCCTCTCCGGACTCAACTCGCGCACCGCCTCCACCGGATCTTTCACCTTAGTAATCTGCACCACCTCGTGCGCACCCTTTTTGCGCGCCAGTGAGACCTGCGAGTCGCGCTTGACGACCGCAATCACATTGCAGCCGATGGCCTTGGCCACCTGCACAAACATCAGGCCGATCGGTCCACCGCCGATGACCGCCACGGTGTCGCCGATCTCGACTCCAGTTTCATGCAGGCCGCGCAGCACGCAGGCGAGCGGCTCGGTCATCGCAGCATCCTCGAAGGTGACATTCGAAGGCACGACGAGCATATTGGTTTCCACAATGCGCCGCGGAATCCGGATGTACTCGGCATAAGCGCCATTGTTGAACAGCAGATCTTCGCAGAGGTTTAGCTGGTGCTTGGAGCAATAGAAGCACATGCCGCAGGGAGCCGAGTTGAGCGCGACCACGCGCATCCCCTTCTTGAAGCCGCGCACGCCCTCGCCCACTTCCTCGACCGTGCCGGCCAGTTCATGCCCGAACAACGCCGGCGGCACAATCATGCGGGCATGATAGCCGCGCTGATACACCTTCAAATCCGTGCCGCAGGTGAGCGCGACGTGGACCTTTACCAGAACTTCGCCATCACCCACACGCGGGATCGGCACCCTTTCAATCTTGATATCTTCTTTGCCGTAGAGTACGGCAGCCGTCATCTTGCCATTCACAGTTGATGTCCTTCCCACGCGCTGCCCGGCTGGATGACGATCTTCATCGAGTCCGGTCGAGGATGGGCAGCCAGGTTCAGCGCTTCCACACCGCTTTGCAGCGGGAAACGGTGGCTGATAAGCCGTTCCAGATCCATTTCACGGTTCATGACGTAGCGCACTGACTCCTCCTGCAACTCAAAAGACGCGCTGTAGGATCCCAGCAAAGCCTTCTCGTCCACGCACACTGCCGCCGGATCAATCGTGGCCTCGCCCCGCACCGTCTGCGCGAACAGCAACACCCGACCTCCTGGACGCGTCGCATCCATAGCAGGGCGGATCAGGCCACTCCCGCCGACTGCCAAAATCACGGCGTCAGCCCCGCGCCCCTCAGTCATTCCGCGCACGGTCTGACCGGCGTCAGCCTTGGAAGCGTCAATTGTCAGTTTCAGGTCGAAGCTACTAGCTATTGTAAGCCTCGCTGGATACAAATCGGAAGTAATCACCCGAGCCCCCGCCCGCTTCGCCAAGTTCGCCAGGATCAGACCAATCGGACCCTGCCCGATCACCAGCACCGTCTCCCCCGCTTCGAGACGAAGGATCTCAATACCTTTGATGCATGTATTCACCGGCTCGGCAAAGCATGCCTGCTCAAAACTGACGCCGTCCGGGATGCGCACCGTTCCCTTCTCCACAATCCAGTCCATCACCCGGACGTATTCCGCAAATCCTCCACCCGACGGCTCGAACCCTGCCGTGCATCCGACCTTCTTGTAAGTGGCGCACTGGGCGAAGGTTTTGTGGCGGCAGTAATAACACTCTCCACACGGGATGTGATGAAACACAACCACGCGTTCGCCGACGCTGAACTTGCGAACACCTTTGCCTAATTTCGCGACGATGCCTGCGGTTTCGTGACCAAAAATACGCGGCGCGGAGTGGGAGCCAGTAGCAATCTTTTTAAGGTCGGTCCCGCAGATCCCGCAGGTGTGGACTCGAACCAGAATCTCCCCAGGCCCGATTTCAGGCACAGGCACTTCCTCCAGGCGCACATCGTTCACGCCACGATACACCGCGGCCCTCATCGTGGAAGGTATCTCGTGCCTTTCGTTCTCAACGGCCAACGTCGATGTCCGAGCAATTGCCATAGCAGACTTATTGTTTCCCCTATTGCTTCGATTCGGCTACCAAAGACTCAGCAGGCAACGTCTGACGACCGACAGTCTCACGACCGAGATAATTCACGAGCGCGCCGCAAAGAGCATGACTTGCCTTGGAGCTGTTTCGCGCCAACAGAATGGTCGTCCCCCACAGCCAGGGCCGCAGCGCCACATGGCAAGCAAAACTGACGGAGCGAAAGCTCCCGTCGTGCCCCACAAAGCGATCCAGCGCGGGCAGGTTGAAGTCGGCGGCGTCGGAGATGGCTTTCAAAGCTCCGAACTCGACTCCCCGTGCCTGTGCTCCTTGCGCGACGGCTGCCGCCTCCATGTCCACCGCACTCGCTCCATAAGCTTTACCGAATCGAATCTTCTGCTCCTTGCCGGCCACGGTCGCGGAACTCACTAGTATTCCATCGCCCGATCCGATTTCTGTTCGGGCGCCATCGGCAGCATTGATCACCGTGCGTGGCTCAAAAACATGCCCGACCCGCAGGGAACTATCCAGGGCTCCGGCAAAACCAACTGAGATCACCCGCACCGGGCTAACTTCCCGAATCACCGCCTCGGTAGCACGGCGCGCGCTTTCGGCTCCAATCCCGCCGCATGCCAGAACTGTTTCGCCATTTTCAAAAAGACGATATCGCCGTCCCCCCTGTTCGATCATTCTGACCTTCCAGCTTCGGATCAGCGGTCTCACCTCGCGCTCCATAGCGGCTATGATGGCAATCCTAGACATACCCGTTGCCACGGAACCAGTCCACCGACCGGCGCAAGGCCCCATCGGCTGGAACCGTCCGCCAGCCCAGTTCCCGCTCCGCTTTCGCTGAACTCACAAACATCATCTTGCGTCCCATGCGCACGGCGTCAATCGTCGCGCGCGGCTCGCGGCCCAGTACCCGGCCGGTCACCATCTCGTCCACCACTCCAGCCGCCAGCGCAAGAATGTAAGGCAGCTTCACGGTCGGCGACGGCAAGCCCGTAATCGCGGCCAGCCGGTCCAGAATCTGCTTCAGCGTAAGATTCTCTCCGCCCAGGATGTAGCGCTCACCCGATCTTCCCTTCTCCAGCGCCTGAATATGACCGCGGGCACATTCGGTCGCATCCACCAGGTTCAATCCGGTTTCCACGTACGCCGGGAATTTTCGCTTCAAGAAATCCACGACGATTCGCCCCGTCGGAGTCGGCTTAATATCGCGCTCGCCAATCGGCGTCGTGGGATTCACAATCACCACATCGACTCCGGCTCGCGCTGCCTCGACTGCCACTTGCTCCGCCATGAACTTCGAACGCTTGTAGTGCCCGATCATATCCGCCAGCGACACCGGGCTCTCTTCATCCGCCACTGTGCCCGTGGAGGGACGGGCGCCCTCGCCCGTCCAAGCCGAGCGCAGCAAGGCAGCTGCTTCGTTCGAGACAAAGCCCATGGTAGCCACACTCGACGTGTACACGATACGCCGTATGCCTTGTTTTCGCGCAGCTTCGAGCAAAGAACGCGTGCCCTCGACATTCGAGCGATACATCTCGACGGAATCTCGCCCGCGCACCCACAGCCTGTAATCCGCCGCCACGTGAAATACGACGTCGCAACCGGAAAGCGCCTTCTCAATCGAGGCCCCGTCGCGCAGGTCGCCGACAACTCGGTCAGCGCTCAGGCCATCAATGTTGCGCAGATCGCTCGTCGGCCGCACCAGCAGCCGCAACTCGGCTCCCTGTTCGGCCAGGACACGCGCAACATGACTGCCCAGAAATCCCGTGGCGCCGGTAACGAAAGCTAGCATTCAGCTCTCAGCTTTCTGGTCCCAACTCCGCGCGATGACTGCATGCTGATAGCTGACGGCTGATGGCTAACTGCTGCCCTTCTCCGCCATCACCTTCGAATAAGTCGTGAGCGCGATCAGCGGGAAATACTCGCGGTACAGGTGGTATCTCAGATAGAACACGCGCGGGAAACCGGTTCCGGTGCAGAAAGGCTCGTCCCACGAACCGTCTTTGTTTTGCGTGCGCAGTAGATAAACCATGCCACGGGCCACGCATTCGCTGCGCGTGTCGCCTGCGGCCAGCAGCCCCATGATTGCCCATGCGGTCTGCGAAGCTGTGCTTTCGCCCTGCCCGCGAAGGTTGGCATCGTCATAGGATGCCACCGTCTCGCCCCAGCCGCCATCGGCATTCTGCACCGATCGCAGCCACTCCGCCGCCTGCTGGATCATGGGATCGTTGCGATCCACGGCCATGGCTTCCAGGCCGCGCAACACCTGCATCGTGCCGTAGATGTAGTTCACGCCCCAGCGTCCGAACCAGCTTCCATCCGGCTCCTGCTGTTTACGAATAAACTTGATCGCCCGCTTCACCGCCGGATGGTTCTGGTCGTATCCATAAGTCGCCAGACACTCCAGAATCCGGCCCGTAATGTCGACGGTCGCGGGATCAAGCATGGCGTTGTGATCGGCAAAGGGCACGTACTGGAACACCATGCGATCGTTATCTTTGTCGAACGACGCCCAGCCTCCATCTTTGCACTGCATCGACAAAATCCAGTCAATCGCCCGTTGCACCGATTCGCTCTGGTAGCGCCCATTCGGATGCTCGACCCGGCTCAACGCCAGGCACACCATGGCAGTGTCGTCCACGTCCGGATAAAACTCATTGTTGAACTCGAAGTACCAGCCGCCCGGTTCGCCTTTCGGATTCTTGATCTTCCAGTCTCCGGGCTTGCGCACCTGCTTCTGCAGCATCCAATCGGCGCATTTCACCAGCCGCGGATCGCTCGCCGGAACCCCAGCCTCACCCAAGGCAAACAGCGCGTATGCCGTATCCCACACCGGAGACTTGCAGGGCTGCATGCGGAAAGTGTCGCCTTCTTCGATGCCCAGCTTTTCAAACTCATCAAGAGCTCGAATGACCTGCGGATCGTCGACGGAATACCCCAGGCAGCGCAGAGCAATGGTCGAATTCAGGAGTCCGGGATAAATCGCTCCCAGCCCATCGCTCATCTCGAAACGCTCTAGCATCCACTTCTCCGCCCTCTTCAGAGCCAGCGAGCGCAGCGGGCGGATGTGCACACGTTCCGCCCAGTGGGTAATCCGATCCAGCACCAAGAAGAAGTTGCGCCAGGATATCCGCTTCTTGGCCCAGTGCAAATGCATGCGCGACTTGTCGCGTCCGCCGACAAAGAGCTCTTCCACGCCCATTTCGTCGGGAATTTTCTTGAACGGCTTCTTCGCGTAGCAAATCGAAAGCGGCACCAGGATGACCCGCGACCACGAAGAAATTTCGTAGATATTGAACCAGAACCAGTTGGGAAAGAGCACGATCTCCGGCGGAACCGCGGGCACCGCATCGTAATCGTACTGCCCAAAGAAACACAGATAGATCTTGGTAAATGTATTGACTTCGGTCACGCCACCCATTTCGAGAATCTTCTTGCGGGCGCGTGCCAGCGCCGGGTGATCCGCTGTAAATCCAGCCAGTTTCAGCCCGAAGTAGGCCTTCACCGAAGCGCCGATGTGGGATGGACCGCCGGGGTAGGTGCTCCAACCTCCATCTGTATTCTGCTGGTTCAGGATGTAGCGAGCGGCCTTGCCGATGCGTTCCTGGTTGCCCGTGCCAAGCAGCGCATGGAGCAGGATGTAATCGGACTCGAGGGTGGTGTCAGCTTCCAGTTCTCCACACCAGTAACCCTCTTCGTGCTGCTGCGAGAAAAGATAGTTGCGGGCCGCATCGACGGCGACCGCGACCCGGCTCCCCAGGTCATCAATCTTTCCAAATCGCATTTGCGGCGCAGAGGCCGAACTCAAGGGGGAGGATTCTTCCATCTACGACTCCACGGCTACAGCCGGTGCCGCGGCAATCGTTTCCACGATCTCCGGCGGCAATCCAAAACGTACATTTTCCGGCATGATTTCCAACTCCTGCACGTCGCCAAAGCCCTGTCCCGCCAGGTACTGCACCACTTCCTGCACCAGATGCTCGGGAGCCGATGCTCCCGCGGTCAGGGCCACCGTCTTCACTTCATTCAACCACTGCGGCCGAATATTGCGGCAGTCATCAATTAGATGCGCCGGGGTGCCCAAACTGCGAGCAACTTCCACCAACCGCTTGGAATTCGAACTATTGTCGGAGCCAACCACCAGCAGCAAATCGGCATCGGAGGCGACATGCTTCACGGCGACCTGCCGGTTTTCCGTGGCATAGCAGATGTCCTGCGCCGCCGGACCCTTGATGTTCGGAAACCGCTTGCGCAGCGCGACGATAATGTCGCGCGTCTCATCCAGGCTGAGCGTCGTCTGCGTCAAGTACGCGACGCGACTAGGATCCGGCAACGTCACCGACGCCACTTCCGCTGGCGACCCCACCACTTGAGTCACCGCCGGCGCCTCGCCGAGCGTGCCAATCACTTCGTCATGATCGCGATGCCCGATCAGGATCAGCGAATAGCCTTCCCGCGCGAACTTCACCGCCTCCACATGCACCTTGGTGACCAGCGGACAGGTCGCATCGATCACCCGCAGCTTGCGCAGCTTGCTCGCTTCCCTCACTTCCGGAGAAACCCCGTGTGCGCTATAGATGACGCGTTCGCCCTCTGGCACTTCGTCCACGCTATCGACAAAAATTGCGCCCTTCTCCTGTAGTTCCTCCACCACGAAGCGGTTGTGGACGATTTCCTTCCGCACATAAATCGGCCGCCCAAACGCCTCCAGCGCAATCCGCACAATATCGATAGCCCGCACCACTCCAGCGCAGAATCCGCGCGGCTTCAATAACAGTAAGCTCTTGGCCTCAGACAAGTTGCTCCCCCCACTACCCACTAGAGTACACGTTTTCGTTGGAAACGATGCTCTAAGGGTATCGAAAGATGCACCCGCGGGTCAATGTAAGCCTTTGAGGCTGTGAGGATTAGCAGCGGGCCGGGAAATCCGGCAGGTGAACGGGGGGGGTACCTATGTGGTGTTCATCTTCTACGTCGAGAAGGGCCCGGGGACATCGAGAACAAGCCCCGGAGGGGCGACCGAGCTTAGCCCAGCGCTTGAGCGCTGGGAAAAGTGAACCAAATGATTTCGAGTCCCGGAGGGACGACCGAGTTCTCACTCTCTAGCGCTGGGCAACACGCTACTGCTCGAACCCCAGATCCTTCAGTTCGCGATCAGTCAGCGACGCAAAAGCGCCCTGCGTGTACTCAACCTATTCACTCACCCATTCGCCTTTATCATCTGCTCCGCATGTTTCCGCGAAGTCTCGGTAAGCTTCGCCCCCGACAGCATCCGCGCCACTTCTTCGGTGCGTTCTTCCCCGGTAATTTGACGGACAGTGGTCTTCGCGCGGCCCGCGGCCTCACGTTTCTCGATCAGGTAGTGGTGGTCGGCAAAGGTTGCGATCTGCGGCAGGTGGGTGACGCAGAGCACCTGATTGCCTTTGGAGAGCGCCTTCAACTTCTTCCCCACGGCTTCTGCGGCGCGGCCTCCGATGCCGGTATCAATCTCGTCAAAAACTAATGTCCGCTGCGCCGCCGCCAAGTTCTTCTTCCCCGCCGGATTCGTCCCCGCTTCGACGCTCGCCTTCAACGCCAGCATGACGCGCGAAAGTTCGCCGCCCGAGGCAATCTGCTCCAGCGGGCGCATCGCCTCTCCCGCGTTGGTCGAGATGCGATAGACGACCTGATTGATACCCGAAGACGTCCAATGCTCCTCTCCTTCGCCCTCCTCGACGACGATGCGAAAACTGGCGCGCATGGCGAGGTCGTGGATCTCCGCCTCAACCATCTTCTCTAATTTCCGTCCCGCCTCAACCCGTTTGCGAGAGACGACGCGCGCGGCTTTGCGATACTCCTCGGCAGTCACGGCTAGCATCGCCCGCAGTTCAAGGAGTACTTGATCTTTATTCTCCATCTCGGAGAGTTTGCGCCGGACGTCGTCGCCAAAAGCAATGGTTTGCTCGAGAGTAGGACCGTACTTGCGCTTTAGACGATCCAGCAGAGCCAAGCGCTCTTCAAGTTCGGCGAGACGCTCCGGCGACGCCTGGATTCCCCCGGCATAATCGCGCAGCGTCGCGCCCACATCTTCGACGCTGATGCGCGCCGACTCCAACTCCGCGAGCGCTTCCTGAAACTTCGGCTCATAACGAGCTAGTTCCTCCAGGTGCTTCTGCGCGGCACGCAGGCTCGACGAAGTGGAGGCGTTGCCCTCATACAGCAGGTCGAAGGCATTGATGGCCGCGCCGTAGATTTTCTCGGCATTGGCTAAAACGCGCTTCTCGGCTTCCAGTTGCTCATCTTCGCCCGCCCGCAGCCGCGCCTCTTCGATTTCACGGCACTGGAAGTTCCACAGGTCCAGCAACCGCATACGGTCCTGCTCGTCCTGTTCGAGTTCGGCGATGCGCCCGCGAATCTGCTTCCAGTGCGCGAACGCGCCGGATACTTCCTTCAACTCGACTCCAGCATAAGCGTCGAGCAGATCCTGCCGCGCCGCTGCATCGAAGTTTACGATGGATTCATTCTGCGCGTGGATCACCGCCAGGTGCGGCGCAATCTGTTTCAGCACCGCCACCGTCGCGGGCTGATTATTGATGAAGACCCGCCCCTTACCGCCTGGAGCAATCTCACGCCGCAGAATCAGCGAGCCATTCTCCGCGTCCAGACCGTTCGTCTCGAGTATCCCTTCGATGGCATGCGCCGCCGCTCCGGCGCTCTCAAACACTGCAGCAACCACGGCCCTCTCCGCACCCGTGCGGATCACATCCGAAGACGCTTTTTCCCCCAGCAGCAATCCCAGCGCGTCAATCAGAATCGACTTCCCCGCTCCGGTCTCGCCGGTCAGAAGATTCAGACCAGCCGCGAATTCGATCACGACATTGTCGATCACCGCATAATTTTCGAGTCGAAGTTCGGCCAGCACAAGGGTCCTAACGATCTTCAGTTCATACCGAAGTTCATACCCATCCTTGAATTCAGGACAATCCTTAATTCAGCGATCTCTAATCTACGCGATCTGTAATTTACGCGCAGGATAGCACAGACCGCCTCCACGGGGGTGCGCGAAACAGGCCGCCCCGTGCTCAAAGTGGCATGTACAAGTCATTACAACAAATGCACTTCCGATTTTGCCTCGAGACTCAGCGCTTCGTGAAAATTGATCCATGCGATCCTCCCCTCCAGTCCTAATCCTATTCGTAGTCGCATCGCTTCTGTTTTGCCTTGCGCCTGCGTCCACATGGGCGCAGCAACTTCAATGCAACCCTTGCAGTCATGCCTTCGGTAATGTTGTGGTTGGCGCTTCCAGTACCTATTCCATCGAACTCACGAACACCGGCAGCACAGCGCTGAGCATCACGTACAAATCGAGAGGTGGGAGCAACGTGTTCTGGTACGGCACTTTCACTCTGCCAATCGAGATCCAGCCCGGGGCGAGCGTCGAGTTGCCCGTCATCTTCAAGCCGCTTGCCGGTGCATCCAACACCGGGGTCATGACGCTCAAGAGTACGGCCAAGGATTCTACACTCTCAATCGATCTCACGGGGACGGGCGTGTCCAAAAACAGTGCGGCACCGGCACTGGGAGTGACGCCTGCAACCCTGAATTTCGGCAGCGTCACAGTGGGGTCGAGTGCCAGCCTAAAGGCTACGCTCACCGCCGCGAATGCTGCCGTAACCATCTCGTCGGATGGGTCGACGAGCTCCGAGTTCGCCATACTCGGGCTGAGCCTGCCGATGACGATTCCGGCTGGACAGAGCGTCCCCGTCACCATTCAATTCACGCCGAACGCCTCCGGCGCTGCTTCCGGCCAAGCGGGGTTCACCAGCAATGCAACAAACTCGCCAACCGTCGATCAGTTGGCCGGTACGGGCGTGGCCCAGAGTTCCCATACCGTCGATCTTTCCTGGGATGCAGGGGGCGGGAGCCCGGTGGGATACAACGTGTTCCGCGGCACTGTCTCCGGAGGCCCTTACCAGCAAATGAATACCGCGCTGGCTTCCTCGACCAGCTACACAGACAATACGGTTGTGTCCGGGACGACTTACTATTACGTCGCAACTGCGGTCAACGCCAAAGGTGAGGAAAGCGCTAATTCAAATATAGGGGAAGCAGTCATTCCGAACTAAGAGCTGTCGCGGCCCAACACAGATGCAAGCAACCCAACACCGCATTGACCGATGCGGTACCCTGGTGGGGCGCGCCGCCACCCTGGTCTATAATCTTGAACAGGGCTCTCCCTAAACCAATGCATTTTTCTTCCGTCCTCCTGTTGTTTGTCGGCGGCGAAATCGTTGATCTCGTCCTTCAGACCGGTCCGGTCGCCAAGACCGTGCTCCTCCTGCTCATCGCCTTCAGTGTGCTCTCTTGGGCCGTGATTCTTTCCAAGTGGCGGCTGATCCACCGCGCCCAAGGGCAGAGCGGGCGCTTCGTCCGCGTCTTCCGCAAGGCGAAGCGTTTGCAGGACATCGCCTCGCTTGCCGAACAGTTCCGTCCCAGCCCGCTGGTGGGAGTATTTGAAGGCGCAGTCGCCGAGTTCAAACGCCAGATGGGAATGACGGGCGGCATCCACAACCTCGCGGCCATTCAGCGCGCCATGCAGATCGCGTCTTCCGAGGAGATCACTCGCCTTGAACGCAATGTCCCGTGGCTGGCAATTACGGGCGCCGTTACGCCGTTTATCGGATTGTTCGGAACCGTCTGGGGAATCATCGACGCCTTCCACGGCCTGGGCACGGCCGGTGCGGCCACTTTGCGCGCGGTCGCTCCGGGAATCTCTGAAGCTCTGGTAACAACCGCCGCGGGGTTGGCTGCAGCCATCCCGGCGGTGATCGCCTACAACCTTCTCATTGGCTCCATTCGCGAAATGGCGTCGCGCAACGACGACTTTGCCCTGGAAATGCTTAACCTGGTTGAGCGACAGGCGCTCGAGCTAGAACAACCGCCACCGGTAACTGAGGCGAGGCGCTGATGGCTTTCACCTCCGCCAACGGACGCACCCAGACCGCCCTCGCCGACATCAATATCACGCCCCTGGTGGATGTCGTCCTCGTGCTGCTCATCATTTTCATGGTGACCGCGCCGGTGCTGCAGTCCGGGATCGAAGTCAACGTGCCCCACACCCGCACCGTCAAAGAGATCACCGAAGAGCGCCTCGTGATCAGCATCGATAAATCGCAAAAAGTTTTTCTCGGTAACGACCCCATCAACATCAACCAGATCGGAGCGACTCTGAAAAAGAAGATTCGTGACCCGCAGCACCAGTCGATCTTTTTGCGTTCCGATGAAGATGTCCCGTTTGGCGCCTTCGCCACCGTGATGGACGCCATCAAGCAGTCAGGCATCAGCAACGTGAGCATCGTTACCCAGCCGATGGATACCCATGGCGGCCGGCACTGATACTGAAGATGAAGAATGCCCGATACGTCAGCACTTCCTGAGAAGAAATCTATATTAGGAAGAAAATGAAATGACAATCAGCGCTATCGACGAGTCACAACGCAAAGCTGCAAGAGTCGCGGGATTTACTTACCTATTCATCTTTATAACCGCAGTCTTTGCTCAGTTTTATGTCCGCGCCCATCTCATTGTCTTCGACAATGCCGCGGAAACCGCTCGGAATATTATGGCGTCTGAACGATTATTTCGTATCAGCATCACCTGCGATCTAATTACCTTCGCGGGCATTGTCGTACTACTCACAGCTCTTTACGTGATTCTCAAACCGATAAATCAAAACCTTGCCTTGCTTGCGGCATTCTTGAGGCTCGTAGAGGCTTCAATTTGTGTCGTTATGACGCTCAATAGTTTTGATGTACTGCGGCTCTTGAGCGGTGTTGATTACTTGCAGGCATTTAGAACGGATCAATTGCAGGCACTAGCGAGGTCACACATTGGCGCGCATGACGCCGGATACAACATTGGCTTGATGTTTTTTGGATTGGGATCTACAGTTTTTAGCTATTTGTGGTTTAAGTCAAACTATATCCCTAGAGCATTGGCTGCCTGGGGAGTGTTTTCGTCCTTGCTGGTAGCGACATGTACTTTCGCTTTCATCATTTTCCCCCACTTCGCGGATATAGTTTTCCCGGGCTGTTACGTACCCATCACTATTTTCGAAGTAACAATGGGCTTTTGGCTTCTGATTAAGGGATTACGGCGATCCGGGGTAGCTGAGTCCGACAAAGTAAGCGGTTGAGCACAGGCCAGTTAACACAGCCGCTGGGCGACGTAGAGGCGTTAGGGTGACTAGAATAGATATCTACTCCGAACACGGCCAGTTAAGCCGGCCTCTGGCCTGGTCGCTCGGTTTGCATCTGGCGTTCGCGACATTTGTCGTGCTCTATACCACGTTCATTCACGGCGTCCGCGGTGAAGGCTGGGGCAGCGGCGGAGGAGGAGATGCCATGGGAGCAACGCTCGTGAGCTCGGTTCCCTTGCCCGCCAATCCCGCAGAGACAACGAATGTCCTGGCAACGGAATCCAAGGGGCTCTCGAAGTCGCAGCCGACGGTTCAGGAAAAGGAACCAGAAGCGATTCCGATTCCCGACAAGAACACGAAGGTCAAACCCAAACCTGTGGCCAGCGCTACCCAAAGGAAGCCGGAACCAGAACCCCCCGAGTCGAATCAAATTCCGTATGGCGAGGGTGGGCCGGTCAGCGGCCCGTACACCATGAGCGCGGGAGGCGCCAAGGGCGGATTTGGATTTACCGGAAGTGGTGGCGATTTCGGCAGCCGATTTTCTTGGTACGTACAAGCCGTGCAGCGGAAAGTCACCGAAAACTGGCTGAAGTACGAAGTGGACCCGCGCATCGCCGAGGCGAAACGCGTTTATCTGACGTTCGATATCGCACGCGACGGACACCCATCGAATGTCCAAATCGAGCAGTCGAGCGGTGTGCCCTCGCTGGACCAGTCGGCGGTCCGGGCGCTTCAACGCATTGATAACTTCGGCCCGCTGCCGCCGGATTACTCGGGAAGCAAAGTGTCGGTAGAATTCTGGTTCGATTACAAGAGGTAGGTCAGTCGTCAGTCGCTAGTCGTTCGGAGGGTTTGCTAAGATCCGCAGTGCGAATACGGCTTCGTATCAGGGCACGCCTTCAGGCGTGCCACAGCGCCTGGGTTATGAAAGCGCCTTCAGGCGCTGAGGCCAGAGATTTGGAGTCTTGCTACGGTTTGCTAGCGACCAACGACTGACGACCAACGACCAAATAGGGAGCACAAACTTGAGTAACGCGGCTCGACCAATTCGTCGTCACGCTGTTATCGCGGTTGTCACGCTGTTCCTTCTGTTGGCGGCCACCAGCTCCGCGCAGGACTGGATTCGCACCGGCACCGGGCTCGGCGTCGAGCGCGTGCGCCTCGCCGCATCCGGCTTCAAACCCTCGACCACCGACGCCAAGAACGCCGAACTGCTGAAGACCTTCAACGACACGCTCTGGAACGACCTCGACAACGCCGGAATCTTCGATCTAGTCTCCAAGAGTTTTTATCCGCTGCAGGAGCCGGGGCAACCCTCCGAAGTCAATTTCCAGGCCTGGAATTCCCCGCCGCCCAACACCTCCATGCTCGCTTTCGGCAACCTGGGCGCAGCCGCCGGCAAAGCAACGGTGCAGGGGTGGCTCTATGACGTGAAGAATGAGAAGTCGCCGCAAGTACTCGGCAAGCAGTACGTCGATAACGCAACGAACGACGCGGTGCGCGTGATCGCGCACAAGTTTGCCGACGAAATCATCTTCCGCCTGGGCGGAGGCGTACCCGGAATTGCCGAAACCAAGATCTACTTCGTCAGCGAGCGCACTGGCCACAAAGAAGTCTGGATGATGGACTACGATGGCAACAACCAGCAGCAGATCACGCACCTGGGAAGCATTTCCCTGTCGCCCCGCATCTCGCCCGATGGCTCGCGTCTCGCCTTCAGCTCGATCAACAAGGGTGGTTGGGAAATCATGATGTACTCATTCGATCTCAACCGCATGGTCAGCTTCCCGCGCTTTGGAGGTATGAACCTTTCTCCGTCGTGGTCGCCCGAGGGCAAGATCGCGTTCTCCTCCTCGCGCAACGGCTATCCCAACATTTTCGTGGTGGACGCATCCGGAGGAAACTCGCTTCGCCTGACCAACGATAAAGGCCCGGACGTTTCTCCCACTTGGAACCGCAAGACCGGCGCCCAGATCGCTTTCGTCAGCGGACGCACCGGCCTGCCGCAGATCTATACCATGGAAGCCGACGGCACCAATCTGCAGCGCATCACCGATCAAGGCTACGCGGTTTCTCCCAACTGGTCGCCCAACGGGCAGTTTCTCACCTTCTCCTGGATGCGCAAGTACGGGCCCGGAGAGCCGGGTTCCAACGACCTCTATCTGATGGACGTCGCCAGCAAGCAGTGGGTGCAACTCACCCACGACGCCGGGCGCAACGATTTTCCCTGCTGGTCTCCGGACGGGCGGCATATTGTGTTTCAGTCTCACCGCTCGGGCAGCGACCAGATATGGACCATGCTGGCGGACGGCACCAATGTGAAGCAGTTGACTTTTACGGGCGTCAACACACAGCCCAACTGGAGTTGGAAGTAGATTGGGTTAACAGGGTGTGGTGGCAAGTGAGGTTCGTATCAGGGCACGCCTTCCGGCGTGCCGCAGGAGCTACGCCATGAAAGCGCCTTCAGGCGCTGAGGTCGGAAATTGGAGTTTGATCACGGGCTGTTAAGAAGCATGGTTGTGCGGCTGGCCCAGAGTGCGCCCTGCCGCGAATCTGCAAACTGCAAGCCACAACGCGGGCGCACAGAAAAGAGGATTCAGTGAAGCACGCAATAACAACGAGAATGACAATGACAATAATGATGACGAGATGGCTCACCCTCGTATTCGCACTCGGCACGATCATGTTCCTGGGCGCATGCGGGACACACAAGCTCCCACCGCCGCCGCCCCCGCCGCCCCCCGCACCAACGGCTCCCACAGCCTCGTTGTCGGCGAACCCGAATACTCTCGATCAGGGCCAATCGACAACCCTGACTTGGCAGACCACGAACGCGACCGACATCAGCATCGACGGCATCGGCCCAGTGGACTCGAGCGGCTCGCGTCAGGTTACTCCCGCCGACTCAACCACCTACCATCTCATCGCAAAAGGCGCCGGCGGAATCCAGGACGCCACCGCTCGCGTGACCGTCAACCGCGCACCCCCGCCGCCGCCAACAACAGTTTCCAATGCCACAGAACAGGAACTCTTCGCGCAAAACGTGAAGGACATTTACTTCGATTACGACAAGTACGATGTGCGCGCGGCCGAGCAAGGCTCCTTGCAGCACGACGCACAGTTCCTGCAACAGCATCCCAACATTCGATTCACCATCGAGGGACACTGCGACGAGCGCGGCTCGACCGAATATAACCTGGCCCTGGGCACCAATCGCGCCGACGCGGTGAAGAATGCCCTCATCCAGGCTGGAGTGACCGGCGATCGTATCAAGACCTTCAGCTACGGCAAAGAGAAACCGTTCTGCACCGAGTCGAACGAAAGCTGCTGGCAGCAAAACCGCCGCGGACACTTCGTGTACGAAAAATAAACTGAGAAAGTGGAGGGACGGGCGTCTCGCCCGTCCTGGCTTTCTAGCAAGTTGCCCAGAAAACTCGAAGGTTGATTTTGTTTTGAAGGGCGCGGACTTGGTTTTGCAGGGGCGCAGCTTCAGCCGCGCCGTAAGTGTGCCAAACAGACGGCGGCTTTAGCAGTTCTTGCTTTCTCGCGTTTCGCCCGCTGGACGTTCAGCGGCTTTTGACATCCAATAGGGTTAATTATGAAATCGAATCGCATTCCGCTTGTTCTCGCTTTGTTCCTCACGATCTGGATCACTCCCGCCTACGGCGCCAGCAAGGAAATCATCGAACTGCAAACCCAGGTCACCCAGTTGCAGCAGCAGATGACCACGATGATGCGGTCCTTTGATGAGCGCATGGGCGTCATGAAGAATCTGCTCGAGCACAACACCGACGCCGCCAACAAAGTGAGCGCCGCCATCGGCGAGTTGCAAACTTCCGTCAACAAACAACAGCAGGATCGCGCCGCACAAGTCGACCAGATCTCCGGCCAGATTCAGGCGCTGAACGACACCATGGACGAACTCAAAGTCCGCCTCGCCAAGCTGAGCAAGGAATTCGAGGACATGCAAGCGGCGCAGCAGTCCATGGCCGCGCAGCAGACGCAAGCGCA
>JBEKWL010000073.1:0-17123 GCA_049513095.1 Terriglobales bacterium
GCATCCGACGACTTCTGTCCCTCCTTGCCTTTCACTCCATAGGAGACAATCGTGCCAATCAGAATTCCAACCGCCAGCGTCGCCAGAATCGTAAACATGTACGCCCAACGGTTGGCTTTGAGACGTACCCAAAAAGCGCTTTCGCGCGAATCCATTTCTTTCCTCCTAAGACTGCCCACTAAGACTGCCCAATTTTTTATTATACCTTCGCCCCAGGCAGGAATCGGTCGAAGGCCGCCAAATCCTTAGACGCAGAAAATGCAGTTCGCGTTAGCCACGAACGCCAGGCCCAAGGGAAGGGTGTTGTGGCGGCGGGGCTTCGCCCCGCCGGGACGGAGCGGAGCCCCGTCCCCACACAACCCCCTAGAGTTTCAGTGTCATCAGCGCCAGGAACAATCCGGTATAGCCGGCGATGACCAGCAGCACCAGCAGCGCTCCAAAGCTCAGAACGTTGAATATTCCCCACGGCTTCTGCACCGCGCCCGTCGCCAGCTTCCACAACCCGACACTACCCGCCAGCGCGCAGGCCGGCAACACGAACAGCCCAATCGCCCGCCCGTGCGTCACCTGGGGAAAGACGATCAGGAACATCACGGCAGGAAGGAACAGCAAAGCCGGGACAATCGCCAGTGGGGCGCCGATCAGGAACTCGCGTTCCCGTTCTTTCGAAGTCATGGGATCCGGTGACCCGCTTCTACTTGGCCTCGAATACGGTCCTGCCGCCGACCACCGTACGCAGAACTTTCGTCTCCAGGATTTTCGGCGGTGAGACTGCCGTAATGTCCTGATCGAGAACGACAAAGTCGGCCAGCATGCCCGGCTCCAGCTTGCCTTTTTGCTTCTCGGCGAATTCGGCAAACGCCGCGCCCGTCGTGTAGGCGGCGATCGCCTGCTCGATGTTCAGTTTCTCCGCGGGATAATAACTTTTCTTTCCGTCTTCGCTCATGCGGGTAAGCGCCGCGTAGAGCCCGCGAAACGGCGAAACCGGTTCGACCGGATAATCCGTGCCAAAGGCCAGCACCACCCCGTGGCGCAGGAACTCCGCCCACGCATAGGAATGCTCCGCGCGCTTCGGGCCCAGACGCGACTCGGCCCAGTTCATATCCGTGAGCAAGTGGCTCGGCTGCATGGAGGCGATCACCTTGAGATCCTTGAAACGCAAAATCTGCTGCGCCGTGGTGACCTGCGCGTGCTCGATGCGAAGCCGGTAATTGGCCCCGCCGTCGGCCGCTTTCACTTTGCCTTCTTTCGCCGCCTTCTCCGCCTCGGCAAACGTGTCGAGCGCCAACTGCACCGCTTTGTCGCCGATGGCGTGGAAGCCGATCTGATATCCCGCCAGCACTCGCTCCTTGGTCATCGCGTTCAGCTTGGTTGCTTCGTATTGCGGCAGACCGCTGTTGTTCGGATCATCGCTGTAGGGCTCAAGCAACGCGGCCGTCTTCGAGCCGAGCGAACCATCCAGGAAGGCCTTCAGCATTCCGGTGTGGAGCATGTTGTCGGACGCGGGATGCGAGCTGCGCTTGCGATTCAGGTCTTCAATCGAGTTGTCGAAATCCAGCCACTCTGAAATCCTCGCCGTCAGCTTTCCCTCGTGCTCGAGTTCCTCGTAAATCTGAAAGTCTTCCCACTGCGAAAAGTCCTGCGAGGAAGTGATCCCGTGACTGGCCAGATCCGCAAGGGCCAGTTCGATGGCTTGCCGCCGCTTCTCGTGCGTCGGTTTGGGAATCACTGCCTGTATCGCAGGCAACATCTCGCGCAGAATGCCGTTGGGCGTGCCGGAGTCATCGCGATCGATCTTTCCACCTTCCGGATCGCGACTGGCGACGGTGATGCTGGCGAGTTGCAAGGCGCGAGTGTTGGCAACGCCAATGTGTTCGTCCACGCGTTCGAGGTAAACCGGATGTTTGCCGCTCACTTCATCCAGATCCCAGCGTGTGGGCAGAGTCTTGACCGGCCACAGAGTTTCGTCCCAGCCTTCCCCGACTACCCATTCCCCGGGCTCGGCGGCTTCGCACTTGACTCGCAAGCGTTCGCGGAATTCATCCAGCGTTTTGGCGCCGACTAGGTTCACGTTCATCTTCTCCAGACCGGCGCTGGCCAAGCGCATGTGGGCGTCATTGAAGCCGGGCATGACGAAGTGACTATCCAGATCCACGATCTTCGTCTCGGGCCCTTTCAGCTTCATGATCTCGTCGCGCGTCCCCACTGCGAGGATCCGGTCGCCAATGACCGCCAGCGCCTCGGAGCGCTTGCCCGCGCCTAACGAAGAAGCCGCATCGACCACCCCGGTGTAGATGTTGCCGTGGCTAAAGATCAGGTCCGCTTTCGGCTTCTGAGCGCTCGGTCGTAAAACGCCGCTCTGTGCCGACACGCCAGAGGCCACGGCCAACAGCAGAATCGGAGCCATTCGCGTCATCATTCTCCTACTCCCGACAATGTCAGCATGGTTAGGAGAATGCGCCTCAGACCGAGGTCTCGTCCATGGCAGTCGTACCATTCTTGCAACGTGTGCGCGCCCCCTCCGGAACCGCCGCCCCCGATGGCGATGGCCTCGCGGCCCAGCGAAAGCGGAATGTTGGCGTCAGTCGACGCCCGCTGAACCTGCGCCGTATTGCCCAACTGCGCATCCACGGCGCGGATCACCTTCAGAAGCCGCGCCCCCGGCGCCAGTTCGCCCGCCGGACGATTTCCGATCTCGAGCACCTCGCTTTGCACCACCTGCGGCCGGCGCGTTCCGTGCTGAGCAGCGGCCCGATTTTCCAATGCGACCGCTTGTTCCAATGCGAGGCGCAGCGCTCGCTCCAGCCGGTCAATTTCCGCCATTGACGTGGAGCGCAGATCGACCCGCATGCTGGCGGATTCCGGAATCGAATTCACGGAAGTCCCGCCACGAATCGTGCCGACATTAAACGTGGTTTTCGGCGCGGCCAGCACCGGCGTCTGACGGAAGACTTCGATCGCTCGGGAGAGCGCAATAATCGGATTGGGCGCGCCGAAGTCGCTCCAGGAGTGACCGCCCGGGCCGCGCACGATCACCTCAAAACGGCGGCTGCCCAAGGCCTCCGTCACCACCGTGTCCGACCCGGCACCATCGACAACCACGCTGTAGGCAATCGCGTCTCGCCAGCGCGGCGTCGCGAAAACGTGCCGCATGCCGCGCAGATCGCCTTCGCCTTCTTCCCCGACGTTCCCGATGAACACAAATGGCAGCGCATGTGAGATTCGCGCGCTGCCGAATACACCGGCCATGGCGAGCATCGCCGCAATACCCGCGCCGTTGTCGGATACTCCCGGGCCATACAAGCGGCTGCCCTGCTGCCGGATGTTCAACGGCGTCGCCGCCGGAAACACCGTATCAATATGCGCGCTGAGCGCCACGAAACGGTCTCCGCCGCCGGGACGAACGCCGAACACGTTGCCCACCTCATCCACTTGCACGTCGGTGAGCCCGAGCTCGCGAAAACGGTCGGCCAGCCAGGCGCCGCGCGCTGCCTCGCCGAATGGAGGCGCGGCAACTTTCGTCGCCTCCATCTGCCAGAGCGCAAACTGCGATTCTTGCGAGCGGAACTGGTCGAATGCAGCGCGCACTTGCGACGAGCCGGCGAGCCGCGCCACTTCCTCCTGCACCGGGGGATACGAATCAGAAGCTGCCACTTGCGAAATTGGCTCCATCCTTTGCGCCTATCTTATAACGTAAGGGCATAATGTCGGGGCTTAACGCCGGCGCGGACGTGAGCGAGTCTGGTGATCCGTCGCTTGGAACCGTCACCGGCGCCGTGACCGTCGGCCCCCGGTTTGCTGGTGGAGAGCCGGGCATCGCGCCTGTCCCAGCGAAGTGAAAGCCGCTGAACCTCCCACGCTTCAGCGAACGCCGCGGAGGACGGTCTCGGCGGGCTGAGCTGCGAACGTCCGCATGCTGGTCAGAATCGTGGCGATTACGTTTTCGTCCCCGACTGCCGTGTTGATCATCAGGTGATAGAGACTGCGCGTCGGCCATTCGTTGTTGAAGTAGTGTTTGATGTAGGCCATCCGCTCCTTGTCCACGTTCTCCACCAGGTCTTCGGCCTCTTCCAGGCTCCTGCCCATGGCCAGCAGACGGCGAATCTTTTCGTCGTGCGGAGCATAGGTGAAGACGCAGAAAGTATCCTCGCGTTCGCGCAGGAAAAACGGGGAGCCACGGCCCACAATCACCGCGTTCCCTTCTGCGGCAATCGTGCTCATGATCTCTCCCACCATGGCCATCATGCGATCCGTATCAAACGCGTGAGAGGCGTCCAGCGGCATGCTGCGTTCGTAACTGCCCCGCCAGAAGGCTTTCGCGAAACGGTAGAGGCGGCTGTCGACACGCTCATCGCAAAAGGCCACGGCCGATTCCGGCACCTGCGCGCGCTGGGCAATCTCGCTGGTCAGTTGCTGGTCCCAGAGCTTCCACCCCAACCGGCGGGCCAGTTCGGCGGCAATGCCTCCACCCCCGCAGCCAAATTCGCGCTCCAGAGTAACGATGCGAAACATTGCAAACCTCCTTCAGTGGACGCGGCCCCTAAAGGCCTCTAGTTTGGCGGAGTCTTGCGCTATCGCTAAAGCGATACCCCGATACGAATCGACCTTGCACCACGGCTTGTCAGTGAACCACCATCCCGCCCCCCGGCCTCGTCTTCTTGATCAGGAACACAAAGGGGATTAAACAAAAGATCGCGATTCCGAGCACCCAGAAATTATCAATGTACGCCAGCATGGTCGCCTGCCGGATCACATTCGCCTGCATCATTGCGTAGGCATGCTGCGACGCGGAACCACCTCCGGAACCGGGGCCGAAGCCGCCACCCGAAAAAGTTCTCGTCATCCCGCGCAGCACTGACTGAAACTGCGGATTGGCGGCGCTCAGCTTCTCCACCAGTTGCCCCTGATGAAACTGCGCGCGGCGAGCCAGGCCGGTGGTGACAAAAGAAATTCCGACGCTGCCGCCAATGTTCCTGGCGAGGTTCATCAAACCGGACGCGGCATTGTTCTTGTCGCGTGGCAGAAACGCATACGCCGCGGTGTTAATGGGCACGAACAGGAAAGCCATTCCCACAGCCTGATAGACGCGAGCCACCGTCACCGTGCGGAAATCCACGCCCAGGTCGAACTTCGTCATATGAAACAACGAAAATGAGAGCATCGACAAACCAAACAGCAACAGATACCGCGGGCTGTAGTGCGAAAGCAGAAACCCCACCAAAGGCATGGCCAGCATAATTACGAAACCGCCCGGCATGAGTGCCAACCCGGACCGCTCGGCAGTGTAACCGAGCATGGTCTGCATGAACAGCGGCAACAGCAGTGTGCTGCCCAGCAGGGCAAACCCGAGCATGAACATCAGGAAGTTCGCGGTGGCGAAGCTGCGCACGCGAAACAAATGCAGATCGATGATGGGGTCTTTGTGGTGCCACTCCCAGAAGACGACGAAGATCAGCGACACGGCGGAGATCACGCTCAGCCATACGATGAAGTGCGATTCAAACCAGTCTTCGCGTTGTCCTTTGTCGAGGACCACTTGCAGCGTTCCGAGGCCGAGCGCGACGAAACCCAGCCCGGTATAGTCGATCCGGGTTTCTCTCAGCTGGCGGCGCTTGAAGTAGGGAGGATCCTGGATGAGCCGTGACGTCAGCAAGAGCGAGATAATGCCGACTGGAATATTGATGAAGAAAATCCAGCGCCAGGTGAAGTTGTCGGTGATATAACCGCCGAGCGTAGGACCGATGGCCGGAGCCATCACCACCGCGATGCCGTAGACCGCGAATGCCATGCCGCGCTTGGCGGGAGCAAAAGTATCGGCGAGGATGGCCTGCTCGCTCGGTTGCAAGCCGCCGCCGCCCACACCCTGAAGGACGCGGAAGAAGATGAGCATCCCGAGATTGGGCGCAAGCCCGCACAGAAACGAACTGATCGTAAAGAGTGCGACACAACCCATGTAAAAATTCTTGCGTCCGACGATCGAAGACAGCCAGCCGCTCAGCGGCAGCACGATGGCGTTGGAGACGAGATAAGACGTGAGCACCCAGGTGCTCTCGTCCTGACCCGCGGAAAGACTGCCGGCGATATGCGGCAACGCCACGTTGGCGATGCTGGTATCCAGCACCTCCATGAACGTGGCCAGCGTCACCGTGAGAGCAATAATCCACGGATTGACCGGCGAACGCCACGCGGCGGCGTCATCCATGGGGATCGCAGCAGCGCCCATTATTTAATCCAGACCTTCGGCTCTACCGACATCCCCGGACGAAGCTCATGGCTCTTGATTACGCCCGGATCGAATACGAGCTTCACCGGTATGCGCTGCACAACTTTGACGTAGTTGCCGGTGGCGTTTTCGGGGGGCAGCAGGCTGAAGCGCGCACCGCTGGCGCCCGCGATGGAATCGACATGCCCCTTGTAGGTCTTGCCGTTTGCATCCACCTCGATGTCAGCCGTCAAACCGGGCTTCATTTTCCTAAGCTGCGTCTCCTTGAAGTTCGCCGTGACCCAGAGGTCACCCTCACCGAGCGGAATGACCTTCATCATCTCCTGGCCGGGCTGCACGTTTTGACCAACCTCGACGGTGCGGTTGCTGACGACTCCGCTGACCGGCGCAATGATTTTCGTGTACGAGAGGTTCAGTTCAGACTGCTCCAATACCACCCTCTTTTGATCGGCAATGGCCTGTGCCGACTGGGCGCGCGCGCGGATGACTCGCATGGTATGGGTCCGGTTGCCGGCGGTGCGCAGATCGGCGTCGGCCTGCTCCAGTTTGCTCTGCGCCTGTTTGATCTGTGCCGCATAGGCGTCGGCATTGGCGCGTGCCGCTTGCAGCGTTGCGGCCGCGGCCTGAGCGCTGTCGACCGCCTGATCGTACTGCTGCTGCGAAATCTCTTGCTTGTCGATCAGCAGCTTGTAGCGGAGAAGATCATTCTGCGCTTTGGTGTTATTGGCGTCCGCTTCCGCGACCTGCGACTTGGCTGCTTCAAACTGCTCGCGGGCGGCCGCGATTCCAGCCTGCGCACCGGAGACACCGCCCTGGGCACCGCTGACCTGGCTTGACGTGCTCACGTCGGTGATGGGGACGTTGATGCCGGCAGCGGAAGCCTGCGCCTGGGCGTCGGCGTATTGAGCGCGCGCCTCCGCTACCGCGCCCGCGAGGTCGGCAGGGTCGATTTCCACCAGCACCGTTCCCTTTTCCACGTACTGGTTGTCTTCCACATTGAGTTTCAACACATAGCCGCTGATGCGCGCGCTCACCGAGTTCACGTGCCCGTCAATCTGCGCGTCGTCGGTGGATTCGTAGCTGGCGAGGTAACGCCAAAGAAGGAAAACGGCGATCAGAATCACGAGCCCGGCGAGAATGAACCCCCACTTCGTGCGCGGACTGCTCAAGAACTCGGCGCGCCGCTGATAGCGGGCTTCGCTGTCGTGCGAGGGCGGGGACTGCGGCGCGCTCGCTTCCGGTTGCGGTTTGGGCTCGGCTACAACGGTACTGGGAGGTTCCATAGGTTACTTCCCTTTCAAGTATTCGCGAACGCCCTCTTCGGCGCGCCCCAGGGCGCGGGCAAAGGAAACCTTGGCCAGGTTGTGAAGGTAGAGGCTGGAGATGAAACTCTCGTGCGCAGCCGCCACCGCTTCCTGCGCCTGCACTACTTCGAGGTTGTCGGTGACCCCGGCGGAGAAACGATCCCGCGATTGCGTGAGGGCCTGCTCGGCAAGATTCACCGAACTCCGGGCGACTTCCACCTGATCGGCGGACGACTTGAGGTCGAGCAGCGCGTTGCGGATATCCTGATTAATCTGCCCGCGTATGTCCGCCATCTGCGCCTGCGCCTGCCGCAGGCTGGCTTCGGCCTTCAGCACATTTCCGTGGACTTTGCCGCCCTGGAAGATCGGAATGTTCAATGTACCGACAACCGCGTACGTAGGCAGCACATCGCCGGGAACGGCGCCGATTTCGCCGTAATTCGCCGCCAGATCGATGGTCGGAAAGTACCCGGCAGTGGCGGCGCTCCGCTCCAGTTGCGCGGCGACCAGACGGTCCCGCGCCGCTTTGTAATCGGAGCGCAGAGAATATGCGCGCTGCAAGCTGGTTTCAAGATCGGGGATGGGAAAAGCCTGGTAAGGAGCTTTGTCGGCCAGTTCGAATTCCTGGCCGGGCGCTAATCCAATCACACGTGCCAGCGAAATTTTCTGCTTGGCGAAATCGTTCGCGGCTGCGATCAGTTGCTGTTGGCGTGCCTGGTATTCGACCTGGGCGCGGAGCGTGTCAATTGCCGGAGCGACGCCGGCCTGCTGTTGCGCGACCGCCTTGTCATAGAGCGCATGCGCCGTCTCGACCTGGGCTTGCGCGGTTTCCACGCGGGCTGCCCCGGCAATCGCCTGCAGGTAGGCGCTGCCGGTCGCGAGCACGACCAGATCGCGCGCGTCCTGCAGATTGAACCGGGCTGCGCTTTCGCCGATCACGGAGGAACGGTATTTCTGGATTGACTTCCAGTCGAAGACGCGCTGCGTGGCCGAGGCGCGCATATCAAAATAGGAGAATGGCCCGATGACGCGAGGAAGAGTAAGACCAGGAAACAGCGAGCCGCGAAGTCCTTGCGCTTCCAGGCTCGTTTTCTCCGTCGCTTCCTGCACATCGGCGTTGACGTTCGGAAGCAGGTCGCTGAGCTTCTGCCATTTCTCCCCCCGCGCCTCGATGGTGTTGTATTCCGATAGAAGACCAGCCAGGTTCTGGCGCAAAGCCCGCTCAATCGCCTCGCTGAAGGTCAGCGGCAGGACCCCGGCGGTGGGCTTGGCCTCCGGCACACTGCCAAACACTGGATTCTGTGCTGAGGTTGAAACCTGCATGGCCCCGCCCGTCACAGTCATGGACGCGCCGGAAGTCGAAGTCGAACTTTGGGCAAAAGACGCCGGTGGGAAAACGAGGATGGACGCGATCAGAAAAACGTTCAGCAAAAGGAATGCATGATAAAACCGCAATGGGCGGGTGGGACGGTCCGCGGAAGCCATGGAACCTGGATTCTCTCCTTACGAAACGGAAATGATAAGTCTTTTCGACTCGTTTTGGTGGAGATCCGATACAAATTGTTGAAAGGCCTCGTGATAGAGCGCGAACCCAAGCCGTTTTGCAGCTGCGCGCCCACTGGTTACAGTGACCTTGGTCATCTTGTGTAACCCCGACCCAAAGTTCAGTCTATGAAAGTCAAGCACTTCCCTGCGACGGAAAGCTGCATGGAAGTCCTGCGTATGAGCGAAAACAAGAAGCTGTCACCCAAAGGAACGGACTGGACGCGCCTTCTCACGGATCCCGACCTGGCCAACCACCTCGGGAAACTGCTCCAGACCTACCGCGAGGTACGCCCGGAACAGCGCGAAGCGGCGCTGCTGCGGGCCATGCGCCAGATCAAAGACGCGGCCATCAAGACCCGCGAAGCACAGAAAAATACAGCGGTCGCCGTGGCGCCGGCGCCACCCATCGTGCTTCCCCATCCCGAACCTGTGGATGAAACGCCCCCGTTCGAACCGGTTTTATTCAGATCGCAATTGGAATCGGATCGCCGCCATTTTCAGCGGATGAAGTGCTATGTGGCGGTGGAAATTCACGTTGAGGGCATAGAAGAGCCGGTCTGGGGCAATCTGGCGAATGTGAGCCGCGGAGGCTGTCTGGTCGAGACCGCCAGCTCCGTACCCGCGGGCAAGGCGCTGGAGATCGGGTTGTGGGTCGCAAGCGGCAAGATCTGGGTCAAAGGCGTCATCCTCAGCGGAGTCGCGACGCGCACCGCGCCGGCGTTTGGCGTGCGGGTGAAATTCTCAGAGGCGGAACTATCGGAAAAGGAACACCTGCGGGAATTTCTTAAATTCGTCGAAGGCACTGCCCGCAAGGAGCACAGCGGAACGAACTACGTGGAGCAACTAAAGCGTTAGGCCCGCTCCCCTTCCAACTGGCCAGGGCTGAGTTCTCCTTCCGTTCGACATTAAGCGCGGGAAACACTGGAATATTGCTATGCAGATCCCGAGACAATTGCGACTGATGATGAGCAGCCGAGGCGATCTGCCCCAGCTTCCACGAGGGCGCGCGCGGACTCGAAGTCTCGGATCCCACCCGCAGCTTTAATAGCCATTCTGCCACCCACGAGCCCCTTCATTAGCAGCACATCTTCGACTGTCGCTCCCCCACTGGCAAAACCCGTGGACGTCTTTACGAATGCGGCGCCGGCGCGTTCCGCTAACAAGCATCCCATCACCTTTTGGTATTCATCGAGCAGGGCCATCTCCAAAATTACTTTCACTGGAATGTGTCCGGCGGCCTCTACCACAGTTCGAATGTCCTCAAATGCCCGTTTGTAGTCTCCTGATTTCAAGATGCCAATGGGTATCACCATATCGACTTCGTCAGCCCCGGCCTCTACGACCGCCTTCGTCTCTTGTGCCTTCGTTGAGCTGAGATTCGCACCCAGCGGGAACCCAACCACTATCACTAGCAGGCAGTTTGTCCCCAAAAGTCGGGCCTTGGCATCTTTTACAAATGCCGGATTCACACAAACTCCGCGAAAATTGTTCTCGGTCGCCTCCGCGCACAATTTGATTACGGACTGGTAGGTCGCCTCGGGTCTGAGCTGAGTGTGTTCAATGAAGGGAGCGAGATCCCGAGGCCGCTCAATTGTGCGGAGCTTGGAGGTAATCGCCAATTGGGGGCGTCGCCGCACCGAGAAAATTCCAACGCTCTCGATTTCGTTGATTGCCCTTGCTGTTATCTCATCCCAGCCGGTTACGACTCTCATAGGCGCACTCTACAACAACTCGATCAGCACATCCCCGCCCTCAATCTTCACCGGATACACGGCCACCTTCGCCCCCGGCGGACCGGCCTCTCCCGTTTTCGGATCCCACTCCCAGCCATGCCAGGGGCAAACAACCTTTCCTCCTGAGATCACGCCCTGGCCAAGCGGGCCTCCGCGATGCAGGCAGACGTTATCCATGGCGCTGATTTCCCCGTTCACGTTGGCGACGCAGATGGTCTTGTCGCCGCAGGGGAATTCTTTGGCTTCGTTGTTGAGGGGAAGATCCGATTGCGAAGCGACCTTGATGAACATAGCGTTTAGCCGTCAGCCATCAGCCGTCAGGCAAAATCGATCTGAAGTTCAGCAGACTCGCGGAGGCAAATTACATATCCCTAGCTCCGCTCGGGATGACAAGAGTATATAGGGTTTAACTGATGGCTGATGGCTGACAGCTGACAGCTATTTCGGCTGCATCGTCTGCGCCACCATCACCTGGCGTTTGAAATCGTCCATCATCCGCTCTTCGAGCCGCACTTCGGTGGGCCGCTTGGCGAGCGTCATGGTGTCGATCTTGTCCTGCAGCCTGAGCAGCGCGTAAAACAGATTCTCCGGACGCGGCGGACAGCCAATCACATAAACATCCACCGGCACGATGCGATCCACGCCCTGCAGCACGGCATAGGTATTGAACGGGCCGCCGACCGACGAGCAGGCACCCATCGAAATCACCCACTTCGGCTCGGGCATCTGCGCGTAAATTCGCTGCACGATCGGCGCCATCTTCAGCGTGACCGTGCCGGAGACGATCATCAGATCCGCCTGCCGCGGGCTGGGCCGAAACACCTCCGCGCCAAAACGCGCAATATCGAAGCGCGAGGTTGAAGCCGCGATCATCTCGATGGCGCAGCACGCCAGCCCAAACGTCATCGGCCAGAGCGCCGACTTGCGCGCCCAGTTGAAGACGTAGTCCACCGTCGTGATCATGAAATTTTTTTCGAATTTGTTCTGGAGCCAGCTCATGAGGCCTCTCTCGGTACAGGATAACCCAATGATCATACGCCCGGGCGTGATGCAGGTCACAACCTAGCTGACCGACTGCCACCTAGGGGCGGCAGTGGAGCTCGGGTGTTCTTACGTTCTTTTCGAAGCTGCTCGGCGCGGGCGTACCAATGTTTTGCCTTCTCACGATCTTTCTTGGTGCCGCGACCGTTATCATAAAAATAACCTACATTGTAGGCAGCGTCTGCGATGCCCCTGTTTGCGGCCTTCCGGTACCATTTCAACGCTTGTTCGTGATCAGGTCGAACGCCTGTCCCGCGACTGAGGCGGAATCCTACAGCAAACTGAGCTTCAGGGACTCCTTTTCGAGCGGCCTTCAGTTCAAGGGCAAAGCCCTTTTTCGGATGTCTTGGTACGCCCAGTCCGTATCGGTAGCTATGGCCAAGCACATGCACCGCCGTCGCATCTCCGTGACTAGCTGCTTTATTGATCCATTTGAGACCTCGCGAGTAGTCTTCGCGGCCAACGACGCGGTCGAGATACAAGACACCTATGTGATATTCGGCATTAGAATTTCCTGCGTTGGCCGCAGTCAGATAGTGTTCAAAGGAGCGACGACGACTTCGCCTCGTGCCCAGACCATAGTCATAAACAGCCCCCAACCATTCGTGAGCACCTATACTGCCAAGGGCAGCGGCCCGCTTTAGCAACTCGAAGCCTTGTTTGTAGCTGGAGTCAGTCGAAACGCCGTAGCACGCCTTTGCGATTCTGAAGAGCCGCAGAGCTTCCGATCCGCTCTCGCTTTTATGTGTAGTCGACTTCAAGCCAGACCATCCTTCACGAGGACTGTCAATAAATCGTGTACCCCGGCGCCGGATTTCGCACATCGGGTTTTGACGCCATCAGCAGTAGCGCACCGACGCGCTTGAAGGCGCGAAGATCGTCCAGGCTGTGAAATGAAGTTGTCTGGTAGTCGTCGGGCGTGGGCGTGTCGTCGGGAATCTGCGCATACTCAACGCTTTCGAAAGCGTGCTTCTTCAGCAGTTCGACGTACTCCACTGCCGAACGAACATGCACCGGCACCTTCAACCTCGGCACCCATTGCAGCGAATAGGGGTTGTCTTTGTAGAGATTGATCAAAATAAACAGCCGTCCATGCGGCGCCATGACGCGAAAAAGCTCGGCCAGCGCGCGTTCCTGATCGGGATAGTAATAGAACGACTCCACCGAAAGCACTTTGTCAAAAAAATTTTCTTCCCAGGGAATCTGCGCCGCGGACCCGACGACGAACATCACGTTGTCGAATTCTTTCGAAGCGGCTCGCGCCTGCCGGACCATCTCGTCGGAAATGTCGACGCCGATCACCTGCCCAAAACCCTGTGGCCCATCGCACGTCATGCGCGCCAGCAAACGTGTCGCCCACCCCGATCCGCAGCCGAGATCGAGAATGCGTTCACCCGGACGCAGATCCATGCGCCGCATCGTTTTCTCGGTGATGTCGAGGTGATGGCGCTCCATCTTTGCGCCCTCGCCGTCATCGGCCCAGCGGTTGAATTCCTGCTGCAGTCGCTCGTCGGGGGATTGGGGTTTGTCGGGTGTCATGAATCTCGCCTCTCGCTACTGGCTTCTGGCTTGCTACTAGCTAGAAGCTAGCAGCTAGTAGCTGGTAACACTGCGCAACTCCTCAAAAAACGTCGGATACGACACTCCCGCCGCGTCGGCGCCGTAAATCGTCGTCTCGCCTTCCGCTCGCAACGCGGCCACGGCGAACGCCATGGCAATTCTATGATCGCCAAACGAATCCAGCTCGGCGCCATGCAGATGCTGGCCGCCAGGAATCCGCAATCCATCGCGCCGCTCCTCAACTTCCGCGCCCATCTTTCGCAGATTGGCAGCGACGGCGGCAATGCGATCCGACTCTTTCACGCGCAATTCTTGGGCGTCGCGCACTTCGAGGCCGCCGTCCGTGAACGGCGCAACCGCCGCCAGCACCGGGATCTCGTCAATCAACGCGGCGGTATCGGCGCCCGCGATTACAACTCCCTTCCACGCCGCTCCTCGCGCCTCAATCGACCCTACCAGCTCGCCATGATGTTCTTCCAGATGCGCGACCGAAATTTTCAATCCCATCTGCACCAGGATATCGAGCAGCCGCGCCCGCGTCGGATTCATCAAAATCCCGGGCAAGGTGATCTGCGATCCGGGAAACAGGGCCGCCGCGCAAAGGAAGAACGCGGCACTCGAAAGATCGCCGGGCACGTGCGCCTCAATTGCGCGCAGCCGCTGTCCGCCCACAATTCGCGATGCATTCCCGGTCCGCTCGACCTCCGCCCCAAAAGCCCGGAGCGCAATTTCGCCATGATCGCGCGTGCGCATGGGCTCCTCGACCACCGTCTCGCCGCCGGCAAACAGTCCGGCAAACAGCACACACGATTTCACCTGCGCACTCGCCACTTCCGGCCGGTAGTGAATCGGCTTTAGCGGACCACCGTGAATATTCAGTGGGGGGCGTCCGCCTTGCGCGGCTTCAATCTTGGCCCCCATCTCGGAAAGCGGCGTTATGATGCGTGCCATCGGCCGCCGCGAGAGCGACTCATCGCCGCGCAACTCGCTGGTAAATGGCTGGCCGGCGAGAATTCCGCTCAGCATGCGCATGGTCGAGCCGGAGTTTCCGCAATCGAGGATCTCCGCCGGAGCCTTCAGCCGCGGCCCCACGCCTCGCACTTCAATCGTTCCGTCTTTGTCTTTCAAGCGCTTCCACTCGCAGCCCAGTTTGGCCACGCAGTCGAGCGTGCTGGCGCAATCGCGCGCAGCGGAAAAATTATGGAAACGGCTCGTGCCCTCCGCAATCGCCGCCAGCATGGCGTAGCGGTGCGAAATGGATTTGTCCCCGGGAATGCGAACGACTCCGCGCACCGCGCGCGCCGGACGAACGACGGCATTCAAACCATCGGGCATGAATTCAATATAACGGAGATTTCCGACGGTAGGAGCCCGTAGTGCAGTGGAACCTGCTGCTCAACTCTCCATTCAATAGATTTTGTCATCCCGAGCAAAGCGAGGGATCTGCATCTTGCTGCGAACTGCAGATCCCTCGCTTTGCTCGGGATGACAAATCGTGAAAGGGGCCTACTGCCCGCGCGCTCGTTGGGCGGCTTCCGCGAGGATTTCCCGCGGGACTTCCCGCAGTGTGACGTGGAATTCGAACATGGGTGTTTCCGTTCCGCGTCCCCACCGGCCCACTCCCCAATGCGCGCGGATAAACTTGATCTCTGGCCGCGCCGTCAGATTGAGCAGCAGCGGGGTTTCCTCGCGATAAAACTTCTGCGGAAAGGTCGCGACCGGCTCGGCATCCCACGTGGCGCCATCCGCTGATCCGAAGATGCTGACATCGAGCGATTCCTGCTCGATGATGTTGGTGATGGCGAGCGTAAGCAGAAAAACCCGGCCCTTCGCCCCGCTGACATCGAGCGCAGGTCCGTCTCCTTTGGCGTCGACTACGGTTTTTTCAGGAACCACGAAAGCTTCCGTCATGACGCACAGATTCTAGCAGAGAGGCAAGCCTGCGGGCTGTGACAAGCACGCCGCCACGCGCAGTTTTCGCGATGACGATGACGATAACAAGGAGGAAATTCCCTGCCAGCGGATGCGCAGCCGCAGCACCTGCGGAACTTCGCATATCATCAAAGCGCCGGATTATAAAAGTTAGGAGCGGGGTTTCGCATCCTCTTGACAAAACTCGACAAGACGACCGTCGCGACCATGCTGGCCGGCATGTGCACGTTTCTCAATATCTACTGCACCCAGCCCTTGCTGCCGCTCTTGCGAGAGACATTTCATGCCTCCGAGTTGGAAGTCAGCCTCACCGTGAGTGCGACCATTCTTGCCACCGCGCTCGCCGCACCCTTCATCGGCATGATTGCCGAGCGCCGCGGGCGCAAGAAAGTCATCGTACCCTCGCTGTTCCTGCTGACCATTCCTACCGCCCTGGCGGCGACTTCCACCAGCCTCGGTGCGCTCATCTTCTGGCGTTTCACCCAGGGCCTTTTCGTGCCCGGCATTATCGCCGTCATGCTCGCCTACGTGAATGAGGAATGGGCCGGACGCGGCGTGGGCCGCGCCATGTCTTCGTATGTGACCGGAACCGTGATCGGCGGATTTCTCGGGCGCTTTATCGCCGGCGTCATCGCTACGCACTGGCAGTGGCGCTTCACCTTCCTGGTACTCGCCGCGCTCAACCTGATCGGAGCGCTTGTGGTCCGCGCCTGGCTTCCTCTGGCAAAGAATTTTGTGCGCGCCGAACACCTGCAGCAGGTTCTGGACCATGCCAGGGAACATCTGCGTAATCCGCGGCTGCTGGCCAATTTCGGCATGGGCGCGACCGCGCTCTTCGCGCTGGTAGGATGCTTTACCTACACCAACTTCTACCTCGCCGCCGCGCCTTTCCATCTGAACTCGGCACAACTCGGCAGCATCTTCTTTGTCTATCTTCTCGGAGTTGTCATCACACCGCAGGCAGGCCGGTTCCTCGATCACTTCGGCTTTCGCCACACTACCGTCCTCTACTGCGCCATGATGATCGCGGGACTGCTTTTCACCTTGGTCAAATCATTGCCGATCATCATCGTCGGCCTCGCCATCTTTTCCTCCGGTGTTTTCGTGGCGCAGGCGGCAGCCACGGTGGAGATGGGCGCCATCGCCGGGCGCGCGCGCTCCTCGGCCGCCGGACTCTATGTGGCCGTCTACTATCTGGGAGGAAGCGTGGGCGCCACGCTGACCGGCTTGTTCTGGCGTTGGCAAGGCTGGCCCGGCTGCGTCGCCGTGTTGGGAGGAGTTTCGTTGCTGAGCTTGTGGCTGGCACGCATCTGCAGCCGTCCCCGCGAGCAACTCGACTCCGCGGAAATCGAACTGGTCGGCGACTAGACCGACAAATAGCGGGGCTTCGCCCTCCATAAGCGTTAACTTAAGGTGTTTGGGATCGGAAACGATACGCAACTTCCCAGAAGCCCGTTTGTGGACCGCGTCAAGTCTGTCTTCGGGCTAGCGACCCATCGAATGCAGGTGTCCACCGAATCTCTACGGCAGCGGCGTTAGAAAACCTGTCCAGAATTGCTACCGTGGGACCCTGTATAGATGGCCTTCTTAATCTCGACAGATGGCGTTAGAAATGTGTAGTTTTCTAACCCGGCCAAAAGCGGAATTGCTTGGACTCGTTCAGACCCGGTCAATGAGTTCTATAAAAAGGGATGTCAAGAAAAAAGTTCTGCCTCGACCGGAGTCTTTCTCGAGATCCAGCCCACTGAATTTTCACTTCTCTGGAGAAGCTTGGCCGATTGCCCA
>JBEKWL010000074.1:0-17098 GCA_049513095.1 Terriglobales bacterium
GCGTCGTTAAACCACTTCACTGTTCCTTGTTCTGCCATTGATGTTCCTATTCTTGTTTCTGATTGAAATGTGCTGAGAAGATTCGCTGCTGTAGAGGGGGTTGACGCTGGTTGGCGGTACCGTCCTGCAACTGCTTGTGAGTCAAACTTAGCAAGAACAGTGTAACACAAGAAACGGGAAAAAGGCTAGTGGTACAGATTAATTGTCTCAGAAACGCCAGTTTCAGAGAGGGCAGACCTCCGGCGACGTATCCCCTTAGTCAACACAAGGAAGCACGAAAGGCGGCTTGATTTCTGCCTGCGCCGCCTAGAATGTTTCAAACATTTCTACATTTTATTGTTTGAAACAGAGCGTGCCCAGGATGCAACAACAGTTCACATCCAACGAGGTAATCGCCCTTACCGGAATCACCGCCCGGCAGTTGCAATGGTGGGACGAGCGCGGCATCGTGGCGCCGGTGCGCCAGGGCCATCGCCGCATTTACAACTGGGACGAACTGGTCACTGTGGCGGTCATCTGCCAGCTCCGCCGGCGCGGCTTCTCGCTGCAACGCATGCGCAAGGCGATTGCTTTCCTGCAGCAGGAATTCGGCACCAGCCTGGCGGCTACGGTGAGCGCGTCCGCGGAGTGTCACCTGCTTAGCGACGGCACTCATCTGTATCTCCGCACCTCGGCACGACAGGTGGTGGACCTGTTAAAAAACGCCCGGCAGCCGATGTTCGATATATGCCTGAGCGACGAAGTCCGCCGGGTTCGAGGAGAGATTCAGTCGCGCAAGAAGACGGCGGTTTCGGAGCGGGGCGGGTCTTTACGCCGGGCGCAGAGGGCGTAACTCGGTGAGCGTAACTCGGTGGGCGTAACGCGGTGAGCGCAAGACGCGCGTAAACGGAAAGCGAGGAGGCATGATGATCGGTGAATTGAGCATTATCAGCGAGTGGATTCCCGAGCAGATGGAACCGGGCACCGTGTTCGTGCTGGAGAATGCGGGCCAACTGGGAGAGCGCGAAGACCCCTATTGGGCGGTGCTCTCGTGCCCTGCTTGCGGCACACTGGGCTTGATTACCCGCCGGCAGATGGCCGGACTGCTGCCGACCATCTGCGGCTCGTCGGTATGTTCAGCGCAGTTTTTTATCAAGGATGAGGAGATTACGCCGCGGATGCCGTTTTAGTCGTGGAGATCTTCGCTCGGCTTGGACGGGGCAGAGCCCCGTCCCCACATGAACACCAACACGAACATCTACTTATGCGCTTTCGGTAGCGCGAATTTTACCGGGACCTGCTCGACAATCTCTATATCAAAGCCTTCCAGAGCGGCCACCCTTCTTGGGTGATTGGTCAAGATTCGGATGCGCTTCAGGTTGAGATCGGAAAGGATCTGAGCTCCGAGGCCGATCTCGCGATGAGTCTTGCGCTCGCTTTCGGGGAGGGACGGCAAACGCCGGTCGCGATGAAAGGTGAGAAACGACTGTTCTCCGATTTTTTCCGCCGAGAAACCCTTGGAGGTCTGGTGCAGGTAAATCAATGCGCCTCGCTCCTCGGCGGCTATCATCTGCAGCGAGGCCTCGAGGGTCTGATGACAGTCGCAGCCGGTGGCGCCGAAAACGTCGCCCAGCAGGCAGTGCGCGTGCATGCGGACCAGGACGGGCTCGGACGAATCGCTAATGTCGCCGCGGCCGATTTCTCCGCGAATCAGGGCCATGTGGGATCCGCCACCGTCCACTTCGCTCTCGTAGGCGATGAGGCGGAATTCGCCGTGCTTGGTTTCGACCAGCGCCTCGCCCACACGATGCACGTAGCGCTCATGCTGCATGCGGTAGCGGATCAACTCCGCCACTGTGAGCATTTTCATTTCATGGGTGCGGCAGAACTCGATCAGGTCGGGCACGCGCGCCATGGTGCCGTCGTCTCTCATGATTTCGCAGATGATCCCCGCCGGGACCATGCCGGCTAGCCTGGCCAGATCCACCGAAGCTTCGGTCTGGCCGGCGCGCACCAGCACTCCGCCCTTGCGCGCTCGCAGCGGGAAGACGTGCCCTGGCCGCGCCAGATCCGATGGGCGCGTCGCCGGATCGATTGCCGTTTTGATGGTGTGCGCGCGATCATAGGCTGAGATTCCGGTGGTTACGCCATCGCGCGCGTCAATCGCCTCGCAAAAAGCGGTCCCGTATTGCGACGTGTTCTCGCTGGTCATGGGACCGATGTGCAGGTGGTCGAGCCGTTCTTCGGTCATGGCCAGGCAGACGAGGCCGCGTCCGTACTTGGCCATGAAGTTAATGGCTTCGGGAGTAACTTTTTCGGCGGCGAGGGTGAGGTCACCTTCATTCTCGCGATCCTCGTCGTCAACCACGACGATCATTCGCCCGGCGCGGATCTCTTCGATCGCAGTGGCAACATCGGTGAAGGGCAGATTAGAGGTCATAAGCGTGATTCTTGCCAGCCGGTCTTAATTTTGCGACCTGGTCTTGACTCCTTAATATGCAGTGTAAAACAGGAAAGGGCCGCCTGCGGCGACCCTTCCAGTAAAACTTCTCTGAGTAAATCTGGTTCCCTGCGGTTACAGGGTGGATTCAATTTCAAAGCCCCAGGCTTCCAGCAAGGGCTCGGGGATGTACTTGGAATTCTTGTTCCGGCGAGCCCATTCGCGCAGCCGTGTGGACCGCAAATATTGGTCGGGGGAGAGCTTATACTCGTGCACAACCTGTTCGAACTCAGTGATTGTGGGAGTAACTGGCCCGATGGGCTCAGGCTTACCCCAGTTGGGATTTCCGCGTCGCTTAGCCATGAAAATATTACCCTCTTTTAGAATGAGGACTTCTTCTAAGTCGCCATCTTGTTTGATTCCAAGAAGAGCTGATGGGATTCACCCGCTAATATTAAGGATAGCCAGTCCCAAGCAGATTCCAGCCTATCGGCCTCAATGGAAGCTATTGATAATAATAGGTTTTTCTATATAAGTCAATGGCAAAGTTGGCTCCGTCAAACCCTGTTGCGTATCCCCTTTGTACACAGCCACTTGCAGGTGGCACCGGCGGAAAAGATCCCGGGCCGCTAAACTCAGACCCGCTAGACTATGGATAAACGGATGAACCCTCTCGTGAACCGCCAGCTCCCCGGCCGATAAGCCTACCCCATGTTCGTGGGCGATTGTTGTCAAGTACTTTGGAATCAGTTAGTTGGCGGATTGGCTGCACTGGATTCCTGATCGAAGTGGAGGCGTTTAGGAAGCGTCTGCCCGAAGGTTTTCGAACCTGCTTTCTGGTTCGGCGGGTAGGCGTGGTGACTGGCCTCCGCCGGTTCTGGCGGCTGGCGGTGTTGCGTTTTTCGGCAGCCTGTGGCGGGCTTCCGCCCGCTGGCAGCCGAGGGCGGCTGTTCCTACGTGGACTGTGCCGTACAATAGCCGCGATGATTGCGCATCTTCGAGGAAGGTTGCTGGCGAAACATCCGAACCAGGCGATCGTGGAAACTCACGGGGTCGGCTATGAGGTTGCGATCAGCGTGCCGACATTCACGGAAATGCCGGCGGCAGGGGCTGAAGTCGCGCTCCACATCCACACGCACGTTCGCGAGGATGCGCTCAGCCTGTACGGATTCTTGCGGCTTGCAGAGAAACAGCTTTTTGAGAAGCTGCTGACGGTCAGCGGGATTGGTCCGACGCTGGCGATCAAGATCCTGAGCGGCATGCCGGCGGACGAGATGGTGGGAGCGATTCGTGGAGGCGACCTGGCGCGGCTCACTCGCATTCCCGGAATCGGCAAGAAGACAGCGGAGCGGATGGTGCTGGAACTCCGCGACAAGCTGCCGGCGCCGGCAGGAGGGTCAGAGATGACCGCGGCGCTGGCGACCCCGGTAGAGGAAGACGTTATTTCCGCGCTGGTCAATCTGGGCTATCCGCGCGCGGCGGCAGATAAGGCGCTGCTGGCGGCGCGGGGCGGCAAGAGTGCTCAGAGTTTTGACGTGCTGTTTCGCGGGGCGCTGGGAGCGCTGTCGAAGTGATTCCACAGGTTCAGATTGCGGGAAAAATCGATATTTGATGCGCAGCCCCTGAAGAGGCATCCGATTTCGCAGAATTTCGGCAGCGCTAAAGCGATGCCTTGATACGAAACTTGAGCTATTCCGCAACCTGAAGTTTTTCACGCTCGTAAGTCCACGCTCACTGACGTGTTACTTCGAACCTTGGAGGTTTTGTGCGCAGACGGTCGGTTCAAATCGCTTTGCTGGTCCTGTGCATCGTGGTCGCGTTCCTCGTGGAGATCCCGCGGCTGGTGGACGAGAACCAGAATAAGCTGGTGAAGAAGCCGCCCTACACGGCATCCGAGCGGGCGCTAAATCTGCACAAGGAGCTCACCATCGCCGATCTGCACGCCGATTCACTTTTGTGGGGACGGGATCTGCTGGAGCGCAGCACCGATGGGCAGGTGGATATTCCGCGCCTGGCGGAGGGCAATGTTGCATTGCAAGTGTTCTCGCTGCCCACCAAGAGTCCGCACGGGTTGAACATTGAGAGCAATGACGACAAGAGCGACGACATTTTCTGGCTGGCGATTGTGGATCGCTGGCCGCCCGCGACCTGGAACAGCCTCACGCAGCGGGCGCTGTATCAGGCGCGGCGCCTGCATCGGTTCGCGCGCGGTTCCGAAGGCGGCTTCGTGGTAATTGAGAGCTCTGCCGATCTCTCCAGCTACCTGCAACGCCGCCGGCTCAATGGCCGGCTCACGGCCGGACTGCTTTCGATCGAAGGCGCGCACGCGCTCGATGGCAAGCTGGAAAATCTGGATGTTCTGTACCGCGCCGGGTACCGGATGATGTCGCCCAGCCATTTCTTCGATAACGATATTGGAGGATCCTCGGCGGGAGTTCATCGGACCGGCCTCACCGATAAAGGCCGCGAGTGGGTGCGACAGATGGAAGCGCGGCATATGATCGTGGACCTGGCGCATGCGTCGGCTAAAACGATTGAAGATGTGCTTGCGATTGCTACTCGTCCGCTGATCGTTTCCCACACGGGCGTAAAGGGCACATGCGACAACAACCGGAACCTTAGCGATGATCAGATTCGGGCGGTGGCAGCAAAGGGCGGCTTGATCGGAATCGGGTATTGGGACACGGCTACCTGCGGCACGGATGCGCGGGCGATTGTGAAAGCCATGCGGTATGTTTCCGACCGGGTGGGCGTGGAACATGTGGCGCTCGGTTCGGATTTTGACGGAGCCGTCACGGAGCCCTTCGACACAACCGGCCTGGTCGAGATCACCGATGCCATGCTGGACGCGGGGTATACCGAGCCGGATATCCGGATGATCATGGGAGAAAATGTGGTGAAGTTTCTGGAGGCGAATCTGCCGGAGAAGTAGCGGTGGGTGACGCAGGTGGGTAATTGTCACGTTTGCTGAACCAGCGTTAGTTGCCGACGAAGCGCAGATAGAGGTCGCGGTCGTGGCGGCAGATTTCGGCCATCTGCTTCACCTTTTGCCAGGCTTCTAACTGGCTTTCATCGCGCACGCGATCTTTGGCACGATCCCACTCCTTGAGGAAGGCTTCCATCTGCAGGTGATTGAACACGGTTTTGCCGAAGGGATCAATGCCGCTGAGCAGCACGAAATCCGCGTGGCCGGTGGCGGGAACCACCCCGTGCAGCATAACCCACTCGCTGCGTTCGCCGAGATCGTCTTCCAATTTCACGACCAGGGACATCGCCGGCCTCACTGAGGGATGCAATGGTACTGGCCGCAATGTAACAGTCCCGGAGGGGCGTTGTCCAAGGGTGAACCGGATATCGAATGTAACGGCGGATTGATGACCGTGGACAGGTGAGGGCGCGGTCCCCGCGGCAGAAGATCTTGTGGCGGCGGGGCTTTGCCCCGCCGGGACAGGGCGGAGCTCCGTCCCCACACGACTTACGCTTCGCCTACGTGCGTGCCGTGCTGGAAGTGGTATTGCAGAATCTTCGCGGCCAGGGCGGGGGCCACACCCTGGCCTTGTCCTTGCGCCTCAACGGAGCGTACCACTTCTCCGCGACAGAAGACTTCGGTGGCGGCAAGGCCGGCAATTTCTGCCGGCAGCACCAGGTTAATCTCCAGTTGTGCGTGGGGATGGAGCAATTCCTGCGCCTGGAACAGTAATCCGGAGCGGCTGATGTTTTCGGTGGTGCCGGGGCGCCAGCTCTTTTCACCGAGCGGACGATAGCGCAGCGGAACATGAAGATTGAAACGGCGAGCTCGGAACGGTGGAACCTTCTTTTCAGCAAGAAGACCGGCGCCGGCGCGGGATGGCATTGCGACCTCCAGGGGGATGGCCTCGGAATCCAGCACCTCGCGGACGCGGTCCCGCAGAGCGGGAAGGCTGAATGGTTTTTGCAGCAAGTTAATACTGGCGTCGAGCATAACGCCTCGATCAACGGCATTTTCCGTGTAACCCGACATGTAGAGCACCCGGATATCCGGCAGCAGCTTGGTAATTTGCGCGGCCAATTCGGGGCCATTCGCCCCAGGCATGATGACGTCGGTGAGCAGGAGGTCGATGGTGCCTTTGTAGCCGTCTACGATTTGCAGAGCCGCTGCGCCGTCTTCGGCTTCGAGAATCTTGTAGCCCTGCTTTTCCAGATACTGTCGGGCGAGATGGCGGACATTGATTTCATCCTCGACGAGGAGGATGGTCTCCTGCCCACGATCGGCGCGGGGAAGGCCGAGGGAGTCCTGCGCGGCGGCGGCATCTTCGCGTCCATTGACTCGCGGGAAATAGGCACGGATAGCGGTGCCCCGCTGCGGCTTGCTGTCGACGAAGATAAAGCCGCCGCTCTGTTTCACGATGCCATACACGGTAGAGAGGCCGAGGCCGGTGCCCTTGGTGCCCTTGGTGGTGAAGAACGGCTCGAAGATGCGCGACTGGGTTTCGTTGTCCATGCCGACGCCGGTGTCGCTGATGGCGAGCATGATGTAGTCGCCGGCGGTGAGCGGGGTGTGCGTACGCGCGAAGTTTTCGTCGAGGGTGACGTTGGCGGTCTCGATGGTCAGCTTGCCGCCTTGCGGCATGGCGTCGCGGGCGTTGACGGCAAGGTTCATGATGACCTGGTCGATCTGGCCGGGATCGGCGCGGACGGCGCCGAGCGTGGGGCCCGGAATCATGACCAGATCGATATCTTCGCCGATCATGCGGGTGAGCATTTTCAGGTTCTCGGCCACCGCCTCGTTCAGGTCGAGCAGCTTGGGGGCAAGGATCTGTTTGCGGCTGAAGGCCAGCAATTGCCGGGTCAGCGAGGTGGCGCGCTGCGTGGCGTTGGAGATCTCCTGCGCCGGCCCGCGCAGCCGGGGATCGGGTCCCAGGCGCTCGAGCAGAAACTCGACGTAGCCGGAGATCACCATCAGCAGGTTGTTGAAGTCGTGGGCGATGCCGCCGGCGAGGCGGCCGATGGCTTCCATCTTTTGCGCCTGACGGAGTTGCAGCTCCAACATGCGGGTTTCGGTAACGTCTTCCATAAAAATCTCGAATGTGCCTCCGTCTTTGCCGTTCGCAATCGAGCGTCCAGAAATACGCGCCACGATGGCGGCGCCATCCTTGCGCACGCACTCCGTGGTCAGGTTGTTGAATTCCTTCCGGGCGTGAAAATAATCGACGGTTTGAAACCATTGCTGGGCATCGGCGTAGAGGCTTCCCAGATGTCGGCCCGTGAGCTCGGCGGCGGTGTTATAACCAAACATAGCCACCAGCGCGGGGTTTGCGTCCTGCAGGATTCCCAGGGCGTTGCAGCGGCAGATGCCGTAGGGCGCGTTCATCACCAGCGAGCGAAAGTTGCTCTCGGAGCGGTTCAAGCTCTCCTGGGTAGCGCGGAGGGCGGCGTTGAACCAGCAGATCAGCAGGGCCACGGCGAAGAACAGGGCGAGGTGCGCGATCGCCCGGCGATACTCGCCTGGAGTCTGTCCACCGCTGAGCGAATAGTAGGCGCTGACGGTGAGCGCAAAGGAGGTGGCGGCGAGTCCCGGCTTCCATCCCCCGTACCAGGCACTGACCATGACGGCGACGGCGAACATGATGAGGCGGCTCTCCGCGATATCGGACAAAAACAAGGTTGGGATCAGCGCCAGGACGGTGCTGAGGAGAGCAACTCCGTAGCGCAGGATAGGAGCGCGTGCCGGAGCTACGGCCAAGCTGCGGATGAGGGGGAGTTTCATTCGCATAGGCTCATGCTATGCGCAGACCGCGCGCACGGCGAGTTACGCTAGTCCACCGCATTTTCCTGGCGGCACAGTGGCCAGAAGTACACTACCCACACCCAGGAGCAACGTCGGGAGAACAGGAACCGCCTTGTTCACAGCCTAATCGGAGATGCCGTTTTCCGCAAAACTCGCTGGTACAAAAAGGCGAGTGGGGAACATAATCGTGCAACAGGGCTGGCAACACGCCTTGCCACAATGCCCGGCAAACGACGAAACTAACGGGGATTGCAGTGAAAATCGGGCAAGGAAACAGCGGAATGAATATCGGCCTTTTCGGCGGCAGCTTCGACCCCATCCATCGCGGACACCTGGCACTGGCCCAGGCCGCCGCCAGCCGCTACGCTTTGCGGCAGGTGCTGTTTGTGGCGGCGAATGTTCCTCCGCACAAACAGAAACCGCCGGTCACCGCGTTCATCCATCGTTATGCCATGGTGGCGCTGGCGACGCAGGACGAACGAAGATTCGTTCCGTCGCTGCTAGAGGCGCCAGAGTGGGCAACTGCGGAGCTTCGCTCCGCGGGACAGCCGAGGGCGGCTGTCCCTACGAATTATTCGATCGATACGGTCCGGCGGGTAAAGCAGACGCTGAAGAAATCGGACCGACTATTCTTTCTGATCGGAATGGACGCTTTCAGAGACATTGCCAATTGGCGCGAGGCGCGCGCGCTACTCGGGGAATGCGATTTCATCGTAGCTAGCCGTCCCCGATATTCGTTGCGGGACGTGGCCGAGTCTCTGCCGGAAGATTTACGTCCTCCGGCGGCGGTGATTCGTCCGTTCCATAAGCAGCCAGCTCAGGGCGATCTGTTTCTTCCCGGGGTCACGCTGCATTTGCTCGAAGGCGTTCACCAGAACGTCTCCGCGACTGCGATTCGAGCGGCCGCGGCGCAGGGCAAGCCGCTGGCACGATGGCTGGATCCGCGGGTGGCGGAGTACATACGGAAGCACGGACTGTACCGGGGGAAGCGACTCGACCGGTAGAAAGCCTGGGCGCCCGGCTTGGGCTGCGCACGACGTGGAGGGCCGACCACTCCAGCCCGCGAAAAGCGCGCGGTCTGGGGACCCCGGCGAGGGCGGCCGTCCCTACGTGGGTTGTGGCGGGTTACAATCAATGATCCGGTATGAAGAAAAAGAACGACCTCAAACTTCAAGTGTGTGAAGCCATCCTCGCCTGCCAAGACAAACAAGCTGACGATGTCACGATTCTCGAACTGGAAAAGGATTCGGGAGCGTTCACCGACTACTTTGTGATGTGCAGCGGGACCAATCCCCGGCAGATCCAGGCGATTGCCGACGCGGTGGATGAGCGCCTGGAGGCACTCGGCCTCCGCGTGACTCACTCCGAGGGCTACAAGCAGGCGGAGTGGGTGCTGCTCGACTACGTAGATTTTGTCGTCCATGTTTTCTCGGAGAAAGCGCGCCAGTTCTACGATCTGGAACGCCTGTGGAAGTCGGCCAAGCGGTTGGAGCCAGCGGAATTGATGGCGAAGCCGAAGCCCCGGCAAACCGCGGTTGCCAAATCAACGGCCGCCAAAACCGCAACTGCCAAAACCGATTCCTCGGCGCCCAAAAAGACGCGTAAAAAGAAGGCCTGAAGTGTCCGCTTCGAATCCAGCCCCATGGAGTTCCTCTTACCGCCTGGTCGCCGCGGAAAAGTGGAAGGCAAAATCGGCGGTTCTGGGCAACGCGGTTACGGAGGCTTTGGTTGAATACTCGCGTCCGTTGCCTGACATGCTGGTTCTCGATTTGGCCAGCGGCACCGGCGAACCTGGGATCAGCCTGGCGCAGCGCGTCGGTCCCCGGGGTTCGGTCACGGCGGTGGACCAGAGTTCGGAATTGCTCGACATTGCCGCCGAGCGCGCCCGGAACAAGAAACTCTTAAACTTCACGACCCAGCAGGCCGACGCGCACCACCTGCCGTTTGCTAATCAGAGCTTTGATCTCGCCAGCTGCCGCTTTGGGGTGATGTTTTTCAGCGATGCCCAACGAGCGCTGGCGGAACTGCACCGCGTGCTGAAGCCCGGAGCTCGAGCCTGCTTCGCCGCCTGGGGCCCGATCGAACAACCTTATTGGCAAACCACGATGAAGATAGTGCACCGGCATGTGGGCGGTGCCATGCTTCCACCGGGAGGGGCCGATCCTTTTCGATTCTCGGCGGCAGGCTCTCTCTCAGAATTGCTGAACGCCACGGGATTTCACGAGGTGCAGGAGTCCACTCCGAATCTGCCCTGGACCTGGCCGGGAGACGCGGAAGAAGTTTTCGAATACGCGTGCGCCGTGGCAGCTCCATTCCGGCCAATGCTGGAAAGGGTTCCGGCGGAACAGTGGGCGGTGATCCGCGCCGAGGCGAAGGCGGCAATCGAGCGCTATCGCGTGGGAGATGAGATCCGGTTCGGCGCCGACGTGGTTCTGGCGTCGGGGAAAGCCTGAGCGGCGCAAGCCCTGTGAAGATCAAAGTGGCATGGATCGGGAAGACGAAAGAGCCGGCAATTCAGGCTCTGACCGACGAGTATTTGAAACGGATCTCGCGCTATGCTGAGGTTGCGGGCCTGGCATTCAAGGACGAAGCCGCAATCTTGTCGCTGGCAACGGGCGAGGGGCAGCCGAAGAAGGAGCGGAACAAGCTGATTCTGCTCGATTCGCGGGGGAAACAGCTTTCATCCGAAGAGCTGGCCGAGTTTCTGGAGCGCGAGCAGGTGAATGCGACCCCGCTGCTGTTCGCGATTGGCGGCAGCGACGGTTTCAGTGACGAAGCGCGGCGCTATGCCGGTTTTACGCTGTCCCTGGGAAAGATGACGCTGCCCCACGAACTGGCGCGCGTGGTTCTGGTGGAGCAGCTTTATCGTGCTTTTACTATTCTCGCGAATCACCCCTATCATTTGGGACATTAACTTAATGGTAACGGGGCAGCGGCCAGTCAGCCCCATTGCTCGCGATTCGATTTCCACACCCCGATGCACTTCCGGCAGCTTCCCACGGGACCGAAACAGGCTTACCGTGTACTTGACATGGGAATCAAGTCTGAATTTGTTAGCGAGGCCCTCCCCCAATGAAAAACCCGTACGACATACTACGAATGAAAGAGCAGGAGCTGATGCGGATCCGGAGAGAGGTGGACGCTTTGCGGATCGCAGCGCGCTTGCTGGGCGCCGAGGACCCGGGCGCAGCGAAAGGCGAAGATCACCCTAAGCTGCCACGAGTCGTTGAAATGCCGTAGAAGATCTACTCCCCCGTTTGACTTGAGGCGGACGGAAGCCAAAACCGTCCGCCTTCTTGTTTGTGCGTGTGGCACGGTCGTTCCCATCCGCGTACAATCGAACATTCGCCCTTATGTCGGATCCTCGACGTGGTCTCATCATCGTGAATACCGGGCCGGGCAAGGGGAAGACTACCGCGGCCATGGGGACGGCGCTGCGGGCGGTTGGGCAGGGGATGCGCGTCCTGATGCTGCAATTTCTGAAGGGTTCGTGGCATTACGGCGAACTGGATGCGGTCAAGGCTTTCGGCGACAAGTTCATCCTGAAGCAGATGGGACGCGGCTTCGTGAAAGTCGGCTCCGAGAAACCAGACCCGGAAGATGTGCGGATGGTGGAGGAGGCCTGGGCCGAGGCCGAGAAAGCGATCCAGTCCGGCGAATGGGACCTGGTGGTGCTCGATGAAATCAACTACGCCATCAGCTACGGCATGCTGGACCCGGCGAAAGTGGTGGAGTCTCTGAAACAGAAGCCGGAGATGGTGCACGTGATCTTGACCGGAAGGAACGCGCATCCGACAATTGTCGAACTGGCCGATACGGTGACGGAAATGCGGCAGATAAAGCACGCCTACGAGAAAGGCGTGATGGCGCAGAGAGGAATCGAATACTAGTGGTCGGTGGTCAGTGATCAGTGGCCAGTAAAGGCCTCCGCTGACCACCGACCACTGACCACTGACCACTTCTCTTATGGCTTGGTTCAAGCGACAATCCGGCGAGTTGGACACTTCGGGCGAGAAGAGAGTACGCACCGAGGGGCTGTGGGTGAAGTGTGACGGCTGTCGCCAGATTATCTGGAAGAAGGACCTCGAAGACAATCTCAACGTCTGCCCGAAGTGCGGCAAACACTTCCGCATTGACGCCCGCGCCCGCCTGGCTCAACTTCTCGACGGCAATCAATACGAAGTTTTCGACAGCAATCTGGTCTCCACCGACCCGCTGAAGTTTGTGGACCTGAAGGCGTACTCCTCGCGTCTGAAGCAGGCGAAGTCTGACTCGGGCCTGAAAGACGCCGTCATCAATGCGCTGGGCAAACTGAACGGCCGTCCGGTGATCGTGAGCGCGATGGAATATTCGTTCATCGGCGGGAGCATGGGAGCGGTGGTGGGCGAAGCCATCACGCGGGCAATTGAGAAGGCGATTGAAACGCGGAGGCCGATTATCGTGGTTTCGGCATCTGGGGGCGCCCGCATGATGGAAGGTGTGATCAGCCTGATGCAGATGGCGAAGATCTCCGCCGCGCTGGCGCGCCTGGACGCAGCGCGGGTCCCGTACATTTCGGTTTTAACCGATCCCACCACAGGCGGAGTGACCGCATCGTTTGCCATGTTGGGCGATCTCAACATCGCCGAACCCCTTGCGCTGATTGGCTTCGCCGGCCCGCGAGTAATTGAGCAGACGATCCGGCAGAAGCTGCCGCCAGGCTTCCAGCGCTCCGAGTTTTTGCTGGAACACGGAATGCTCGATGCCGTGGTCGTGCGCAAGGATTTGAAGGGCTACATCGCGCGGGCGCTGGATTTTATGGTGCAGGCGGCGTAGAGACAGCCGCTAGCGACAACGCTGTTCGTCGTTCGCTATTCGCCGTTCGCTATTCGCCGTTCGCGAAAGCCATCACTTCCATCATCGGAGCACGTGGGAACGTTTTAATGTCGATCCTCTGCCGTCCGCTGAGAAAGAGTCGAAACCCTAGGCCGAACTTGCTACCCTGAATGTGCCCGCCGTCGCGAATAGCGAACGACGAACAGCGAACGACGACCTTGTCCTACGAAACCGCACTCGCGCAGATGTACGCGTTGGGCCACGAATTGGCGCAGACGCCGTCGCACAAGTTCGATCTGGCGCATATACGCGTGCTGCTGGCGGCACTGGGGCATCCGGAAAATCGCTTTCCCACTGTGTTGATCGCCGGCACCAACGGCAAGGGTTCGACGGCCGCCACTCTCGGATCCATCCTGCAGGCCTCCGGGATGAAGACAGGACTCTATACATCGCCGCATCTGGTTCGCATTAATGAGCGGATCCGCCTCAATGGCACGGCGATCGACGACGACGATTTCGCCCTGCTCCATGACGTGGTCGACCGCACCGCCGAGCGGCTGGTTGGGGAAGGCGATCTGCCGTGGCATCCCAGCTTCTTTGAGATGCTGACCGCGATGGCCTTTGAGTATTTCGCCCGCAGCCGTCCCGACATTGTTGTGCTTGAAGTCGGCATGGGGGGGCGTCTGGATGCGACCAACGTGGTCGAGCCGCGGCTCAGCATCATCACCGACATCGCGCTCGATCACGAGAAGTATCTGGGCGAAACGGTGGCTGAGATCGCGCGCGAAAAAGCCGGAATCATCCGGCCGGGCGGGATTGTAGTTACGCTGCCGCAATTGCCCGAGGCCAACAACGTGATCGGAAACACAATTTTGGATGTGGGCGCGCGTGCCGTGAATGCCGTACCGTATGTGCCGCCAGTGTCGCCCAGCAGTGGTCGGTGGCCAGTGGCCAATGGTCAGTGGCAACGGTATCCGCTGGACGTGATGGGGACACAGATCCTGGTCGAGTCGCCGCTGGTGGGGCGCCATCAGTTGCGCAACGTTGCGCTGGCGATCGCCGCGGCGGAGGAACTGCACAACCAAAATATAGAAAATCAGGGAACGGCTCAGATCACGCCGGAGACGATCGCACGAGGCATCCGCGAGACGAAATGGCCGGGGCGCTTCCAGGTGGTGCCAGCCGCGCGAGACAATCCCGAGTATGTGCTCGATGTCGCGCACAATCCGGCCGGGGCCTGGGCGTTGCGGTCGACGCTTTCGGTTGCATATGGGGATCTGGGAAACGGCCGCGAGATCACGATGGTGTTTGGCGTGATGCGGGACAAAGCGGTACAGGAAATTACCGAGATTTTGTTTCCAATCGCCGGGCGCGTGATCTTGACCCACGCTAACAACCCACGCTCGGCGAGCCCGGATGAAATTCGGCAGGCAGCGGCGCGTGTAACCGCGGGCATTGATATTGAAGAGGCCGAGGATGTAGCGTCGGCCCTGGAGCGGGTGCGCGAGGTTGCCGGACCAAAGACTGCTGGATCGAGCGGCCTGGTCGTCGTTACCGGTTCGATTTACATTGTAGGAGAGGCGATGCGAATGCTCGGCATCCGCATCTAAATGTAGAGACGGGGCTTGCTCCGTCTCACTTCGCTAAGGGCAGGCCTGCCCCGCGAGAAACTTTAGACGATAAATCTTGAATAAGATCGCCACGACCGCGGAGCCGGAAAAAGAGCCGGCCGGGCTGCGCTCGGCTGGACAGCCCGGGGCCGTCCCTACGTGGTCAGAGGAGCGGCCGGCAGCTCATCCCGTCAACCGCCATGGCTGGCCCAGTCGCCTGCGCTCGTATTTCATTTTCGATACGCTGATCTGGGCCTATACCCTGATTCTGGGCACGCTTTCTCTGGTTTGCTCGCTCTTCGACCGTAGCGGGCGCATCCAGCACAATTGCGCCCGCCTCTGGTCGTGGCTCATCATGAAGACGATCCTGTCGCCGGTGAAAGTGACAGGCATGGATAAGGATAAGATCGACAAATCCAAACCCCGCGTGTACGCGGTCTCGCATGCATCGGCGCTCGACATTCCGATCCTCTACGTCAACTTGCCGTTTCAATTCCGCATCATTTTCAAGAGTGAATTGCTGGCCTACCCATTCATCGGATGGCATCTGAAGCGCTCGGGGCAAGTGTGCATCAACCAGCAGAACCCGGCGGCTTCGATCGGCGCCATCAAGTCGGCGCTGAGGAGCCTGCGCAGCGGCATGCCGCTGGTTATTTTTCCCGAAGGCGGCCGCACGCGAGATGGAAAGATTCAACCTCTACTGCCGGGCGCATTTTTCCTGGCGATCAAGGCGCAGGCCGATATCGTGCCGATCGCGCTCGTCGACACCTTCGACCTGCTGCCCATGAACACCTACCACATCAAGTGCCAGCCGCTGGAGATGCGTGTTGGTGAAATAATTCCCACGACCGGGTTGACCGTGCGCGATACCGAAGAGGTGTCGGCCAAAGTGAAGTCTGCCATCGAAGCGCTGCATTCCGCTCCCAGAACCACGTAGGGATAACGAAAACTTTGGCGAGCTTTGCTCGCCGGTACAGACTGGGCGTCTGCCCCTGCGTAATCTTTGGTTGTCCCAATTCATGCTCCCCCGCTGACAATATCCTCCGCCATCCGTCATACTGTTTAGTTCGTCTTTGTTCGTCTCGTCCTGGAGGTGTTATGAAGTCTCTTGGTCTCGTATTCTTGTTTCTTGCCATGAATGTTTACGCTGAAAACGCCGCCCCCACCGTCGCCGAAGCTCAGGAGTTCATGAATAAGGTCGAGGCTAAGCTCGCCAACTTGAGCGTCAAGGTGAACCGCGCTTCATGGGTGCAGGAGAACTTCATCACCGACGACACCGAGGCCATGGCGGCCGACGCGATTGACGAGAACACAGCCGTCACGACGGAGTTGGTGGAACAGGCCAAGCGTTTTGACGGCCTGGCGCTTTCGCCCGAGCTGGCACGAAAGTTTATGCTGCTGAAGCTCTCGCTCACGGCGCCCGCGCCGAAGGATGCCGCCCTGCGGCGGGAAATGACCGACATCGGCGTCTCGCTTGATGGCGACTACGGCAAGGGCAAGTACTGCCGCAAGAACGGCGAGTGTCTGGACATTACGGCGATCGAGAAGCTGATGTCCAGCAGCCGCGATCCGGAGGAGCTCAAAGAAGTTTGGGCGGGATGGCACGCGATTGCGCCTCCCATGCGCCAGCGCTACTCGCGATTCGCCGCTCTCTCCAATCAAGGCGCTCGCGAAATTGGATTTAAGGACACCGGCGCCCTGTGGCGTTCCAACTACGACATGACGCCGGAAGAATTTTCCGCCGACCTCGAGCGTTTGTGGAACCAGGTGAAGCCGCTTTATCTTTCGCTGCACACGTTCGTGCGTTGGAAGCTGGCGGAAAAATACGGCCCGAGCGTCGTTCCGCCGGACGGTCCGATCCCCGCGCATCTGCTTGGCAATCCCTGGGCGCAGGAGTGGGAGAACATCTACGACCTGCTCGGAGTGCAGGAGGACAAAGGCGGCGTCAATGTTACGGAACTGCTGAAAAAGAAGAACCTCGACGCGAAGGGGATGGTGAAGTACGGCGAAGGCTTCTACACGTCGATGGGGTTCGCGCCGCTGCCGCCGACTTTCTGGGAGCGGTCGCTGTTCACCAAGCCCGCCGACCGCGACGTCGTCTGCCACGCCAGCGCCTGGGATGTGGACAATATGGACGATTTGCGCGTGAAGATGTGCATTCAGGTACGAGGCGTGGATTTCGTCACCATTCATCACGAACTTGGACACAACATGTACCAGCGGGCGTACAAGGACCAGCCGTTCATGTTTAGGAGTGGCGCCAACGACGGCTTCCACGAGGCGATTGGCGACTCGATCGCGCTGGCGATCACACCCGCATACCTGCACAAAGTTGGGCTGCTCGAGAGTGTTCCGCAGGCCAGCAACGATATCCCGGAACTGCTGAAGCAAGCGCTGGAACGCGTCGCGTTCCTGCCCTTTGGACTGATGATTGATCAATGGCGCTGGAAAGTATTCTCCGGCGAAATCGCGCCGGCGGACTACAAC
>JBEKWL010000075.1:0-17058 GCA_049513095.1 Terriglobales bacterium
CCCGCGAGCGGATGGTTTTCGAGTTGAAGCACTATCACGGGCTGAAATTGCGCACGGTGGGCGAGATGCTGAATACGACGGAAGAGACGGCGAAGAATACGTTGTTTCGCGCGACGCAAAAGCTGCGGGCCGCGCTGGCGGAGATGCGATGAGTCTTGAATTGGTTCCCGCGAAGGGATACGAAAATGAAATGTGATTGGGTGCGACAAAACATTCTGTTCTACGTGTACAACGAGCTCGAGGACGATGCCCGGTACGAGGTAGAACAGCACCTGGCGCGGTGTCCGGAATGCGCCACCGAGTTGAAGGCGACGCGCAAGTTCCACACGACGCTTTCGCAGACGGTGGTGGCGGAGCCGACTCCGAACCTTCTGGCGGCATCGCGAATGCGCCTGCAGGAAGCGCTGGAGACGACGCGACAGGGAGGGTTCTGGCATCGGCTGATCCTCGAGCCTGCGACGTGGCTGCGCCAGATTCGTATGTCGCCGGCGCTGGCAGCAGTGATTTTCATCGTCGGATTTGGCGGAGGCATTGGCGCGACTTATAACTTTCTTGTCGCACGTGGGGGGGAAGGCGTGGTAACGGGCTCGCTCGGATCGGGCAATCCGTCGCAGCCGCTGGAGTCGTCGGCCATTGCGGGCATCCGGTCAGTGACGCAGGAGCCGGGATCGAATCAGGTGAGCATCAAGTACGACACGGTTTTGACCCAGGAAGCGCAAGGCTCTTTGAACGACCAGCGCATCCAGCAATTGCTGTTGTTTGCGGCGCGCAACAATTACAACTCGGGAGTGCGGATGGACTCGGTGGATGTGCTGACGCAGTCACCCGACGATTCGCGGGTGCGGGAAGCGCTGATGTATGCCTTGCAGAACGATTCGAATCCGGGTGTGCGTTTGAAGGCGCTGGATGGGCTGAGCGGTTTTGTGCGGCAGGATGCGCGAGTGCGTGATGTAGTTCTGCGGGCGCTGGTCAGCGACACCAACTCGGGCGTTCGGATGCTGGCCTTGCGACTGGCAGAACCGATGAAAACAGACAGCAATGTGCGATCGGTGCTGACCAGGGTGTCGCGGACGGATCAGAACGTCTCGATCCGCTCGCAGGCGCATACGATGCTGGCGCAGATGCCGGAGATGGATTAGGAACGGTCGTTCGCTGTTCGCTATTCACTGCTCGCCCTGGACTGAGCGGGTTGGCCAACAGCGAATAGCGAATAGCGAGTGGCGTACTACGTAAAAGTAATCGGTTGAGGCGGACATTCATTGAAGCACGCAATAAAATTCGTCAGCGTCGGAGTGCTGCTGGCGGCGCTGCAATCTCTGGCTCTCTGCCAGGAAGCTCGGGTGTATCGCGAAGGCAGCAACTGGGTCCAGGAAATGACTGGAGACCTGGGTGCGGCGAAGAATCTGCGGGTGAAGCTGGCCGCAGGATCGGTAAAGGTTCAGGGTGGATCGCAAGCGGGGGTCACATACGTCATTCATCGCAAAGCCTATACATCTTCAGAAGAGAAGGCCCGCCGCGAATTTGAGTCTTACAAGATCAACACCTCTGTAAAGGGAGACACGGCATGGATCGTGGCGGAGTCGAGCCGGCGGGATTCCAAGTGCGCCGATGAGTTCGTCATCAATGTGCCGCGGGGTTTGCAGTCCGCCAAGGTCGAGACCGGGGGCGGCAGCGTAAGCGCGGCCGGGATTGCCGGACGTGTCGACCTCGAGAGTGGTGGCGGAAGTATTCACCTGGATGATATCGGCGGCGAGGTGACGGCGGAAACCGGCGGGGGCGCGATTGAAGTCGGCAGCGTGGAAGGCAATGTGACTCTGGAGACGGGCGGAGGAAATATCAAAGTGGCATCCGCCAAGGGCGAGATCAAGGCGGAAAGTGGAGGGGGAAGCGTAGTCGTCCTTTCCGGTCTGCAAGGCGCGGTGCTGGAGACGGGCGGAGGCAGTATTCGGGTGGACAAGTGCAGCGGGTCGGTGAAAGCCACGACCGGCGGCGGGAGCGTAGACCTGGGCGAGATCGGTGGGCCGGCGGAAATTGAAACTGGTGCGGGCAGCATTCGGCTGGCTTCCGCGAAAGGGCGGGTGCGGGCCGAGACGGGCGGAGGCAGTATTCAATTGGACGGAGCGACGTCGGTGCAGGCGGAAACATCGGCTGGCGGAATCATTGTGAAATTACTTTCGTCGGCGGGCGCTGGCGGTCACAACAATTCCACGCTTGAAACCTCGGCCGGCGACATCACCGTCTATCTGGCGAATGACCTGGCGATCTCCATTCGAGCGGAGATCGAAATGGCCAATGGCCACACCATCCGCAGCGACTTCTCTGATATTCACGTGTCCACGGAAGGTGGAGAATATGGGCCGAAAACAGTGAGTGCAGAAGGTCAGCTCAATGGTGGCGGACCGGTGCTGAAGGTCCGGACAAATTCTGGGAATATCAACTTCCGCCGCGTCAATCGCTAGCGGGATGAAAAAACAGTCGGCGGTCGTCAGTCGTTAGTCGTTCGGAAATTCGCTGCGGAGTGCGAGAGTTTGCTAACGACCAACGACCAACGACTCTATTCGGGAGGGCCTATGATCTATCGTTTCCTGCTTTGCACGTTTCTTTTTACGCTGGCAGCCAGCGCGCAACCAGCGGAACTGAACGCCGGATCGAACTACGATCGCACGGGCGAAACCTGGGACTGGAGTTACAGCGCAGAGGAGGGCGGCGGATCTTCCTATCTAGGAGTGGACATCGCCGACGTTTCTCCGGAGCGGCTGGGAGAATTGAAGCTCAAGGAAGAGCACGGAGCGGAGGTCACCATGGTTGACCAGGACGCTCCCGCCGGAAAAGCCGGGCTGCATGAGCACGACGTCATCGTAAGCCTGAACGGTACCGCGGTAGAGAGTGCCGCCCAATTGCGCCGGATGATTAAGGAAACGCCGCCAGGCCGGGTCGTGAATCTCGGCATCAGCCGCGACGGTCAGCCTCTGACGATCAAGGTGCAACTCGCCGACCGGCATAAATCGACGGGGTGGGGTCAGAACGGTAAGTTCGAGATGCCAAAGATGCCCATGCTGCCGGACCTGCCGGACTTCGACGTGCCCGTTTCGGTGGTCGTCGTCCACTCATCGGCACGCAGCGGGCTGATGGTGGAAAACATTACTCCGCAACTGGGAGAATTCTTCGGGGTCAAGGGCGGCAACGGCGTGCTGGTGCGTTCGGTGGAAAAAGGCAGCCGCGGAGAAAAAGCCGGATTCCGTGCTGGCGATGTGGTCGTTAAGGTCAACAATCGGCCGGTGCACGATTCATCTGATTTCACGCATGCACTGCGCTCATCGCCCGGCAGCACAGCAGCTGTGACTGTGATGCGCGAGAAGAGAGAGCAGAATCTGACTCTGACTCTTCCCGAAAAGAAGGACTCCGGCAGCCTGCAGGAAGACAGCTTTGACTGTCCCGAGATCAGCGCAGAGACCGAACAGGCGATCAACCGCGCCGAAGAGGTACTCGCCCGCCTGGGGCCGGACATCATGGAGAAAGCGACGCAGCAGGTCTTGCGCTCGAGAGACTTGGACTTGAGAGGCCTAGAAAAGAGGGCGCAACATCTGCAACGGAAGATGCAGGAACGGCAGCAAGAAATGCGGGACCGCCAGCAGAAACTGCGCGATCAGTTTTCGGACGAACCGGCAGAGATTTGACATTGTCAGGGTAGAATCCGGCGCCCGGTTACGAAAGTCACCGTTGCTTTCATTGGGGAATCCTGTGGCTGCATGGGGATGGCCAGATTCCGCGGGTGGACTACCCACTGGTTACCTGTCGCGGTGACGAAAATCCCGATAAGCTGTTGCCGCGATGGCTTTCCGCGCCCTGTTGTTTTCAAAGAGCCCCGAGACGAACGCCGCCATGACGACGGCCTGCGAAGGCACTGGGATCCGCGCTGAAGTCTGTTCCGATATCTTTACAGCCATCGAAAAAGGAAAGACGCAAGCCTTTTCGTGCGTGATCGCGGACTGGGCCGACCAGCCGGAGGCGAGCTTCCTGTTGAAGCGTGCTCGCGAGTCTGCGCCGAACCGGGGCACGGTGGCCATCGCCATCGTCGATCACGACCCCAAGCCGGCGGAACTGCGCGACAACCGACTCGATTTTCTGATCTATCGTCCAATCTCTGCTGGGGAAGCCGACGCGGTGCTGGCGAAGGCGTGTGAGCAGATGCAACCGTTGAGCGCGGAGGATGCCGCGAAGTCGTCCGGGCAAGCCGACGCGACCAGCGAAGGTCCGGGCACAGCTTCTACTGGCGCTGATGCGCCGGAGCGCAGTCCGCAAGATCCGCCAGCCGGTTTCCCGGAAGCGTATGCAGCGGACGGCAACGGCGAGATTGCGAGTGACGAAGACGAAGAAGACCTTCGAGGGCATAGTCACACCAGAGTGTTCCGCGGAGCTTGTGCCGTGGTGCTTGTGCTCACGGCCGCCCTTTGCCTATGGAGATCGCGCGAGGTTGTCGAATATCTGTCGCGGACTCCGGAGGGAAGATTCCGTGTTTTGCGGGAGTCGGTGGCGGCGCTTTTTAATGGGAACCAAACCGGGGCGTTACCCGTCGGTTCCGCCGGGAACGACGCGCAACCAGATGCGTACTTCAGCAGAGATCCCGGTTCCAATGCAAAGTCACCGGCGCTGAGGGTGGTTGCAACCGAGTCCACGCTGACGGAAGCGCGCATGCCTTTACCAAAGGTTCCGGATTTTCCGCTGCCCGTGCCGGTGTTTGAGCGTCAAGACGCGCCGCCAATCCGCAGGGAGCGAGCGGCGATTCCCGAAAGCATGAGAAACTCACCGCCGATTGCGCCGCCGGTTGTGGTGGCGGTGAATCCGGCGCAGATGATGCCGGTCTCCGCGCCGCAACCGCAGCCTGTCAATCAGCAATTTAGCGAACCCGTCGCGGTCAGCGAAGAAGCAGCGCGGGCCCTGCTGGTTCACACCGTGGATCCGGTGTATCCACCGGAAGCGTTAGCGCAGAAACTTCACGGACCGGTGGTACTGCAGGCGCGGGTTGGGCGCGATGGCAACGTTGAGGATCTGAAAATTGTTCGGGGATATTTTATTCTGGGCCGGGCGGCGATTGCCGCAGTCAAGCAGTGGCGGTTCCAACCTTACAGTGTCAACGGCCACGCTGCCGCAACTCAAACCGTGATCACCATCAATTTCAGCTATCCGCCGGGGTAGGGTCTGTGTAGGGACGGGGGCTCCGCCCCGTCCTGGCGGGGCAGAGCCCCGCCGCCACACAACCTCCTACTTGTGGTCGTCGTGTGCTTCCTGCCCGCCGGTGGGAGGATTCACGCCGGTGGATTTCTTCCAAAAGTCCTGCACCGCAGGCGGCAGCTTTTCCACGCGAGTAAGAAACGCCGTGACCTTCCATATGTCCGGCTCCGAGAGCGTCCTATCCCAGGCGGCCATCCCGGTATAGCGGACGCCGTTGTGAATCATGTAGAAAACGTGCCACTCCGGATCATCGAGTGGGTCAAGAATGAGGTTCGGAGCCCGGGGATAAAACGACTCACCGAATGGCACTGGCTTACGGTCGAGTCCCCCGTGGCATCCTGCGCAATTCATGGTGTAGATCTTCAGGCCCGCGATCAGATTCTCGTCGGTAGGAGGCACGGGATTGTTCAAGCGGGGAGCGTGACGCTCCACCGCATTGTCGAGCGCGCTCATGGCGATGTGGCGTTCCATCTCCGGGGGTGCGCTGTTGGCCCGAGTCGGCAAAAAGCCCAGCAGGGCGAGGCCAAGACCGCCAATCAGCAGGACGAGAATGGTGATGACAATCCCCAGAATAAAGTTGCGCATTCAGAGCCTCGGAGAGCCTCAGTTCACAGCAGAATTCCCCGGCGAACCGCAGCCGCGCACCCGTTCTTTTCACTCTACCTTCAAGGGCGCGGCAACCGATCCGATGCGTCCGCTGAGGTCGTCACGGACAACGAAACGGACTGCGTATTCCCCGGGCGCAAGATCCAGGAAGCCTTTGTAGCCCACGCCGTTTTGGCGAATCGACGACAACTTTTCCGGGGTCAGATGAGTGTCGATCTTCTGGTCCCTGGGCTGATCGACTTGTTTGCCGTCGGGCGTTTTCACCAGCGCGACGAAGTCCAGCTCAACATGGTTATTGTCGGCGTCGTCGATCAGCGCAGCATCTGGCGCCAGGTGCATCGCATAATTCACATGCTTCTTGCCTGGCTCCTTGCCGGTTCGATTTTGTCCCAACGCGCCACCAGCACCAAAGATGTGTAATCCAACGGCGACTGCAAAGCCGACGAAATGTCGCTGTTGCGGCTGGTCTCGGGATCGACGGCGGCATTGGTTACAAAAAAGCCGCTGCGCGCCCGCACTTCCGTGTGATCGCGCTTCACTTTCACCGCGAGCTTGCGCCAACCGGCCTTGGTCTTCGACCGGTCGAGATAGTAGCCCAGCATGTAGTATTGGGCGGAATCGTTCACCGCATCGCGAAATCCCCTTACCAGGTCGTTGGAGTTGTAATAGGCGCGGCCTCCGGTCATCGAGGCAAAGATCTCGGAGTTCGCCTGCGTCTCCATGAGCCGCCGGTTCATATTGCGCCCATAGTTCTTTCCCGGGTTGCCCACGGAAGCGCTGGCCGAGGGTACAACCAGTCCCTTGACGTCCACCGGATAAAGCGCAATCTGCGCGTTGTTCAGCAGTTGCCAGGTGTGTTCATACATGGGGAGCAGATCGCTGAGAGTATCGCCGCCGATGGACGCGAGATGCATGTCGTCGCCCACGCTAAAGGGGAATCCTCCGCCCGCCCAGATCAGCGATTTGCGCCCAGGGAATCCTGCCAGCGCCTGCGCCACCTGTTCCAAACCGTCCAAGGTGTAGGTGATGGCCAGGCGGCGCTCGAACGAACGGAAATTCGTTTCCGCGTCTCCCATCATGCTCTGGATTTTTTGCGCTTCGCTGTTCACCCCGGCGGGATCGATCATCGTGTCGTGTGTCGTGTCGCCTCTCACCTGATGCAGTGCGGCCACCAGGATGCGAGGATCGCTGGTGAAGTCATGGACCACCTGAATGCCGTTGCGGGTGAGTGTGTAGAGGGCGGTTGGTTCGCGCTGATCCACCGATTGCGCTAGATACTTGAGCAACTCCTCGCGCGCATTCGCCTGCGCCATAAAGGACGTGTTGATAAGGTCGAGCACCAGCAGGGTAATGCGCCGGTTGGACGACTCGCCCGACAGGGAGTTGGCGAACTCGTTCGGATTTTTGGGACGCGACCAACGTTGCGGGTCGCTGGTGATTTCCTCGAAGGTGGCAATCTTTTGCTCGGCGCCGTTTTCCAGCACCGTGAAGTCCTCCTGCTTGAGCCCGGTGATGTGATTGCCGGACTTGTCGGTTACCAGCGTGGGGATCAGCACCAGTTCCGTGCGCGCGGTGAATTTGACTTCGGGGTTGCCTTTGTCTTTGGGCTTTGCGAAGACAAAAATGGAACCAGCCAAAGCGGCGATTATGACAACGTAGCAGGAAGGCCTACAGCCACTCGACATTTCCGCACTCCCTTCCGATTGCCGGGTAATTCCCGGCGCGGATTGAATCCTGGAGACAAGAAGCGCCGCTGAGGCAGCCATTATATAACGCGAGCGCAGCCTGCGAGGCGGCAACCGAACGCAGAGTTGACTGAGGTCGCGGGTTGAGCGAGCAGAGATCAGTAGGCGTGCAGCCGGCGAGCCTCGCGCACCAGATCGGACACTTTGGGCAGGAAAAACTCCTCCTGCGGCGGAGAAAACGGAACCGGCGTGTCGAGCGACGTCAGCCGGACAATCGGGCCGTCGAGATCGTCGAACGCTTCTTCGTTGATGATCGCGGAAATTTCTCCTGCCAGTCCCCCCGTGCGCGCGTGTTCGTGAAGAATGATGACTTTGTTGGTTTTCTTCACGGTAGCCGCAATCGCCGCGCGATCGAGCGGCGAGACCGTACGCAGGTCGAGGATTTCGATCTCGATTCCTTCTGGGCGCAGGATTTCCGCGGCTTCGAGCGCGGTATAAAGCATGGCGGCGTAGGTGATCACGCTGAGATGATGCCCCTCGCGCGCGACCCGCGCCTTGCCCAGCGGAACTATGTAGTCGTCTTCGGAACCTGGAATTTCTTCTTTGATTCTCCGATACAGATACTTGTGCTCGAAAAAAATCACCGGGTTGTGGTCGCGGATCGCCGCTTTGATGAGACCCTTGGCGTCGTAGGCAGTCGCCGGGCAGACTACCTTTAGTCCGGGCGCGTGCACGAACCACATCTCCGGGTTTTGCGAGTGGAAGGGGCCGCCATGCACATTCCCGCCGCTTGGACCGCGCAGCACCAGCGGGGCCGGCGCTCCCCAGCGATAGTGCGATTTCGCGGCCATGTTGACGATCTGATTGAAGGCGCAGCCGATGAAGTCCATGAACTGGAACTCGGCCACAGGGCGCATCCCCGTAAGCGCAGCGCCGAAAGCAGCGCCCATGATGGCCGACTCCGCAATCGGCGTATCAATCACGCGTTCCGGGCCAAAGCGGTCGATGAAGCCGTCGGTGACTTTGAAAGCGCCGCCGTAGATGCCGATGTCCTCGCCCAGGCAAAAGACCGTTGGGTCGCGCTCCATTTCCTCCCAGATTCCCTGGCGGATGGCTTCGAGATAGGTGACGACGGGCATGAATTGGAAGTGTAGCAAGAAAGGCGTCAGGCGTCAGGCATCAGCCGTCAGCTATCAGCTACTGAAGCTCGGTCGCAGTGGACGGTGCGTGTTGCGAGAGAAGGTGGTGGATTGAAAACACTCCTTCTTCAATCAATCACAGTATCGGCGGATATCCCCGGCCTGTTTTGTCAGAGAGGTACGGGGTTTGCCCGCCACAGCCTGCTTCGCGAAGTGCGCGAAGGATGGGGCATCGCCAGTATTGTTTACGCCAGTGAGATCAAAAGCCTGGGCCACCCGACGGCGCAAACACCTGACCAGCAATTCTCAGTTCGAGATCAGGGACTTCAAGGCAACGCGGTCGGGGATCACAAGCGTAGAGCCGTTCTGCTGGATAAGACGCTGCTTCCTGAAATCCGCGAAAAGCCGGGTGACGGTCTCTCGCGAAAGTCCGATCATCTGCGCGATTTCCTCGTGGGTGAGTCTGAGCTTCAACCGGGAGTCCGCTTTGACGCCATCGTTCTTGGAAGTCCATTCCAGAAGCAGTTTCGCCAGTTTCTCGGCGGCCGAGTGTGACAGTCCCAGCCAGCGCACTTCCTTACAAGCTTTGTGATAATTCTCGCTTAACTGCTCGGCCACTTTGAAGCAGGCCTCCACATCATCTTTCAGGAAGCGAAGAAAGTCATCGCGCTTGACGAAATTGACCTGGCAGGGATCGATGGTCTCCGCCGTCACTTCGTGAGGTTTGCCGGAGATGGTAGCGCTCAACCCCAGCACCTCCCCAGGCTCGGCAACTTTCACAATTGCCGTTGTGCCGCTAGGGGAGTTGATGGCAAGCTTTGCACTGCCTTTGCAGAGCACAAAGATGCCGCGCGGCAGCTGCCCCTGGACGAACAGTACAGCCCCCCGAGGGTAGGCGGTCGCGTACTTGATGCTTTCAAAAGCCTGCAACGCGGCAGGAGGCAGATCGCAGAAGCTCCTCTTAGCGCGCAGCTTGCATGTAAGACAGCTTTCTACAATCTCCATTCCATATGGTGAGGGCATGACCGGCCTCGTCTGATGCCAGTGTCGGTCTGGATGAAACGCTTGGCTGTGCTGCAAGTCACACGCCATTGTGATCTCCCCTACTGCCAAGACTGCCACTTGGAAAGGCGCATCAGCGATCTGACTGAGCACATCAGGTCAGTGCAAGTGAAGTAAGGCCGGGCAAAACGTCCGCCAGTTCCCGTTTGCCCGTTAATCGGGAACGGCAGGTCTTCGGAGCAAGAACATGACTTTACATGGACCCTCGTTGGCGATACTTTTCGATCTATGAAAGCTACAAACTGGGAGTTCACGAACAGAGCGACGGTCTTCGGGCTGATCTTTGGCTTCACGTTTCCGCTATACGTTTTGGATCATCAGAATTCAACGGTCGCGCTGGCCAACTGGCTGGCGGCCAGGCTGCAAGTAGATGTAGATCTTGTCGCTCGTCTTTTTTTTGCTGGCGCAGCCTTTTTGCTCGTCGTGGCCGCTCTCATCCGCACCTGGGCCTCGTCGTACCTTCACGCCTCAGTGGTATATGCAGCCGACGTGAAGAGTGAGTCGTTGGTTGCAGATGGGCCCTACCGGCGAGTACGGAATCCCCTGTACTTCGCCAATGTGCTGATGATCATCGCCATGGGCGCCATGATGAGCCGGTTGGGGCTCTTAGTGGCCGTGATCGCGATGCTGGTGTTCTGTTACCGGCTAATCCTGCGTGAGGAGGCCGAACTGCAGGCGAGCCAGGGCCAACCGTACGATGCGTACTGCAAAGCGGTGCCGCGTTTGTGGCCCTCCCTGCGGCCGCGCGTTGCTTCCGCCGGACGCCAAGCCATGTGGACGGAAGGAATCAAGGCAGAATCCTGGTACTGGGGATTCGCGGCAGCGCTTATTGCTTATGCCATAACTCTAAAACTCAAGTTATTCTTCTCGATCCTGGCGGCAAGTCTGGTCTTGTTCTGGGTGTCCTCAGTGGTCCTTCAGAAGAAATCAAACTCGCAACCCTGAGCGTATCGGTGGACCTATTGCCGGCAATCCGGAAACTATCCCATCGCGTTGCGCTCCGCTCCGTCTCTGATAGCGCTAACCACTCGGTGCGAAACGGCGGCGCTCCACCGATGTGATATCGTGGCTGGCTCTTGTGGCAACGTTCAGCAAGCGCACGGAAAATTCGATCAATTTCGAGCTGGCGGGTAATGTTCATGTCCAAGGTGGTGCTCACGTTGTTGTTGTGTGTTTGTCTTCAAGGGGCTCCGTTTGCAGCAGCGGCGGACGAGCGTGTGCTCTATAACGGCAAAATCTTCACCGGGGAGCCCGAGCATCCTTACGCCGAAGCGGTGGCGATCCGCGGCGACAAGATTGTGGGCGTCGGCAACCGCAGCGAGGTGTCCAAGGCGGTGGCGAGCGGCGTGGAGATGATTGACCTCAAGGGCAATTTCCTGGTGCCGGGGTTAATTGACAGCCATTGTCACGCGGTGGACGGCGGTCTCTCTCTGATCTCGGCTGATATCGGGGAGAACGTGAGTTCCGTTGATGAACTGGTGGCGTTCGCGGCCGAGGCGAAGAAAAGCGGCCGAGGAATGCAGGGGGACATTCTGACCGTAAGCGGAATCCCGCTGGCATTCTGGTCGAAGAACAAGCAACTGAACGAACGATTTAACGCCGCACCTTACGCCGATCAACCCATCCTGCTCGAAGGAATGGACGGCCACACGGCATGGGCGAACAAGGCGCTGCTTAAGCGGGCGGGGATCAACAAGGAACTGATTAGCGGCCTTGATGAGGTAAACAGGGGGTACTACGGCTTCGGGCCGGATTTTGAGCCGAATGGCTTCCTGGTGGATATGGGAGTGGACAAGGTCAGTGAGGTGGTGCCGAAGCCTAACAAAGAAAGAATGCTGGCCGCGGGACGTGCCGCGGTGCAATACATGCATGGGCTGGGAATCACAGCATGGCTCGATGCGGCGGCCAGCGAGGAGATTTTGGCAACCTACCAGGGACTGGCTGAAAGCGGCGAGTTGAATTCGCATGTCGCGGCGCTGCCCGTAATCGAATTCAAGAAGGGGCATCCGGAGCAGCAATTGGCGACGGCGTTGGAATGGCGTGAACACTTCAAGAATGTAGGGGGAGTCAAAGTTGTCGGCATCAAGGTATTTGCCGACGGCGTCCTGGAATACCCGTCACAAACGGCGGTTCTCTCCAAGCCGTATCGGACCAGCGGAAAGAATGGCGAACTGCTGTTCGATCCGGGAGAGTTTGCGAAGATTGCGGTTGCCGCGGATAAGCAGGGAATGATCGTTCACGTTCACGCGATCGGCGACCAGGCCGTAACCGAGGCGTTGAATGTGATCGAAGCAGTGCGGAAGGCGAACGGGAACTCCGGCGTGCCACATACCATTACGCACCTGCAATTGATCAGGCCGGAGGATATTGCGCGCTTCCGCGAACTCGACGTGATCGCGTCATTCCAACTCTACTGGGCGAGTGCGGAAACAGATACGATCGAGTTGGTGAAACCGCACATTGATCCCGCATTGTACGAGTGGCAATATCCGGCGCGGTCGGTGCTCGACGAAGGCGGCATCATCGCCGGCGCAAGCGACTGGCCGGTCTCGACGGCCAACGTGTTTCGGGCAATTTATCAGGCTGAAACGCGCAAAGGGCGGGAAGGCGTGCTGGATGCACGCCAGCGTGTCCCGCGTGAGGCAATGCTGTATGCCTATACGCGGAATGCCGCCCGAGCTTTGGACGAGCAAGACAGGATCGGGTCGATCGCTCCGGGCAAGGAAGCGGACTTCGCCCTACTGGATCGCGATGTGCTGACGGTACCTGCCGAAGAGGCACGCGATACAAAAGTCTTGTGGACGATTGTCGGCGGCAAGACCGTCTACGGGGCCAAGCCATAGGCCTTCCAGCGGGACCGGGGCGAGACCGTCTCTCAAGGAGAGAGTTGTCGGCAAACAGGAAGTTATCCGGTTGTTGGCGTAACATCGCCATAAAATGCGACATCTTTAATTCGGACATGCCCATGCCGAGCGGAGCGATGAAATAGTGTTGCTTTGGCGCGCTCGCGATGCCCCCAAACGGCTCGCGGGCGTGCCACTCCACCCCACCTCGCAGCTTAAGCTGGCGAAAAATCGACATTTCACCAACAGCGCTTTAAGCGCCGGCCTCTTTCTCCATTGCCAGCAACTGCTCTTTCCGCTCGATGCCCCAGCGGTAGCCGCCCAATTCGCCATCCTGGCGCACCACACGATGGCAGGGAATTGCAACCGCTACGGGATTGGTAGCGCAGGCCCGGGCTACGGCTCGGGTGGCTTTCGGCATGCCGATTTTTTTCGCTACGGCGCTGTAGGAGCGCGTTTCTCCACGGGGAATTTTTTGCAGCGCTTCCCAGACTCGGCGTTGAAACGCTGTAGCCCTTATGTCCAGCGGAAGCGAGGGATTGGTCTCATGTCCTTGAATGAGGCGGGTGAGGTTGTCTCGCCATTGGGACATGGCGGCATCGTCGCGGCGGCGAACGGCAAAAGGGAACTCGCGCATTAAGCCCTGCTGGAGCTGCTGATCGGAATCGCCGAACTGGATGGCGCAGATGCCTTTGTCGGTGGCGGCGATGAGCATGCGTCCGAGAGGCGAGCCGGCGATGGTGTAACGGACGATGGTATAGCGAACAACGGCGGCCACTGCGCCTCGGCGGTACTTCTCCGGGGTCATGCCGAGCTGCGTGGCGGTGCGCTCGTAGAGACGGCTGCTGGAGCCGTATCCGGCGGCGTAGAGCGCGGTGGTTACGGAGTGCCCGGCCTGTAGATTCTGTTTTACCTGCCGGAGGCGGCAGGCATCCATGTAGGCTTTGGGCGAGACGCCGAGCGCTGATTTGAAGGTTCGCTGCAAGTGGAAGGGACTGCGGCGAAATTCCCTGGCCAGCAGGCTGAGCGTCAATTGACCTTCGATGTGCTGCTCGATGTAGCGGCAAATCGACCGAACCAGCGCGGATTGAGGATTTTCGTCCACCGCCTTCGGACGGCAGCGCAGGCAGGCTCGATAACCGGACTGCTCGGCTTGGAGGGCATGATCGAAAAAGGTAACATTCTCGCGGCGTGGGCGTTTGGCGGGACACGACGGACGGCAGAATATGCCGGTGCTGGAAACGCCGAAAACGAACGTGCCGTCGAGGGAGCCGTCGCGATCGAGGACGGCTTGCCAGCGGCGGTCGTCGATTTGAACTGCAGTTTGAACTGCCATTCGAACTGCAGTTTGGGCTGCGGGTTGCAGAGTTCGTTTCATCATTTCTTCTTCTGAAAGTATCGCATCGGTGGCCATGCAAGTAACATAGGGCAGTCGCGCGGCGCGGACTATCCGAATGTTGCGGTCAAACGAATTTCCCGCTGAGAACCGGGGTCCCCTCCAAAGGCCTTGGCCGGCGCGGGTTTCCGGGCGCTGCCTGGAGTGAACTCACCCTGGGTACGATGGGTTGGTTACTCATAAAGTGCAGATGCTTGCATCCGGGGGCTCGGCCCGATTCCGTTTCCGCCTACTAACTCCATTTGCAACACACACTTACGCTTTTCTTTTCGTATGGTTTCACGGGTGCAGTGCTTCTTTGTGAGGCCGGAGTGTATGAGGCGAGCTGGGGGCAAACTTTGACTGTCATTCGCAGCGCTGAGTGCGTCGCAGCTCTTAAAACGACGACGCGGCCAACAGTCGTACTGCCGCTGCTGGTGATTTTGTTCATCGTCTCCTACGGCATTCTGACCATGCTGGTATTCGAGCAGGGTCAGACCATCGAATCGCAGCGCGGTTTGATCCGCGAGATGTTAAAGGACAGTACCCAACTGGCAACGCTGAAAGGCAAGCTGGCTCGTGACGAGAGCAAGCGGTCCAAAGACAAGGCGTCTGCGCAGGCGGATCACAAAGACGCGGATCCCGGCAATCCTGCGGTCGGGGCAAAAGGATCGGACAAAGAAACAAAACGATCAGGTAAGTCAGCCCACTCCATGAAGGAAGCTCCCGCGCGGCCGCCCGCGGACTTAGAGGATGTGCGGCGCTCCACTCGGGCGATCTAGCCGGTCGTACCAGCGTTAGCAGTCGGATCAGCGAAAGCGATTCGGGTTTTAGATTCAGATTTACCAGATTCAGATTTCAAAGATAAGAAGAGAAGCGGTTCTGTGAAACGCGGCCTTATGTGGTGGCCGCGAGGCAAGCGAGACACAATCATGAAGACCCTGGCCCTAGCCCTAGTCTTGTCTCTTCCCGTTCCCAGGCTGGCACCACCAGCCCAGATCTCTCCCACCTCCGACCAGCAACCGGTAAAGAGAAAGGGAGGGCAATGGTACTTCGCGGCAACCGGGCACGCCGTGTATTGCTACGGACCGGTGGTGACCGTTCCCCAGGCACAAGGAGGCTTCATGAAAGTTGCAACCTTTTGCCGTGGCGATCAAACCATGGTGCCGCTGAAAGATTAGAAGGCCATACCGCTTTACACCCACCGTTAGAATTCCTTTTCTGCCGCCGTGACTGAGCTCATAGACGGGCGAAAGTGGCGCCGATACAATTGGAGCGAATCATTCATTCTCTATTGAAGGGCTTCGCGCATGGCTACTGTCGTTCCTCCAACCACTACGCGGGTTTTGAATTCCAGTCTGGCGCAGAGGATCATGAGCGCCGACGAAGCTGCGGCTCTGATTAAGTCCGGCGACCAGGTCGGCATGAGTGGCTTCACCGGGTCTGGTTATCCCAAGGTAGTTCCGATTGAGCTGGCACGACGCATTGCCGATGCGAACTTCCGCGGGCAGAAGTTTCAAGTTAGCGTCTTTACCGGGGCCTCCACCGGCCCTGAGCTGGATGGAGCGCTGGCCATGGCGGGAGGCATCCATCTGCGCCTTCCCTATCAGTCCGATCCAGAAACCCGCAAGCGCATCAACGCGGGCGAAATGGACTACATGGACATTCACCTCAGCCATGTCGCCCAGTTCGTTGAATATGGATTCCTGGGCAAGCTCGACGTCGCGCTCATCGAAGTCACCGCTGTACTGGAGGACGGACGGCTGGTGCCGAGTTCATCGGTCGGCAACAACAAGACCTGGATCGATCAAGCGGAGCGCGTGATCCTCGAGGTCAACGCGTGGCAGCCGGCTGCGCTGGAGGGCATGCACGACATCTACTACGGTCTCGAGCCGCCACCGAATCGCGGACCGATTCCACTGGTGCGTCCCGGGCAGCGCATCGGCACGCCCTACCTGGAATGTCCCGCGGAGAAGGTCGTCGCCATCGTGCTCACGGATTCTCCCGACCGCAATAGCGCCTTCAAAGCGCCCGATGCGGCTTCCAAGCGGATCGCCGGCCACATTCTGGAATTCCTCAGCTGGGAAGTGCAGAAGGGCCGTATGCCGGCGAATCTGCTCCCGCTGCAATCAGGGGTCGGCAACATTGCCAATGCGGTGCTGTTTGGGCTTGAGGAAGGCCCATTTGAAGGACTGACTTCCTATACGGAAGTTATTCAAGACGGTATGATCCGTCTGCTGAAGTCAGGCAAGTTGACTACCGCCTCGGCCACGGCATTCTCGCTCGGCCCCGAGATGATGACCGAAGTGAATGCCGATATGGCCAACTACCGCGAGCGCATCGTTCTGCGCTCGCAGGAGATCTCCAATCATCCCGAGATCATTCGCCGCCTCGGCGTAATCGCCATGAACGGCATGATCGAAGCCGACATTTACGGCAACGTCAACTCGACACATGTCATGGGATCGCGCATCCAGAACGGCATTGGCGGGTCCGGTGACTTCGCCCGCAATGGATACCTCTCGATCTTCATGGCCCCATCGACCGCGCAGCGCGGGACCATCTCGACCATCGTTCCCATGGTGTCGCATGTTGACCACACCGAGCATGACGTGCAGGTCATTGTCAGCGAGCACGGACTGGCCGATTTACGCGGACTCTCGCCGCGTCAGCGTGCGCACCTCATCATCGAAAAGTGCTCCAGTCCGGACTACAAACCTTTGCTTCTCGACTATCTCAACCGGTCCGAGCGGCTGTCGTATGGCAAACATACGCCACACCTGCTCACCGAATCGCTGGGCTGGCACAACCGTTATCTGCGCACCGGGAAGATGCGTCCTCAGGACGAGGAGTGAAGAGTAGAGCAGGGTTCATAAAACCGGTCTAACTCCAGGCATCTTGCAAATTGCCGAGTTGACCTACTGCTTCGCCGACTATCTCCCGCGGCATGCCAAAGCGCTGTTCAATTGTGACAATCAACTCGTCACGATTTGGCAACGCATGCACGGTCGATTTGTCGCCTTCCGATTCAACCAGTGTCAAATTGTGAATGAGGACGGAACGGCCCGGATAGAATCGCACCAGCAAAACCGAATTCAGGAACGTTGCATCGGCAG
>JBEKWL010000076.1:0-17034 GCA_049513095.1 Terriglobales bacterium
ATGAAGTGACGGGAGCTGTCAAGGTTCCGGAGAAGGAGCCCTTCATCATTGTGGCCTTGGTGCGAGGAGACCACGAAGTTCAGGAGGCAAAGCTGTTGACTGCGGTCGCGCATCTTGGGTTGGTCGGAATGAGGCCGGCCAGCGGCGAAGAAGTGGACCTTCTCCTTGGTCCCCACGGTTTTGTTGGTCCCAAAGGATTGCCTGTGCATCCGGGCAATCGGCTTCAGGTTATTTTGGACAGCAGCCTGCAATCCAGCAAGAATTTAATCTGCGGAGCAAACAAGCAGGATTACCACCTGTTGAATGTGACGCCTCTCGCGGATTTTCCGGTAACGAATGCTGCCGATATTCACGCGGTGACGGCGGGCGAGCCCTGCCCGAATTGCGGCGCCCCGCTGCGCATCGATACCGCCGTCGAAATCGGGCACATCTTCAAGCTGGGCTACAAGTATTCCGAATCCATGGGCGCGCGTGTGCTCGACCGTAACGGCAAGGAAGTGGCGCCAATTATGGGGAGCTACGGGATTGGAATCGAGCGCATCCTGACCGCCGCCGTCGAGCAGTCCAACGATGAGAACGGCTTCTGGCTGCCGCCTTCGATCGCGCCCTTTGAGGTGGTGGTGGTGGCAACGAATTCGAAAGACGAGGCGGTCCGCGGCGCCTCCGAGGACATCGCGCGGCAACTGGAGGCGGCCGGGATCGACGTGTTGCTGGACGATAGAGACGAACGGCCAGGGGTGAAGTTCAAGGACGCCGACTTGGTGGGTATCCCCTTTCGTATCAACGTGGGAAAGAAGGTTACCGAAGATACTGTTGAAGTCGTTCGGCGCTCGACTCTAGAGCGGCAGGACGTTAAGATTTCTGCCATAACCGAGTATTTCCAAAGATTGCGCCAAGGACTTCTGCGCCAAGGACTTCCTTAACGAATGGCCCCGGCCGCTCTCTAGCCGGAGAAACAGCCCTTCGCGCAACGGAAAGCTCGCGATTGGAACTTCGCAACCAGCGACTTGGCGACGGTTTCTTATGGCAACTCTGAAATTGGTCCTCGGCGTGGCCGTCCTTGTGGCGTTGGCCGTGGTGGGCTTCAAGATCGTCCCGCCGTTCTTCTCGAACTTCGAGCTCGAAGATTCGATCAAGACCGAAGCCGTACAGTCGACCTACAGCACGCGCACGGAAGACGACATTCGCGACACCGTCATCAAGCAGGCCCGCAACTACGACATCGCGCTGACGCCCAAGCAGGTGCATGTTTCGCGGATGGGCGGGTTCGGCAATGGCAGTCTCACCATCGAAGCCGATTACAGCGTTCCGCTCGAACTGCCCGGCTACTCGACCACCCTCGATTTCCATCCATCGTCGAAGAACAAAGGCGTGTTTTAGTTTAGCTGTCAGCCGTCAGCCGTCAGCTGTCAGCTTTCAGCTCGTAGCTTTTGGCTGTTAGCTCTTAGCCCTAGAAATCCAGCCCCGGAGGGGCGAGCCAGCTTAGCCCCGCGCTTCAGCGCGGGGTCGGATGCGAAGCTTCAATGGAGTCCCGGAGGGACGACCCAGATCTCATTTCTTCACCGATTGCCGCACCACTGAGTCCATCCCGCCACACCCCGTCTATCCTTTGATACGCATCCAAATGGTTGTGACGGTCGACTTGTGATTTAAAATCAATCACAAACGCACCTAAGCCCCAAAATCAGTTCGGACCGAGAATTGCGCTTGGGGAAGATGCACAGCTATCTTCATGGCCATTAGGCTGAAAATCCCGGTTATTCGAAGAGGCGGCCAGCGCGGAAAAAGCCGCGCTAAAAACCGCTGGCTCGCCCGCGACCCCATCGTGCGGATTGCCCTGCTCGGGTTTCTCTCGGCATCGCTTGTGGTGGTCGGTTTTTTTGCCTACTGGTATGTAAAGTACGACCGCATCATCGAGCAGCGCTTCCGCGGTCCGGCGTTCGCCACTTCGGCCAAGATTTTCGCTGCTCCGCCGGTGGTGAAAGTGGGCTCGAAGTTGACCCTTAATGAAATTGCGGCGGCGCTGCGTCATGCCGGCTATTCCGAAAAGGAGGGAGAAACCCCGCTGGGCAGCTATCGTCTGCATGGCGGCTCGATTGAAATTTCGCCCGGACCCGAGTCTTATCACAGTCCGGAAGCGGCCACCGTCACCGTCGCCGGCGGAACGGTTTCGACCATCACCAGCCGCGTCTCCGGAGACCTGGCGGCTTATGAGCTCGAGCCCCAGATGCTGACTTCGCTCTTCGACGCCGAGCAACGCTCCAAGCGCCAATTGGTGAAGTACGACGACATTCCCAAGGTCATGGTGGAAGCGGTCACGGCCATCGAAGACCGCCGCTTTTTCCAGCACGGCGGAGTCAATTTCATGCGGCTGGTGGAAGCCGCCTGGATCGACTTCACCCATCAGCGCCATCAGCAGGGCGGTTCGACGATCACCATGCAGCTCTCGCGGGCATTCTTTCTGAGCCCGGAGAAAACCTTCAAGCGCAAGCTGATCGAAATGCTGATCGCGGTGGAGTTGGAGCAGAAATTTTCCAAGCAGCAGATTTTCGAGTTCTATGCCAACCGCGTCGATTTGGGGCAGCGCGGGTCGTTCACCATCTCGGGCTTGGCCGAAGGGTCGCGGTCTTATTTCAATAAGGACCTGAAGGAGATCACACTGCCAGAAGCCGCGCTGCTCGCCGGATTGATCCAGGCGCCCAGCTATCTTTCGCCCTATCGCCATCCCGAGCGCGCTCTGGAACGCCGCAATATCGTGATCGAGTCCATGGTCGAAACCAACGCCATCACGCGCGAGCAAGCCGATAAAGCCAAGGCCACGCCGCTCAAACTGGCGCCGCCGAACGTTGAGGCCAGCGACGCGCCGTACTTCGTGGATATGGTCCGCGACACCATCGTCAGCCGTCTGAACGAGCACGAGGTCAACGAACAGGAGTACCGCATCTATACGACGCTCGATCCTGAACTGCAACGGGCGGCGGCGCAAGCGGTCGAAAGCGGCATCAAGCTGGTGGACGATCAGGTCACGAAAATGCGTACTCACATGACCAAGGTCGGAAAGAACAAGTTTGAAGCCGCCGTCACGCCCGGCCCCCAGGCGCAGGTGGCGCTCGTCGCCATGGACCCTCACACCGGCGAAATCAAGGCGCTGGTCGGCGGACGCAACTACGGAACCAGCCAACTGAACCACGCGCTCGCCAAGCGTCCCACCGGCTCCATCTTCAAACCGTTTGTGTACGCGGCCGCCATGAATACGGCGCTCGACGGCTCCACGACCGTGATCACTCCGGCGTCGATGGTTGCCGATCAACCTTCGACGTTCTCTTACGGCGACCAGATCTATGAGCCGCGCAACTACAAAGAGGAATACCACGGAGATGTCACGCTCCGCTATGCGCTGGCTCTTTCGCTCAACAACGCCACGGTCAAGGTGGCAGAGGAAGTGGGCTACGACAAAGTGGCGGATCTGGCCAGGTCCGCTGGAATCGCATCGGTGAAAGCCACGCCGGCGATGGCATTGGGCGCCTACGACGCCACCCCTGTCGACATGACGGCCGCCTATACAAGCTTTGCCAACGGCGGCGTGCGGCTTTCCCCCGTTTTCGTAAATTCGGTGCGCAACTCCAAAGGCGACATCATCGTCAACTTCGGGACCGAGAAGACCCAGGTTCTCGATCCGCGCGTCGCCTTCGTCATGACCAGCATGCTGGAAGGAGTCATGAATTTCGGCACCGCCGCAGGGGTGCGCACCCGCGGGTTCACCGCGCCGGCCGCAGGTAAAACGGGGACTTCGCATGACGGCTGGTTCGCCGGCTACACCAGCAATCTGCTGTGCATCGTCTGGGTGGGATACGACGACTACAGCGACATCCACCTGAGCGGCGCGCAGACTGCGGCCCCCATTTGGGCCGAGTTCATGAAGAAAGCGGTCGCGCTGCCCCAGTATTCGGACGTGAAGCCCTTCAACCAGCCGGAAGGCGTGGTGGATGTCCAACTCGATAAAATTACCAACCGCCTGGCGACGCCATCGTGCCCCGACGATTACACGATTGCCTTCGTGGCCGGCACCGAGCCTCACGATACCTGTGACCAGAGCGGCGGTAAGCAGGGATTCTTCTCCCGCATATTCGGCGGAAACTCCGAGAACGCGCTGCCTCCTGCCGGCGCGAGCGGGAACCCTGAGGCCGCCGCCGGTGTCCAATCCGAGGAAGAGGCAAAGAAAAAGAAAAGCTTCTTCGGCAAGATCGTAGGCGCGTTCAAGGGAGACAGCAGCTCCCAGAAGAATGACAAAAACGCGTCGGCGCCGTCTAAGAGTGGGGACAGCGGCGCGCCACCACAATAGTGGGCCTCAATCGTAATGTTAGACCTGGTCTCGTAAATGGTTCTGGCTAGGTTTTAGGGTAGGGCACGGCTTTCAGCCGTGCCGCGGGCCACACCCTGAGAATCATGAGACTCGTTCCAGAAACGATCCGTTTCGCGGCCTCAAACTTGCAAGGGACGTGATATAGCACGCTGAAGGCGATGAAACTCTGAAGTTTCGTATGTTCGGCCGGGGGGGAAATATGCTTTCCTGTATCCGCATCGGCTCCGTATCGCTTCTCTTTGCTGCACTTCTTGCTGCACTTCTCGTTTTCCCATTGCAGGCTCAGAATTCCGAACAGGTGGAAGTCGCTCCTCCGCCGCTGCACCGCGTCGACCCGCCCGCTCCCGGGACATCGCCCGAGGAACTCGAAAAACGTGGCGACGAACTGCGCACGGATAAGAACTATCTCGACGCGGAGGACTTTTACCAAGCCGCGCTGAAAGTCGCGCCGGGGAATGCGGCCGTGCTCAACAAGATCGGAATTTCGCAGCTCATGATGAGGCGGGACAAAGAGGCCAAGAAGAGTTTCGAACGCGCCATCAAGGCCGATCGTAACCATGCCGACGCGTACAACAATCTTTGCGTCGCCTACTACGCTCTGCGCAACTACAACGCCGCCATCAAGCAATGCCAGAGAGCGATCTCGCTAAAGGACGACGCATCCTCCTACTACTACAACCTGGGCGCGACTTACTTCGCCAAGAAGGAGTTCGATAAAGCCCTACAGAACTTTTCCAGGGCGGTGCAACTTGATCCCGACATCCTCGAGCGAAGCTCGCACGCCGGCGTTCAGGCGAAGCTTACTTCTCCCGAAGACCAAGCCCACTACGATTACCTTCTCGCCAAGTTGTACGCCAGGACTGGCTCGCCAGAGCGTTCGCTGCACTATCTGAAGAAGGCGATGGAAGAGGGCTACAGGGACATCAAGAACGTATACAAGGACGACGAGTTCAGCACCCTGCGCAAAGACCCCCGCTTCGCGGAACTGATGGCGACGAAAACGACAGCCATCCCCGATTAGCTGGCTGATAACTTGCTGACAGGAATTGAGTTAGAAAAAACGGCAAAATTGGGGAACCTCCGAAACTTTCCCGGTAAAGCTGGGTTACCAGAGTTATGCTCCTGAAAACAACAGGGTGAGTAGGGAGAACAAACACCCACCGGTTGCGAACCCGAGCACGCCCCAAGCAAGCAACCGGTGGGTGAAGTTGAGTCCCTAGGAGCGCTTGGCCGTTAGCGTTTCGCCGTTCGTCGTTCGCTGCTCGCTTTTCGCCAAGCAAGCGGCTTTCGCAAGTAGCGAAGAGCGAATAGCGGGTTTCGCGAATAGCGAACGGCGAACAGCGTACGACGAACCACTCAGCTTCTCTCCGAAATATATTCCTCCACCGCCTGCTTCCATTTGCCCTGTGCTTTCAGGATGTACTCGATCGCGTCGCGGGCAGCGCCGTCTCCACCGGCGTGGGACGTAACCCAGTGCGCTTCGGCTTTGACCTCGGGGCGCGCGTTCTTCACCGCGATCGCCAGGCCGCATCTCCGCATCGCCGGCAGATCGATCACGTCATCGCCAACGAAAGCGGCCTCCTCGGCGGTGATGCCGTCTTTTTCCAGAATTTGCGCAAACACCGACGCCTTGTCTCGAATCCCCTGGTAGACATGGTCAATCTTCAGATCACGCGCCCGCAGGGCCACGGTTTCCGAGATGCGCTTGGTGATGATCCCGGTCTTGATTCCCGCCAGGCGCGCCAAGGAAATGCCAGTGCCGTCGTGGGCGTGGAAGCCCTTGGCTTCGATCAGGCTCGTGCTCTGGAGCCCGAAGCCGCCCTGTCCGCCATGCTGAGCGGACTTTTCCAGAACACTTTGCTGAGCGCCGGATTGTGACCCTCCGGGTGCGGGGAAGATCCAGATTTTGCCGTCGGTAAGAACGCCGTCAACGTCGAAAAGAATAAGTCTGATCTTGCGGGCGCGAGCGGTAGCAGAAGGTTTGGGCATCGCCGAAATTCTAGCAGGCTGCGGCTAGGCTCGTGTGGAGATGCTCGTGTGGGGACGGGCGTCCTCGCGAGCCTGCCCTGAGCGAAGTCGAAGGGTCCAAGCCGAGCGCATCTCGGCCTCCAAAAGTGGCACCGGCACGGCTCGAAGCCTGCGATGGTTTTGGGCCATTGACTCACACATTACAATGTGTAATGATGTACACATGCCAACCAACCTCGCATTGGACGACCGCCTGATCGAAGAAGCCCGGCGGGCCGGCAAGCACAAGACCAAGAAAGAAGCGGTAAACGCCGCTCTGGATGAGTACGTCCGACGGCGCAAGCAGATGAGGATACTGGATGCCTTTGGCACCGTTACTTTCGATTCCGCCTACGACTACAAGGCGGAACGACGGCGGAGTTCACGTCGTACGGGTGGCCAATCGCGGCCATGATGGTGCTTGTGGATACCCCGGTCTGGTCGCTGGCGCTGCGGCGCCGCCCCGAGCATCTCAGCGGGTCAGAACAAGGTCTGGCCAACGTCCTCGCTGAATTGATTCGCGAGGGACGCGCGCAAATGGTTGGACCGATCCGCCAGGAGTTACTCTCGGGGATCCGCGAGGAAGCTCAATTCAAGAAGATCCGCGACTATCTGCGTGCTTTTCACGAGCCATCGCTCGAAGCAGAGGATTACGAAGACGCTGCCCGCATGAGCAACCAATGCCGTAGCCGTGGCATTGCCGGATCACCCGTCGATTTCCTGATCTGCGCCGCCGCCCACCGCCGCGGCTGGGCCATTCTCACCACCGATCGGGATTTCCAGAACTACGCTTCGGTGCTGCCCCTGCGCCTGCACTCAGTGTCGATCAGCGACTAAACCAACAACTGACCAGATTCAGGGCTGGCGGGCCAGGTTCCGACCAGCCGACGACCCGCCCGGATCGGGAAGATTCTGATCGACGCTTGTTCGCCTCTCTTTCAAATGTGAGCGCTTTGGAACAGACGGCCAGATTCTTACCCAATAAGATGGTGTGGTTTCACCTGGATGCTCCACGTTCTCAGGCCGGAGCCCGAAAGCCGCGTGGGTTCGACATCAGAATCGGAAGCAGAAGCAAATCCCAAGCGAAATTTCAGACCGCCGCAAGGCGAGAATCCTCGGAGGATTCCATGAAGAGAGCATTGCTGTTGATTGTTGTACCGGCCCTGCTGGTCGCGCTGGGTTTTGCACAGACTCCCGCGGCGAGCATCAATACAGACCAGACCATTAAGGGTTGCCTGGGGGCCTCGGGCGGTAACTACACAGTGGTGGAAGATGGCACGGGCCACATTTTCAAGATCACTACCAACAGTGTCGATTTCAAGCAGCATCTGGGCCATGACGTAACCCTCATCGGGCACCGGGCAAGTGGGGAGAGTTCCGGCGCTGCCGATAAAAGCTTTGCCGTCACCGAACTGAACATGATCTCCGAACACTGCGCCGCGGCCGCCGCTGCACCCACTGCGACTGTCAGCACGTCTTCAGAAACTACGGTCACACCGGACGCGGCCGCGACTGCTCCCGCTGTTACTATCAGCACACTTCCGCAGACTGCGGTAACACCCGCTGCGGACGCCGCTGCGCCCGCTGCGACTGTCAGCATGCCTTCGGAGACTGCCGTCGCACCCGCTGCAGTCGCCGCTCCGCCTGCGGAGACTGTCGTCACACCCGCTGCGGAAGCCGCTCCACCCGTCGCGACTGTCAACATGCCTTCGGAGACTGTCAGCACACCTGATGCACGCCCTCGGAGGCGGTCAGAAATGCCTGCTGCAACCACCACTACGCCCGCAGTGGCTGCCAGCGCGTCCTCGGAGACTGCCAGCACACCTGATGCAGCCGCCGCTACACCCGCTGCGACTGCCAGCACCTCCTCGGAGACTGCCAGCACGCCTGCTGCAGCCGCCACTACACCCGCTGCGCCCGCCAAGCGCGGGTCCTTATGGCTCTTGATTTTGCTTGCCGTAGTGATAATCGTTATTGGCACGATGGCCCCTATCTTCAGCAGGTGGAGAAAACGGAAACTTTTGGAGCGGACGGGCGCCCAAAATCTCTCTTTTACCCGTGAAGCAAGCTCCGACCAGGACAAGCCTGACGAGCCACGCAAGGCTGCCTAGGCTGAGCGCAGAGTAATGGTTCCGAACTTTGTCGCCGGCGGCAACCGCTGCCGGCGCGTGGTTCCTTCTAGCAGCTTGCGGAAACACTCGTGCCGTTAAGCCCCTGAAAATGTGTCCGCGCTTTAGCGCCTGCGGAGTGCTCCTGACGCGCTCGACTACTTTTTCCGCAGCCTCTTAGGGGCTGGGCCAGCATCGAGCGGCTCGGTAATTCACGGACGCGTGATCCATAACACCGGAAACTGCCGTCCGAGTTTTTCGAAGTCGCGGTCGGCGGTGACGAGAGTGGCGTGATGCTGCAAAGCAAGAGCGGCGGCGATGCAATCCACATAGGGCATCTTGTGGAGAGCCTTCAGTTCGCCAGCTCTGAGGGCCTGAGGAAGATCCACGGGGACGATCTGAATCGGCAGGCGGGAGAAGCCATCGAGCGTCTGGCGGGCTCGGTCTTTGCCGCGCTTTATCCACAACCAGTAGAAGACCTCGCCGAGATTCATGACCGACACGAAAATGTCAGTTTGTTCTAGCGCCGCTGCGTGCAACAACTGATCGACTTTAGGCATACCGGGTCCGGACTCGACAAAATCGATCAGCGCATTCGCATCCAGAACGTAGCTTTTGGTCATTTCTCCAGCCGGTGTTCGCGCTCGCGGGCCTCGGCGATAGAATCGTCGCCCTTGCAGGATCCGCGCAGGCTACGGATCAGCTCTTCCATTGCCGCCTGCGACTCCTGTTTTCCTTTGCTTGGAGTCGCCTTGCCCTCGTATCGGACATCGAATCCCCAATCCTCCAGGATTTTGACGGCCTGATGAGAATTCGTGGGATCGTTCGGAGGCACTCCTGCGGCCTCAAGAATTAGCGGCCTGGCAGGCAGTTCCCGCCCCTCGACAATGACGGTCCATTTTGCCGGACGAGTCGCATGCAACCTCTTGGCGGCTGCGGTGATGTCTTCCCGGGTGAGAGCGGAGACTCTTGGGCTGGGCATGATCGGTCCTCCTCGTTAGCTCCTTAGTCTATGTTTCTAGTACGGTTCATGGCCCGTCGTTCCCTTTGGATTATTCATATTCATCATATTCATACTCATACTCATAGTCAAGACCAGCATTTCCTCGACTCAGGCGAACATTTTACGAAACCGCTAATTCTCGCTACAATCGTTCCCATGCCGTCCGCAGTCTCTCCATCCCTCGCCTGGGCTCATCCGCTGGTGCAGGAGTGGTTCACCGCCCGCTTCTCGACGCCGACCGAACCGCAGGAGCAGGGCTGGCCTCACATCCTCGCCGGACACACCACGCTGATCTCGGCTCCGACTGGATCGGGCAAGACGCTCGCCGCTTTCCTCGCCTGCATTAATCGCCTCATCTGCAAGGCGCTCGCTGGCGAACTGCGCGACCGCACTGAAGTTCTCTATGTCTCCCCGCTCAAAGCGCTGGGCAACGACATCCAGAAAAATCTTGAAGTCCCGCTCGGAGAAATTCTGCAGATGGCCGGCGATCGCGGGCTGTTGATGCCCGAGATTCGCACCGCGGTGCGCACGGGCGACACTCTGATGAAAGAGCGGCGCGCCATGTTGAAGCGTCCGCCGCACATTCTGGTGACGACGCCCGAGTCGTTTTACATCCTGCTCACGGCGGAGAAGAGCCGCGCCATCCTGCGCGATGTCGAGACCGTGATCGTGGACGAAATTCACGCCGTGGCCGATGACAAACGCGGCGTGCATCTCGCGCTTTCGCTGGAGCGCCTGGAAGCACTGACCGAGCGCCCGCCGGTGCGCATCGGCCTTTCCGCGACGCAGAAGCCGATCGAAGAGGTCGCGCGCTTCCTTGGCGGCAACTCTGCGGGCAGCTCTGATCCTCGCAGCTCTGATGAAAGAGCGCGGGCGGCTCCCGTGATCGTCAACGTTGGCCACAAGCGCACGCTCGATCTTGGAGTCGAGGTTCCGTCTTCCGAACTGGGCCCGGTCGCGTCGAACGAAATGTGGGACGAGATTTACGAGCGCATCGTGCAACTGGTGAATGCGCACCGCTCGACCCTGGTCTTCGTAAACACACGGCGCTTGGCCGAGCGCATTGCCCATCACCTGGGTGAGCGGCTGGGTGAGGAAAATGTGGCGGCGCATCACGGGAGTTTGTCGCGCAAGCTGCGTCTGGAGGCCGAGCGCAAACTGAAAGAGGGCCAGGTAAAGGTGCTGGTGGCGACCGCTTCGCTCGAACTTGGCATCGACATCGGAACGGTGGACCTGGTGTGCCACATCAGTTCGCCGCGTTCAATTGCGGTCGCTTTGCAGCGCGTGGGACGGTCGGGCCACTGGCGAGGCGCGGTTCCCAAAGGACGATTCTTTGTCACCACGCGCGACGATCTGGCGGAATGCGCCGTGCTGGTGCGGGCGATTCGTTTAGGCGAACTCGACCGCCTGATTTTTCCTGAAGCGTCGCTCGATGTGCTGGCGCAACAAATCGTCGCTTGCTGCGCGGCTTCGGGCAGCGCCGCCACAGACGGCTCGCGTGGTGGCGGGGCTGTGCCCCGTCCGGACGGGGCGGAGCCCCGTCACCACACGAGCGACGGATGGGACGAAGACGAGTTATTCGCGCTGGTAAAGCGCGCCTATCCCTATCGCAATCTCGCGCGCGAGACGTTCGACGCCGTGCTCACGATGCTTTCGGAAGGAATCGCATCGCAACGAGGCCGTTATGGCGCGTACCTGCATCACGACCGCATCAACCACAAGCTGCGAGCCCGGCGCGGCGCGCGCCTGGCGGCGATCACCAGCGGCGGTACGATTCCGGACAACGCCCTGTACAGCGTGGTAGCGGAGCCCGACGGCGTGGTGGTAGGCACAGTGGATGAAGACTTCGCGGTCGAGAGCATGGCCGGAGAGGTCATGCTGCTGGGGAACACATCCTGGAGGATTCGCCGGATCGAAGCCAAGTCGTCGCGCATACTGGTGGAAAACGCCCAGGGTGCTCCGCCCGGGATACCGTTCTGGCGTGGAGAAGCTCCGGCACGCACCGCCGAACTTTCGTTGCAGCTTGGCGAATTGCGCAAAGAAATCAGCGACCGTTTGCCCGGTGTGGTTCCGGTAGAAGGATGGCGAAATCTGCCTGTGGTGTCCGGCGCCGTGAGTTGGCTGCGAGAGGAATGTGGGCTCGATCTCTCCGGCGCCGAGCAACTGATTCAGTACATCCTCGAAGGCCGCGCCGTGCTGGGCGATGTTCCGACGCAACAGACGATCATCGCCGAGAGATTTTTTGACGAAGGCGGCGGGATGCAGTTGATCATTCACGCGCCCTTTGGCGGCCGCATCAACAAAGCCTGGGGACTGGCGCTGCGCAAGCGCTTCTGCCGCGGCTTCAATTTTGAACTGCAGGCGGCGGCCACCGACAACGGCTTGAACATTGCGCTCGCCGAGCAGCACAGCTTTCCGCTGGCCGATGTTTTTCAGTTCCTGGCTTCAGAGGCCATGCCGCCGATCCTGGAGCAGGCGGCGCTCGCTTCGCCGATCTTTCAGACGCGCTGGCGCTGGGATGCGACGCGAGCCCTGGCTCTGCTGCGTTTTCAGGGCGGCAAGAAAGTTCCGCCGCAGATTCAGCGCATACGTTCCGACGATCTGCTGGCCTCGGTTTTTCCAGACGTGGCGGCGTGTTTCGAGAACATCGAAGGCGACATCAAGATTCCCGACCATCCGCTGGTGCACGAGGTAATGAAAGACGTGCTCACCGAGGCGCTGGATATCGAAGGCCTCGCCGAAGTGTTGCGCGGAATCGAGCAGGGACGGATTCGTTGCCTCGCGGTCGACACTCCGGTGCCGTCGCAGTTTTCGCACGAAATTCTCAATGCAAATCCATACGCCTACCTGGATGATGCGCCACTAGAGGAGCGCCGCGCGCGAGCGGTTGAAATGCGGCGGGTATTGCCGGCATCGGTGCTCGAAGAAGTCGGTGCGCTCGATCCCGCTGCCATCGCGCAAGTGCAGCAGGAGGCGTGGCCCGATGTGCGCGACGCGGACGAACTTCACGATGTGCTGCATACGCTGGTAATGGTACCGGTGGAGGCCAGCTCTCGGCTCTCAGCTCTCAGCTCTCAGGAAACAAAGCCGCGGCTCGAAGCAAGTGGCTCGAAGCTTACAGCCCACTGGACTGGATTCTTCGATCGCCTGCAACAAGAGAATCGCGCCTTGGTGGCGGAAGCTGCGGGCAAGCGCTATTGGGTAGCCGCCGAACGGGTCGAATGGTTTCAGAGAATACACCCCGTAGAGACGGGGCTGGCCCCGTCTCCCGCTGCAAATCAGAACCCTTCCGATGCGGACAGAGACGCGGCAAGCCGCGTCTCTACCGTGAGCTTTGATGATGCGGTGTTGGCCGCGGTGCAGGGATGGATGCCACATCTAGGCCCAACCACCGCGTCGGAAATTGGCGAGTTGCTGGGACTGCCGGCCTCCGAGATCGAAAAGACGTTTCTCCGCATGGAGGCCAGCGGAACAATTCTGCGCGGCAAATTCCTCCCCGCAGATGCATCCGCTTCGCACGAACACGAGACCGAGTGGTGCGAGCGCCGTCTGCTGGCTCGCATTCATCGTCTGACGGTCGCGACGCTGCGCAAGCAGATCGCCCCGGTCACCGCGTCGCAGTTCATGAACTGGCTCTTGCGCTGGCAGCATATAGCTCCCGGCACTCAGGTGCGAGGCGAGCACGGAACGCTCGAAGTGATCCGCCAACTGCAGGGGTTTGAAATTCCGGCGAGCGCGTGGGAACGGTTTGTGCTCGGACGCAGAATCTCCGACTACGATCCAGCGCACCTCGATCAACTGTGCCTGACAGGCGCGGTCGGATGGGGCCGCCTGTCGCCGCACCCCGCCACGCTTGAAGCCACGGGAAGCGATGAGAATCGGCGGCGAGTAATTCCGACGCGAGTCGCGCCGATTGCATTCTTTGTGCGCGAAGACGCTGATTGGATGCGAGCTCATCACCCGGGGGCGGAGGATTCTGCTACGTCTTTCTTAAGCCCGGTGGCGCAAGCAGTGCTCGAACTCTTGAAGCAACGGGGCGCGCTGTTTTTTCCCGACATGGTGCGCGCAACGGGCCGTCTCAAAGCGGAAATCGAAACCGGACTGTGGGAACTGGTCGCCGCGGGCCTCGTGACCGCCGACGGATTCGAAAACCTGCGCGCGTTGGTGACGCCGAAAAGCGCGTCTGGCAGCGGGCTTGGAAAGATGCGGCGGCCGCGTCATGCGCCGGGACGCTGGTCGCTGTTGCACACCGAAGGCGCCGATCGCGACCGCAGCGTCGAGTCCTGCTGCTGGATGTTGTTGCGTCGCTATGGCGTGGTCTTCCGCGACCTGCTGGTGCGCGAAACGAATCTGCCACGATGGCGCGAATTGCAGATCGGCTACCGCCGTCTCGAAGATCGCGGCGAAGTCCGCGGCGGCCGATTCGTCGATGGATTTCTGGGAGAGCAGTTCGCGCTTCCCGTAGCAGTCGAATCCTTGCGCGCCCACCGTCAGTTGCCACAGAATAAGCAGGGCGAGCGCGTCGTCATCGCGGCCGCCGATCCGCTGAACCTCGTGGGAATCATTGTTCCCGGCGATCGCATTCCCGCGATTTCGGGAAGAAGCGTGACGTTTCGCGACGGCGTGTGGGACGCGGAAGATGCGCTGCTAGCGTCTGGCTACTAGAAGCCGTGCTGTAAACCGCGCGTCCAGAGCGGCGCACTAGCGACACATTTTTGAATTGTCATCCCGAGCGGAGCGAGGGATCTGCGTTTTGCGGCGAACTGCAGATCCCTCGCTCCGCTCGGGATGACAAAATGTGGGTGACCGTCCGGGCTTACGGCAACTTTAATTGCAGCAGCACCTGCGGGTTCAAATACACTCCCTGCCAGCGCACGGCCAGATGCAGGTGAGGACCAGTAGCGCGTCCCGTACCGCCGCTGAGTCCGATCGCCTGCCCTTTTTTCACATCATCGCCTTCTTTGATTAAGAATTTCGACAAATGCAGATAGAGCGTCAGCAATCCCTGCCCATGGTCGATCGCCACGCAATTCCCTTCAAAGAACAGAGGCCGCGCCAGGATGACACGTCCGCTATTCACCGCTGCGACCGAGGTTCCACCGGGCACGCGGAAGTCGAGTCCCTGGTGCGTGCTCTCGACGGAGCCGTTAAAAACGCGCTCCACTCCGAAGACATCGGAGATTTCGGCATTCACCGGAGGTGCAAACGACCCTTTCCATTCGCGGCCGGGGCTGAGAGTTTTGAACGCCTCGGCTTTTGTTTCCTTGTCCTGTTCGATCTGGCGCTGGTCTTCGGGACTGGGCGCGGTATAGCGCGCGGGAACCTTCAACTGCACACGCGGATAGCGTTGGCGCTCCACTCGAATTTTCTTTTCGAATGAGATCGCTTCTCCGGCGGATTGCCCGGAGGAAGTTTCGGCGTGAAGTTGAAGAGGATAAGCTCCCGGCTTAGTTTCCAGACTGATCCCGGCGAGCGCGAACCATGATTTGCTGCTCGCGTCGAAGCTGAACAGGATCTCGTGGTCAAGCCAATTCCCCGAACACGTGCGGACCGGCGTCGGCGTGGTGACGCGGAAGAGCACCGGCGTTCCGTTGACCAGGCGAGCGGGTTGGTTGCTGACAATCCAGTGCGCGGCAGTTGCCGCCGATAAGTGCGCGGCCAGCGAAAGCAGCACGAACGCAACCAGGGCAACGGAACGGAAGAGGCATTCGCGGATCGGCTTGGAAACAGCAACACTAATTAAGTTAGGCACTCTGGGGAAGCATCCTACCAGTTTTGCAGAAGTCGATTGCGTCTCTTAGGAGGGCAGGCTCGCGAGGGCTCCGATCCCTGCACGCGCGGGCGCCTGGCGCTGCTCGCTGTCCCAGAGCCCCTGGCAGTTTGCCGAAAAAACTCGGGTTTTCTCCTGCTTTTGGGTGGCGCAGTGGTTCACCGCTGCGATAACGGGCTTGTTTTCAGCGCCGGCTTTAGCCGCTGAGGGTGACTGCGGCGCGCGCCACGACTTCTTCCGCAACCTGCTAAGCCCGGACCAGGTTCTTCAGGGCAGGGCGGTTATGGATAATCAACGTTGAGCCCTTCAGTTCCACCATCGCATTTTTCCTGAACTCCGACAGCAGACGGGTGATGGTTTCGCGGCTGGTGCCGATGAGTTGCGAGATTTCTTCATGGGTCATGGCCAGCCGTACGCGCACCTTTCCGTTGCTGATCTCGCCATCGGCAGCGGTTTCGAGCAGAAATCTGGCGAACCTCTCCGACACCGAGTGTGACAACCCGATCGAGCGCACCACGCCATACGAGTCCGAACAGTCTCGGGCAAGATGCTGAATGGCATGGAGAGAGGCCTCAGCGTGCCCCTTGAGGAAGTGAAGCATGTCATCGCGCCCCACAAAGTTCAGTTGGCAGGGCTGCATGGTTTCAACCGTCAACTCGTAGCGCCCGCCGGTAACCACCGCGTGCAAGCCCAGAACTTCACCGGCTTCCGCGATTCGCACAATCAACGTTTTGCCTTCGCGCGAGGTGGTAGAAAGCTTAACGCGTCCCTGACAGAGGATGAAAATTCCCCAGGGACTTTGTCCTTCGACAAGAACCACCGCGTGTTCTGGAAAAACAGCGGCGTGTTTTATTTTATTGAAAGCCTCGGTCGACGCCTGCGCCAGGCCGCAGAAAAAATTGCGGGAACGCAGATGGCAATTAAGACAGCTTTCAACACAGCTCAAGCCGGACATGCTCATTGGCGCTCCTTCATCTCCTCGCAGAAACGCGCGTGCGTCGGGTTGGCGAGCAGCGATTGACAAGCATCAAGACTTGAATGTCGTGGCTGGCTGGACCGTCCCATGCGGAAGGTGATGCCATAGTGATTGCATGGCGACTGCCGTTCCATTTTGGGTCTGGAACTCACTGTTTGCAGCATGATGCCGTTCGCGGCCGCCAAAACTTGACGGAGGGCGGGCAACTCTGCCGGGAGTTGGGCGACACTGCAGTGGGGGACAGCTGTCGGCTCTCAACCGTCAGCTAAACCGCGGGACTTCCGAGCCTGGCTTAATCTGCAGGATGCCTTAGCGGCTCATCAGGTCAACGAGAAGTATGCCAAGGAACGAAGGGCCTCTCGCCGCGGCTGCGGCCCGATAGCATGGCCCGGAGGTTGATCGGGCGGGCTATTCCGCCGCCGGTCCCATTGTGCAGTCTGACGCCCACCCTCGGCGAAAAGCACGAGAAAGGATGGGGCGCTATGCGCGGTTGTGCCAGCGAAAGGCTAAGCCACCCGGACCACCATGTTATGTCATTGATTATAATGGACGTATTGCTAATCATACTCCGCCGCTTGACAACCACCCACTCACATTCCTATAATTAGCACTCGTGGCGTTCAAGTGCTAACATCCCCGGCTCTCGGGTCAATTGGGAAGATTCGAATTCAACCTGCTATCCAAAAACCACTCTTGAAAGGAGTACGCAACTATGGCAACTAAATTCACCCCGCTGCATGACCGCATCCTGGTCCGTCGGGTAGAAGAAGCCGATACCACCCGCGGCGGGATCATTATTCCCGACTC
>JBEKWL010000077.1:0-16852 GCA_049513095.1 Terriglobales bacterium
AGGCTCCTGTTCTCCTCGACCAGCGCTTAGCTATAGACCCTTGCTTGCCCTCCCAAACTCACCTCGCGGTTGTCTGAGTGACTTCGCTTGAGCCCCGGACGCTGCACCAACCGGAAAAACTTTAGAACGTGTCAAAGAACGATTATGTTTTTACCACTCTCATTTTCTACGTCAATGAAATTCATGCGCCTCTAACTTCTTATTCATCAATCGAGTGCAGCTCATGCACAGCCCGGTGACACAGAAATTGTGCAATTGCCGGCGCCCGGCTCCAAAATCTCCAGTATTCATGCGGTATTTCGCGGTTTCTGCCCGACAAATCTGCGCTTTTGCCCGAGGCGCACATAAGACTGTGACTGTGCAAATCGACGCTTCACCCGCATGAATGCTCGCTCTTCCGCGTCCGGACTCCGGTTCTCACCCGGATACTTACGCCTTCCGATTGCCTTCTCTACAATCCCAAGGTGAACAGGATTCGCGGTTGGAGGCTTTTTGTGACGCGCAGCCTGCGTTGGGCAGCTATGGGTTATTTCCTGACCGGTCTTTTACTGGCACTGGCACTGGTACCGGCACTGGCACAAAGCTCGCGGGCGCAAAGCCCTGAAGAGAAGACGGCGAAATATCTGGAATCGGTGCGGCATCAGCCGGGGTTGCTGCTGGCGTTTCTGCAGCAGATGCCCAAGGGCGGCGACCTGCATGTCCACTTGGGCGGCGCGATTTATGCAGAAAGCATGATTGACTGGGCCTCAGAGAGCGCTCTCTGCGTGGACCGCAGCACTTCGAAGCTGATTCCCGCGCCGTGCGATTCGTGCGAGCCGTACAGGGACAAGCCGTCGGTGCGCTGCGCCTATCAGGACCACATTCTCTACGACCAACTGGTGGACGCCTGGTCGATGCGCAACTGGCATCGCGAGGAGGAATCGGGTCACGACCATTTCTTCGCTACGTTCGAAAAGTTCGGTCCAGCTTTGGAAAACCACATTGGCGACGCACTGGCTGAAGTGTCATCGCGGGCGGCGGCCGATCATCTGCAATACGTAGAGGTGATGCACACCGCCGACCGGGGGCAGGCCCGTAATCTGGGTAAGCAGGTTGGATGGGACGTTGGATTGGACGACGACTTCGGCAAGCTCCGCGACAAACTGCTGGCCGGCGGAATGTCGGACATTGTTGCATCCGTTCGCGGCCAACTCGACTCCGATGAAGCCCGCAAGAAAGAAGTGCTGCATTGCGGGGCGGCGCAGGCTGCTGCCGGATGCGAGGTTACGATCCGCTATTTGTACCAGGTGCTGCGGGGCTTGCCTCGGGAGCAGGTTTTCGCGCAGATTCTGCTTGGCTTCGAGTTATCGAAGGCCGATCCACGCTTCGTTGGCTTCAACCTGGTGATGCCCGAAGACTATTACGTGCCGATGCACGATTTTGATCTGCACGTGCGGATCATCGAGGCGTTGCATAAGTTCTATCCCGCGACGCATGTGTCGTTGCACGCCGACGAACTGTGGATGGGGCTGGTTCCCCCCGAGGACTTGCGATTTCACATTCGCGAATCGATTGAGCGCGGCGGCGCGGAACGGATTGGGCATGGCGTGGCCGTCATGAGCGAAGACGATCCGATCGGGCTGTTGCAGGAGATGGCTAAGAAGAATGTGCTGGTCGAAATTTGCCTGACATCGAATGATGTAATTCTGGGCGTCAGCGGCGACCGGCATCCGCTGCCGGTGTACATGAAATACGGAGTGCCGGTCGCGCTCGCTACCGACGACGAGGGCGTTTCGCGCAGCGACATGACGCACGAATATCTGCGGGCGGTCGAGACCTATGGCTTGTCGTATGCCGATCTGAAGCGCATGGCGCGCGAGAGCCTGGAACACAGCTTTATTCCCGGTGATAGTCTGTGGAGCGATGGACGCGAGTTGCGTCGCGCTGCGGCGTGCTCGGATGAAAAAACGCCGGGCGATCGCGCGACTGGAAAATGTGAGAAGTTTATTGGGGCGAATGAGCGCGCCCGCGTGCAGTGGAAGCTGGAGAAGTCCTTCGCCGAGTTCGAGAAGAATTACTAGCGTAAGGTTGTCATCCTGAGCGAAGCGAAGGACCTGCTGTCTTTCGCACCGGCAAAAAGCAGGTCCTTCGCTTCGCTCAGGATGACAACTTGTATTTATGACAATGTGTATTTATGTCCCCAGACCTCTTTACTCGCGCTGAGTCCGCGGCGGCATTTGTGCTTTCGCAGACCCACCTGCGGCCGCAGATCGGGCTTGTGCTTGGCTCGGGCCTCGGATCTTTTGCCGATGACCTCAGCGAAGCCGTCCGCATTCCTTATGCCCACATCCCGACATTTCCGCGTTCGACGGCGATTGGACATGCCGGACAACTCGTCATCGGCAAGTCCGGCCACATTCCCATTGCCGTGATGCAAGGAAGGGTGCATCTGTATGAAGGCTATTCGGCTGCCGAGGTCGCCTTTCCGGCGCGCGTGCTTGGGCGAACTGGCATACGCGCTTTGATTCTCACCAATGCCGCCGGGGGCATCAACGTCGAGTATGGACAGGGCGCGCTGGTCGTCATTCGCGATCACATCAATCTTCAAGGACAGAATCCGCTGACGGGCGCGAATGACGAACGCTTTGGCCCGCGCTTCCCCGACATGACTTATACCTACGCCAAACGCTATCGCGAGATGGCGCTGGAGGAAATGAAGAAGCTTTCGATTGCGCCGCGCGAGGGCGTTTATGCGGCGCTGGCCGGCCCGAGCTATGAAACTCCGGCGGAGATTCGATATCTGCGCACAATTGGCGCCGACCTGGTGGGCATGTCAACCGTCCCGGAAGCAATCGCCGCACGGCACATGGGGATGAACGTTCTGGCTATTTCGTGCGTGACGAATATGGCCGCCGGCATTCTTGATCGGGCGCTTGTCCACGATGAAGTGCTCGAAGTGGGACGACGTGTGACGGGGCAACTTATCGCGCTGCTGCGGGCCGTGCTGCCACGGATTGCGGGGGAGTTGCAGAAGGCGGGCTAGAGATTGTCCCGGTTGAGGCCGAGCTGCGCTCGGCTTGGACCCTTCGGCTTTGCTCAGGGCAGGCTCGCGAGGGCGCCCGTCTCCACACGAACAAATTCCGACTCAGTGGCTCTTGCGGGGGATGAACACCGGTTGCGGCGGATTGATGTCGTACGCCGCTGCGAAGCTTGCCTGGTTTAGGGCGAAGCTGGCTCGTCCGCGCGAATCGATGAACAGCAAGGGCTGTTTGAGCGGCACATCGCTGAACGTCCTGACGAACGGCATCTCAAGTTCGCGTCGCGCGATCGTCACCTTCAACTTGTCGCCGCGCTGATAGCCGAGCTTCAGAAAATCGTCGGCGCTGATGTTCGTGATCAGATTGCCGAACGGGCCATCCAGAGCGATTACCTCGCCGGTCAGACCTTTGTCGTCCAGTTTTGCGGGTTTCAGATCGAGGCGGACTAACTCCTTGACCGGGGGTCCGACCTGGGTCCAGTCGTCGCCCCGGGCTATGTGAGCGCCGACGGGAGAGAAAATATCCCGGCCATGGAAGGTGGAGGAAATCTTGGCGCCTACCATCCAATCGGGGTTGGTGATCTCGCGAATGCCTTCAGTGCCATCGCGATCCTCGACCATCGTCATCAGGCCGTTGTCGGGCAGCACGAAGAATTGCCCGCGCTTCGATTTCACCGCCACAGCCTTGCGCGAACTGCCCACGCCGGGATCGACGACCACGACGAAGACCGTTCCGGCCGGGAAGTAGGGAGTAGCGCCGAACAGGAAGCGGGCGCCGTCTCGAATCGAAAATGCATTTACCTGATGCGTGAGATCGACAATGCGGAGATTGGGCGCGATGCCGTACATGACGCCCTTGCAGAGCGCTACCGAATCGTCGACTATGCCGAAATCGGTCATGAAGACGACGGTTGGCGGAGGTTCGACGACAGACTGCTGCGCCAGAAGAGGGCTCGCGACGAGAAGTAAGAACGCGAACCACAAACAGAATGTTCGCGACGATTCTTTTGCCGGGGTTGATGTCATTCGCATAAAATCGAACTCTCCGAAAAGGCTACTATAATCGGGGCAGCAAGAATTTTAGCCGGTAATCCATTAACCCAAATCCATTTACCCAGGAGAGAGCCAGCGATGTCCAACGTGATTCCTGAAAAATACGCCGACCTTTTCCAGAAGCGCGCTTTCGCCAGTCTTGGCACCCTGATGCCCGACGGACGGCCGCAGGTCACTCCCGTCTGGTGCGACTTCGACGGCCAGCATGTGATCTTCAACTCGGCGCGCGGACGCCAGAAGGATCGCAATGTGCGCCGCGACCCGCGGGTTGCGCTGGCTATTGTCGATCCTGACAATCCCTATCGCTACCTGGAGATCCGCGGCACCGTGGTTGAGATTACCGAAGACGGCGCTGCCGCGCACATCGACAAGATGGCGAAGAAGTATTTGGGGGTGGACAAGTATCCTTACGGGCAGCCGGGAGAGGTTCGCGTGCTTTACAAGATTCGGCCTGAGCATACCACCGTGATGGGGTAGAGCAAATCCAGAGTTGCTATGGGCAGCTGCCGAGCTGCGCTTGGCTTGGACGGGGCGGAGCCCCGTCCCCACACGCACCCCTTTTCTCCGATAACCTTTCCTCCGCAAACGAGTCCAACTCTCAACGGAACTTCGGAGGATCCTTTCCCGTATTAGACAAGAGTCGAGGGATCCTGGTCGTTGTTTGTTTTCTGGAGGAGGCGCTTATGGAAGTTGGGAGAAGTAACCGCGATGGCTGGCACGCGCAGGCCATTGATGCTCAAGCCCAGAGTATTTCGGCGCAGCAGGTGGTGAAGGCTGCGCACGGAGAACTCCTCCAGTTGATGCGGCAGCGTGCCGAGATTATGAAGCGCATTGGCACGGTGAAGCAGACCATCGCCGGATTGGCGAATCTTTTCGGTGACCAGGTGCTCGGCGACGATTTGCTGGAACTGATCGACCGCAAGCCCAACGGCCGCCAACCCGGCTTCACCAAGGCGTGCCGAAGGGTGCTGATGGAAGTCCGGCGTCCGCTGGGAGCGCGCGAGGTTTGCGTGGAACTGGAACGAGATGCTCCCGCAGTCCTGGCGCGGCACAAGGACCCGCTGGCCTCGGTCACAACCGTTTTGAATCGTCTGGTGGATTATGGCGAGGCTCGCAGCCTGAACAACGACCGCGGCCGGCGCGTGTGGGAGTGGATCAGCGAAGCCGAGCCGCCGGTGGAGGCGATGCCTTCCAGGAGAACGGCGTGAGGGCGTCTGATTTCCAGGAATTACGGCATCGCTGAAGAGATGTCCTGATACGGCCCCCGGGTCTTTCAGCAGCCTGCCAGTCTCACGTCAGTATCAGCCCAAGCGATTGCCTTTCGCCGTCGTCTCGGTACTTTCGTAACTCTCGTTTGGACAATTGACAGCGGTATTCTAGGTTTGATTCTCCCCCTGTTCTTAGCCAAATCCACATCAGGGTGTAGTGCGGCTTGTCACCGCGAGGCGATGGTAATGACGATGATGTTTGGCCGGTTCGAAATCCAGAGTGAGCTTTCGAAGTCGGAGACCGCCTTGATTTACAAGGCGATGGACACGGAAACCAACCAGATTGTGGCGCTCAAGACGCAGAGTCTGGAGCCGCTCGGCGACCGTGCCGACGCGTTTGTGGAGAGGCTGATCGCCGAGGGCGAGAGCACGCGCGACCTCACCGGACAGAACATTGTGCTGCTCTACGGCGCCGGCGAGATCGACGGCCAGTACTGCGCGGCCATGGAGTACATCCAGGGCAACAGCATTGCCACCATGTTGGCGCGCAAAGAAGGCTTCTCCATCTGGGATCTGCTCGACATTACGCGCCAGGTTTGCGCCGGCCTGGAGCACGCTGCCTCGAAGGGTGTGACCCACTGTTCGCTGGAACCCGCCAAGATCATGGTGCAGTGGGACGGGATGGTGAAAATCATCGGCTACGGCATCTCCAACATGAGCCTCATCGAAGCGGAATCGGGAAAAGGCTTGGGTCGGCTTATGCCCTACTGTTCTCCCGAACAGATCCGCGGAGAAGCCATCGACCTGCGTTCGAACCTGTTTACCTTAGGCACGATCCTTTACGAGATGGTGGTGGGCCGGAAGGCTTTCGATGCCGCCGATCCGGTTACGCTTGTCAGCCGGATCGAAAACGAGATGCCCGCCAGTCCGTCTTCGGTGAATCCCAAGATTCAACCGGCGGTGAGCGCGCTGATTATGAAGGCGCTCATGAAAGATCCAGCGGAGCGTTATCAGAGCGCGCGCGAACTGGTGGACGACCTGGAGAAGTGCAAGGAAAACGGCAAGAAACCCGCCACGGATACCAAGAAGACGACCCCGTCGCCGAAGGTTTCCGTGAGCCCCGCAGCTCGTGCGGCCGCGGCCAGCAAGTTTATTCCGGCAGCCTCGAGCACCGCCAAGCCCGAGCCTTCCGCTGCATCGGTTCCATCGGTTGCGCCCAAACCTGTTTCTCCGAGTATCGACGCGCCGGTCTTTTCGCCGGCCGGTCCGCCGGCAGCCGAAACCAGAGCCGCTGCGGCCGCGGCGGCCGGAGGGAGTGCTGCGCGCGGCGCAGTTTTATCGGCGGCGGTGGTGGAGCAAGAATCCGAGCGGCATTCGCCTCGCGTGGCCTTTGATCCAATGATGGCCGAATCGGCGGCGGGCTCATCCGGCAAGAGTTTTTCTGACCTGGCAGAGATGCCTCCGCTTAAGGAACCCGTTTTCACACCGCCGGTTCCCGAGCCGGCTGAGCTGTCGCCCACGGTGGAGCAGGTCTTTCCACAGAAAAATCCGGAGAAAGAAGAAAAGCCAAGAATCCAGCCGCGGGAAGTCGTGGAAATGGCATTCAAGGAAATCTCGACCGTTCCACCGCGGCTGATGCTGTATTCGATCCTGGGCGGGGTTGGACTGATCCTGGTGTTTGCGATCGCGGTCTTTTTCCATGTTCACTCGGAGGACGATGGTTCCACGGCTGCTCCGCGGCCGACGAAAGCGGTAAGCTCAACCCAACCGGTTGCCCAGACGCCGGTGGCGCCACGAATCGAGAAACCAGCTCCGCCGGTTGCGCCGGTTGCGGAAGCTGAACCGCGCGTGAAGGTACGCTACTTCGAACCGCGCAGTTCGAACAGCAGTCGACGGGCGCCCGCTCCAGCCCCGGTGCCGGTCGTGATCCCAAGCCAGGCACTGATTGACTCCACGCCGCAGGGCGCACAGTTTCAGGTCGATGGAAACAGCGATCCGTCGTGGGTCACGCCGTTCAATTTGACGGGCCTGAGTCCCGGTAAGCACATCATCTATGTAAGCAAGTCGGGCTATTCGTCCGAGATGCGGTCGGTCGATGTTGCTGCCGGCAGCAAATCGTCTGTGCTGCTTCATTTGTCACCGGTGAATGCACTGGTGGTGGTGAACAGCGCGCCGCCGGGCGCCGATGTCATCATCGACGGCAAGCCCACCGGGCGAGTGACCCCGGTGCAGTTCGCCGTGGAAAGAGGAAACCACATAATTCTGGTGCGCAAGCAAGGGTACCTCGACGAGACTGTTACCGCCGATCTCGGTCCCGCGCAGAATTTCCAGTACTCGCCCGTGCTCCGGGCGCTGGGCAACACTGCGGACATGCGCACCGTCGGCAAGTTGAACAAGCTCTTTGGACACGGCGGAGAGAGCACGGCGGGCATGGGTTCCATCAGCGTTCACACCCAGCCGAAAGGCGCACAAGTCGCCATCAACCAGCAGGTTCTTGATAAAGCGTCGCCGGTAGATATCATGCTTGCACCGGGGAACTACATCGTGGATGTCACGCTGACTGGTTTCAAGCCGGTGCACAAAGTCGTCAGCGTCGACCGAGGCGGCAAGGCCGCAATCGATGAAATTCTGGCGCGGCAATAAGCTGCGACTCGGCAAGCCTCCAGTCACGCTTTTGTGGTCTGGCGCGGCATTCCCTTCGGCTGCTTCGCAAAAAGCTCAAATGCAAAGCGCCGCATAACTGACAATCGAAACTTAATCAGGAATAAGCCGCCAGCGCGCCCTCAGGTGGTGTAATCTGGAATCAGCGGCTCCCCGTTGCCTGTTGCCTAGAGCCGTGATCCGTACCACAGACCGTAGGTTCGGAGTGTATGCAGGATAGGCTGAGGCCAGAGGGGTATACATGATGTTGTCGCAGCCTATGCCGGGTAAGCTGAGTCCCGATCTGTTGCAGGCTCTTCACGGAATTAAATCGGCTCGACAGTTCCCCAAAGGGGCGACGCTGTTCCAACAGGGTTCCGCGGCCACGGGCGTTTACCTGGTGGAGAGCGGCGAAGTTCGCGTCCTGCTGCGAACTGGTCAGAGCCAAAAGCATCTTCTGGAGGTCGTCGGCGCTGGAACCGTGCTCGGGCTGAGCGAGAGCATGACTGGGGGAAAGCATCGGATTACCGCTGAAGCGGGCGACCAAACGATGGCGGCCTTCATTCCGCGCGAAGAGTTCCTGGAGTTTCTCCGTGAGCACGGCGATTTCTGCATGCAGGTAGTGCGGCTGTTGGGCGAAGACTTGCACGGACTTTACCACAAATTCCGTAGCATCAGTGCTCATCCGGGGCGTCCGCGGCACCGGCCCCTGGACGAGCAGTTGAATTAAGGTCTCAGGTCTTAGGTCTCAGGTCTCAGGAAATGCAAGGGCACTCAGACCTGACACCTGAGACCTGACACCTGAGACCTGACACCTGAGACCTGACACCTGAGACCTGACACCTGAGACCTGACACCTGCCTCTCTAGTTCGCTTTGAAGTTGACCGTGATTTGCGTCTGGATTTCGACTGGTTCGCCATCGAGGTAGTACGGCTTGTATCTCCACTGGCGGACAGCATCCAACGCGGCGCGCGCAAGGGCGGCGTCTCCTCTAAGTACTTTCAGATTGGTGACATTGCCCTCTTTGTTGATGGTCGCTTCGATCTGCACTGCGCCCTGGGTATGAGCCGCGAGCGCGGCGTGCGGATACGTTGGTTGTACCCGCTTGATCAGAAGTCCCTGGGACACGCCCTGGGAAAGTTTCACTGTAGCCAGCGAGGGCCTGGGAGGATTCGACGATGCCGAAGAAATCAGGCCGCTCAAGCTGCTGTCGTTGGCGGATGCATCCGTGCTCGGGCTGGGAAGCGGAGGCGCGGACTCCTCGGCTTGGGCCGACATTTTGGGGCCCGACTTCACATGTAGGGGAGCCGAATCGGGCTTCTTCGTTCCCGGCTCAGAGTTTGCCGCGGCGTTCGCGGCGATCCGGATCACCGTAGAATTGCCCGGGCCAGCCGACGGCTCGTCGCGCGGTGCCGCCGTAGCCGTTTTGGGAGCTAAAGTTTGGGTCGCGGCACTCGCCCGACCGGGTGTGCTCGTCGAAGGCGCCGCCACTGGGGAGGACATGGGCGTGGGAGCGGGTTGCTTCGAGTCCTGGGGCGAGCTTACGGGCTGCGGAGCTGGGGTTTTGCTGGACTTGCCAAGCTCGCTATAACCGAGGTAGCCGAGCGCGGCCAGAGCCAGGACAGCAATGACTACCATCAGGATTTTTTGGAATCCGCTCGATCCCCAGGAATCGTGTTCGTCCAAGGCAACGGCAAAAGATGGGGCGCCGGTAGTGCTCACTGAATTGGAGGTTGGAAGTGGAACGGGACCGGCGTCGTGCGACGGAGGGGCGGACTCCGATTCAGCGATCTTCGATTCGACGATCTTCGACTTAACGATCTTCTTCTCGACGATCTTGTTCTCTTTCGCTGGCGGAGCCGTCACTTTTTTGGCCGGAGCCGGTGCTGCGGCTGATCCCGGGGCCGCCGTGAAAGCAGAACTGGTATTTTGCGCTGGTAAGGACGTAGCGGCGATGTTTGCAGCTTCGTTCTTGACCTCGTCATTCTTGGCTACGTCGTTCTGAACTGTACCCGCGGATTCGGGCTGCCGCGATTCCAGTGCCGGCCCGGCGGCGCTCGTAGTCTTGCTTTGGGCTGCGGGCGCAGGAACGAGCGCCGGATTGTCCTCAACTCTTGCCAACGCTGTCGTTGTCGGAAGCCCGGCCACAAGCGCCTCCGGAATGGTCGCCGTCATCGGTGCTTCAAGTTCAGCAAGCTCGGGGCGGCTTGGCCGTGAAGCCGTTGCTGCAGCTCGACTCGCCGGTGGGAATGAACCGCCGGCGGATTCGGGAGCTGTTTTTGCGGGCATTCCGGGAGTTGCCGCGTTCGCAGCCTCAGAATTTTTCCGCAGAAGTCCTCGCGCCACCCGAAGCGTTCCCTTTGCCTGCTCCACGTTGATCGGCTTGGTGAGCACAAGGTTGGCGCCCATGCGGTAGGCCTTGGCCACGCCCGCTTGTCCTTCGACCACAGCGATGGCCAGCGAGCTCTGATTGCAGCTGGAATTCTTGGCGCTTCTGAATAGCAGGGAAGCGTTCTGTTCGTTCTCGCAGTCCACGACGATGGCGTCGAAACGCTGCGCCACCAGCTTCTTGACCGCCGCAAAAGGTTCATGAACCGGCTCCACGGCGAAGTCCAGTTCGCTGAATACCTGACTTACGACACGAGCCAGTTTTTCATCGGGACAGAAGAGCAAAGCTTGGTAACCCATGATGAGGCCATCCTAGGTAATGCAGTGGGTGACCAGCAAGTTACGTGGGTAATTAAGAAGAGGTCGATGGTCGATAGTCGTTGGTCGTTCGCGCTCCGACCTGCGATCGACTAACGACTAACGACCAACGGCATTCTGTTAAGGCCGCTGAAAGTCGACGAGCACGACCGTCTGGAAGGGCTGAGCCTTGCCGTCTCGGACGTAGGGCCGATAGCGCCACTGCTTCACGGCATTGATAGCGGCGGTTGCCAGGGCCGCGTTTCCCTCGACCAGTCGCACGCCCTCAACCTTGCCGTTCTCATCCACGACCTCTTTGAGGACAACCGTTCCTTCTGCGGACCCCGAGCGCGCTTCGACGGGATATTTCGGCGCAACACTGTAGGCCAGCCGTTGTTCGGCACCCTTCGCAGAGAGCATGATCGCGCTGCTCTCCCCTGGCAGTTCGGCGCCGGACGAAGTCGCAACCGTGACGTCTTTTTTGCTGTCGCTGGGCTTGGTTTCACTGGGCTTGCTAGCCTCGGGCTTGGCGGCAACAGGCGCAGCGGTGGACGCCATTGGCGAACCGGTGGCGGAATCCGGGGTCGTTGTCGTTGCTTGTGTCTTGTTCTGATCGGTTGGCGACGCTGGCGCAGGCGCCGCGGTTGCGGCCGGAGCCAGTTGAGGCGGACGCTTGGTGGGGCTTGGTGCGGGAGCCGGCGGCAGCGCCATTCCGGCGAGGGCCAGCGCGCGATCAATCTGCGGTTGGGCGATGGCTCGGAATCCCGGCTGATACGTCCACGTGGCATAGAAGCCGCCGCCGGCGAGCACGAGCATCAGCAACGCGCCCAGCGACCTGCGGGTTTTCTGCCAAACTTGCGGGTGGGACGAAAAGACCGGGGCATCAGATTTGGCTGCAGGTTGATCCGGCGCTGCTTTGCCCGGTCCCGAGCTTTTCAGTTGCGATTCCGCCAGTTCCGATTCTTCCAGTTCCGCAAGCACCGGATCGTCGGAAGGTCCTAGTGGGCGCGCGGGTTTCGAATTTACCGAAACCGCAGGAGCCGACGACTCTGACAAAGATGACTCTGACAAAGACGACTCTGACAAAGAAGATGCGCGAAAGGACGCGGACTGCGGATTCAACTTTGGAGTAGCGGGTGTGGCCTCGATTTCGTCTACCGCGGAATGCATCTTCGTCGGGATGGCTGGCGCGGAGAGCGACGCGGCTAAAGCGGCGGTTGGAGCAAGGTTTGGAGCAACGTTTGGAGCAACGCCAGGCGCGGCGGTTTGAAAGAAGCTTGGAGCGGGCTCCGCAAAGCTTGTCAGTTGCGGAGAACCGGCTGCGGCCGCTGCTGCCTGCGCGCGTTCTGCGGTCGGGGCCGCGCTGGACGTGGCCGCGCTCGCCGGCTGCGGGGGAACATTCTCGTTTGTCTGGACGTCTTTTCGTACACGGCTGACTGCGGTGCGGATGGTGCTCCGGGCCTGGTCTTTCGCAACCGGCTTGGTCAGAATCAATTCTGCGCCCAGGCGAAAAGCCGTGGGCAGGCCGGCGCGGCCATCGACAATGGCGATGGGGACAGGGTTGTTGCCGCTTTTTCCGCGACGGCAAACGTCAAAAATCAGCTTGGCTGCCGGCAGATTTTCGCAATCGACCAACACCAGGTCGAAGCTGTGCGAATTAATCTTTTGGGCAGCGGAGGCTCCATCCAGGGGACGCTCGCAAGTTACTGACATCTCTTCCAAAACTCCAGTAATTGCGCTGACCGCCTGGTCATCCGGCGACAACAGCAGAGCATGAGGCATAGCTCTCTCATGCTAGGAACCGCCGTCGAAAGCCGCAAGTTACGGGGGTAAGGGGCTGGCTGTGGCGGCCGAGATCGCGGCTTGCCGGCTGATATAGTAACCTCCTTCTTTGTGATTAAAAAGGTCGGGCATCACATTGTGAAAGTTTGGCACCCGGCAAAATCAGATAGGACTCGAAGGAACTCAGTCATGAGAAAAGTCAATGTGCTTGAATTTGTCTCCCTTGATGGTGTCATACAAGCCGGAGGCGGGCCCGAGGAAGATACCAGTGGCGGCTTCGCGTATGGCGGGTGGACATGGCCACATTCCGACCCTGTTTCTTCAGCGGCCACAAAAAAGCAGATGAACATGCCGTTTGACTTGTTGCTAGGGCGCAAAACCTTTGACATTTGGGCACGATTCTGGCCGCAACATAGTGACATGTGGCCAGTTGTCAACCGAGCGACCAAGTACGTCGCCTCGAATACCATGACTTCTCACGAATGGCAGCCGTCCGTGTTTCTAAACGGAGATATTGCGGAAAAAATCACCAAAATTAAGCAACAGAAAGGGCCGGATTTGCACGTTTATGGAAGCGCAAATCTGGTTCAGACACTCATGAAGCATGATTTGGTCGATGCGTTCTGGCTGAAGATATTTCCGATAACGTTGGGCGGTGGAAAACGATTGTTTGCCGATGGCACGATCCCGGCGGCATTCAAGGTGACGGAAAGCACAGTCACCTCGAAAGGCGTCATTATCGTGAATTACGAGCGTGCAGGCGCAGTCCCAACCGGAAGTCTATAAACATTCGCCGGATGGCCCACACATTCGCGCTCTTTGCGAATGTGTGGGCGTGTGCGCCGCCCCACTCCTCAGCCGGGTGCGCCACTTCTCGCGCGCGGGCCATTTCAACGGGTGAGTATAACGCTGGTTGTCTTGAACCCATATTAGGAACTAACTGGGGGTGCGCCACTTCTCACGCTTTTTGAGAAGTGGCCCGCCACCGCGACGGCCGGGTAGCGAGGCGGGGCCTTTGACTTTTTTCATCACAAACGCGCAGTGAGCACCATCACAGACCTCCAGCCGCCCGTCGGCGACAATGGAGTTGACCTGTAGGCCAAGGCCGAGGTGCGCCCGTCAACCAAGACGGCCATCGAAGCCGCCCCATTCCCATTTTGGGCCGCTCTTTGACAACCAGTCGAAGCAAAATCGCCGCTAAGTCATTGATTCTGGAATAGTTTACCTCTAAGTCATTTAAACTCAAAGATTTGGCGGAAATTTCTTCCTAACCTCATGATTCCACACGCCAGGGGGGGAGGGGGGTACTCATACTAGGTAGTTAGTAATACAAGAGTAAATAGCCAGAATTCTTCCTCGTGAGTCGCCATTCGACCCCCTATTTCCGCCAAACACTGCGGCGAATTGCGCACCTGACACGCTTGTATGGTGAAATAGGGTCACGATGACAACCAGGGTCGTGGCATGGCGCCGCAAGCTCAAGGCGGTGGAACGGGACGCTCATGGATTGTGGCAAATCCTGAAGGCCGTGGCGTCGACGGACCATCCTCTGCTGGCGCATCTGATCCCGATCCGGCGCTGCAATCTGGCCTGCACCTACTGCAACGAGTTCGACGATTTTTCGAAGCCGGTGCCTACCGACGATATGTTGCGGCGCGTGGATCGGTTGAAGGATCTTGGCACTTCCGTGATCACCATCAGCGGCGGCGAACCGATGCTGCATCCGCAACTGGATGACATTATTCACCACATGCGGAAACGCCGGATCGTTTCGGGACTGATCACCAACGGTTATCTGCTGACCGCCGACCGCATCCGGCGGCTGAACCGCGCGGGCCTGGAGTGGCTGCAGATTTCGATTGATAACGTGAATCCCGACGAAGTTTCCAAGAAAAGCCTGAAGGTGCTCGACCGGAAGCTGCAACTGCTGGCCGAACACGCGGAATTTCACGTGAATATCAATTCCGTGGTGGGCAGCGGGGTGAGCCATCCGCAGGACGCGCTCACCATCGGCAAGCGCGCGCTGGAGCTGGGGTTCAGCTCGACCGTGGGAATCATTCACGATGGCTCGGGACAGTTGCAGCCCTTGAACGACGAAGAACGGCGCGTGTATCACGAGATGAAGGGACTGGAGAAGCGCAGCTTCACACGCGTGAATGCGTTTCAGGACAACATCGCGCTGGGGCGTCCGAATCAGTGGCGCTGTCGCGCCGGAGCGCGCTACCTCTACATTTGCGAGGACGGGCTGGTGCATTACTGTTCGCAGCAGCGCGGGTATCCGGCCATTCCGTTGGAGAAATACACGATTGCCGATTTGCGCCGCGAGTACCATACGGAGAAGCCCTGCGCGCCCCATTGCACGGTATCGTGCGTGCACCAGGTATCGGTCCTGGACGCGTGGCGCGCACCACAACGGCCGGCGCCGGCGTCCGAGCCTGCGAGCGGGCTGGTGCACATCGAGTAGCAGCATTCAGCACTCAGCATTCAGCACTCAGTTGCCAACTTACAGAAGAACCTGCATCCCATCGTCCGGGACCCTGTCTGGACTGATTGCTGAATGCTGAGTGCTGCCTTAGAACGTTGTGGCCACGGTGAAGCGGAAGGTTTTTCGCGGTTCCAGGAGAGTGTAGGTGGAGCCAAGGGTCGAGCGCGTCAGGCTATAGGTGTAGTTGCCAGCGGCCAGGTCTTGACAGGTAGAGGCCCCCGGGTTAGGACAGGGGAACATGCTGCGGTTGATCTGTATGGGCGGCGACGCGCTGCTATCGAGGCGCAGGGCGTTGTAGGCAAAGTAAATGCGGAAGGGCGCATTGACGACCGGAAGCATGGTCTGCAATTCGAGCCCGGTGGACATACGCACAGTCCAGTTGGTGCCAGGAACCGGGCTGAGGTATTGCGGGATGTTGCTGATGGTGTGGCCGCCGGAACACGCATACGACGTCTGGGGGCCGAGGATCGGGCAGCCGAACAGCGTGCTCTGCAGGGTTTCGTACTGGACCGGGTTGATCTGCAACTGCGAAGTACGCAGGATCGGATCGACGCCCGTATCGACAAAGGGCGCGATGGCGACTGGCCCGGCAATGGTAATGCGGTATTCAAAGTTGCCGTGCAGACTGAGGTCGCCGCCGGGAGTTACGAGTTGATTATATGGAACCGGGATATTCCAGCAGTTGTAGACGCACGCTCCCGAGGAGTTGACTCCCACCGGAAAGCTCGGGTTGGCGGGAACGAAAGTTGTATCCTTGTTCCTGAGGGCCACAATCTGCGTGCTGGGCAGGTAGGCGATGGGAGAGACAGTGCGGATATCGAACCCGCGCAGATCGTTTTCGCCTCCGAGGTAGGCTCTTTCAAATGGAGGCGCGACCACCCCATCATAGCCCGTGATAAACGAAGCCTGCAGGTTGTAACCAACGGCGTTGCGGCGTTTCTGAACGGGGAAAAACTGTTTGTACTGGACGACGGGCCGGATGGTGTGAACCGTGCCACCGAGTCCAGCGATCTCACCGCCGATGAACAGGCTCCTGCCATGGTGGGGCGAGTAGGGGGAATCGAGCGTGTTCATGCTGAAGCTGGGGGTGATCTTGCTGGTGACGATGCCGCTGAGCGCGTTGGGGCCGGTGATGCCCCGGAAGTTGAGATTCTCGAACAAGAGCTTGGAAGCGTTGCTGACGGCAACCAGCGAAGAGCGGTCGAAGGAGTAGCTGATGCCAAAGCGCTTGAAGGAACGGCGCAGCGGGTAGCTTAAGGTCAGGGTCGTGCCCGTACTGGACTGCGAGTAGTTCTGCAGGTTCTGCAGGTAGGCCGAGGGCAGGTTCGGATTCTGGCCGGTTAGAATGGCATACTGCCTTGCTTGGTCATAGTTGGTCTTGCGGGTGTAGACGTTGAACCCCGCCTGGATGGGCCGGTCAAACAAGTAAGGCTCAGTGAATCCGAACACCAGGTCGCGTTGGCGGCTGCCGAGGCTGGCCTGCACGGAGAGGGTCTCGCCCAATCCCAGAAAGTTGTTGGTGCTGTAGTTGATGCCGACAAAGGCCCCCGCCAGGCCGCTGACGCCGCCTTGCAGTCCGATGCTGTTCTTCCCCTTTTCCTTGACCTTCAGGGTGAGATCCACGGTGCCGGCCTTTTCGTCGAGGTGGCGCTCGGTGGTATTGGGATCGTCGGGCTTGAGCTGATCGAAATAGCCGAGCTGGTTCAGGCGCAGCAGGCTGAGCTCCCAGTAACGAGAGTTGTAGATCTGGCCTTCTTCCAGCGCAATTTCGCGGCGGATGACTTTGTCGCGGGTGGTGGTGTTGCCCTGGAATTCGATGCGGCGCACATAGAACTGCTTGCCTTCGTCCACGTCGACTTCCAGATTCACGATCTTCTTCTCGTCGTCGAACTTGGTGTCGGGGACGGAAGTGAAGTTAATGTAGCCGGCTTCGCCGTAGGCTTTGCGCAGGTTCTCCAGACCCTTGGCGACTTTTTCGCGGC
>JBEKWL010000078.1:0-16750 GCA_049513095.1 Terriglobales bacterium
GGCGCGCTGCAAACGCGACAACAAAACGCTGACCGTGATGGTCTCAGACCTGGATGGGTTCAAGCAGATCAACGACCGCTTTGGACACCTGGAAGGGAATCGCGTACTGCGGCTGTTTGCGCGCTCCCTGAAGGAAACCAGCCGGGAGTACGATTATGTCGCGCGCATGGGCGGCGACGAGTTCGTGGTCATTGCCCCCGGACTCACACCCGAAGCAGCCGCACGCAAAGCCGAACAGATGCGAGACCTGGCAAGACAGGCGGGGAAAGACATCTGCAACGAGGACATTCTATCGCTGAGCGTGGGCAAGGCGGTGTATCCCGAGGATGGGATGGATGCCGAAAAAATCCTCTCGGAAGCCGACAAACGCATGTATCTGCAGAAGAAGCGGAGTCGCTCGCCTGAGAAGAACCTCCGTCTGTATCCGCGGGTGCGAGGCCAGCTCGTCACGGAAATTTCCGGCGACGGCCTGGAACGGGCGATAATGGGCATCGTTACCAACCTCAGTCTGGGCGGTTGCTATGTTGAAAGCAGCAGCCTCCTGTTGCCCGGATCGAAGTTGAAACTCACTTTCTCGCATGAACATACGGACGTTTCGGTGGCGAGCGAGGTCGTGCGCATGGACATGGGTATTGGCGCGGCGCTCAAGTTCACTGAGGCGACGCACGAGGTCCGCACCGCCGTGCAGCGCATTCTGGAACAGTTGGCCAGCGCGGAAGCGATTATTGACCTAAAGCGTAGCCACAACGCGGCTGCCGGCATACTGTAACCGGCGCCCCCGTATCATGCAGGAACGGCGATCGGCCGAATCTGGATCAGCGGTGCGGTGGTGCGTGGTTTCGACAGCCCTTGCCGCAGCATGTTCGCCGTCGGCACGCCGGTGCGGTAAAACGACTTCTCGCAATCCGCAGTGGACGGGCCCCGCATGCTTCCTTCGACATAGGCCAAGCCCGGACAGCGCGTGCAAGTGGTGACGTGCGAGCACGAAGAGCAGACGGTCAGGTCTTTGGCCTGGATCGAGCGAACCTCTTTCATCTCCGGGGAAAGATTCCAGATATCCAAAAACTTCTGCTGCCGAATATTTCCCGTGGGAAGCGGAAACTGCACGCAGGGGAAGACATCGCCGTAGGGCGAAATGTAGCAGAAGGAATGGCCCGCGCTGCAAGAGTAACCCTCAAGATCCTCCGCCGAGGGCGGCTTCGGCGGAGCGCAGAACTCTTCCTGGCTGGCGACCAGCGCCGGATTGCGAAAAACTTCCGGGAGTTCTTCTCCCGGAATGCGCAGCGCGAGAACGGATGTGTCGCCGTCCATCATGGGCGTGATGGTGGGATCGAGCGTGTAATGAACGCCGAGTTCGGCGGCAAGTTTCTGCACCCCGAGATGATCGGAAGAATTCACGGTCATCAGCACATTGGCGATGGTCACTCGCAGCCCTTGTTCGCGCAAGAAGCGAATGGCTTTGATGGTGCGCTCTAACGAGTGCGGCAACTTGGTAATGGCATCGTGAATTTCGGGACGATGCGAGTAGACGCTGATCTGGATCGTGTCCACGTCCAGTTCGCGAATTCTCCGCGCTTCCTCTTCGTGGATCATCACCGCGTTGGTCTTGATCTTGACGTTGAACATGAGACGCCGGGCGTATTCGACAATCTCAAAGAAATCGCGGCGCATAAAAACCTCGCCGCCGCTGAAGGTGAGAAAGAAAACGCCGGCCTTGGCCAGTTGATCGAGCACGTCCTTGATTTCGGCGGTCGTCATCTCGCCGTGGTCGTCGTGATCGAGATAACAATGCACGCAACGCTCGTTGCAGCGATAAGTGACGTCCATGTGCACGGCGATGGGCACGCCCAGGTTGAATGCCTTCTGGCCCATTTCGGTCATCAGGCTCATGAGGGCGCCTCCGAAGCCAGCGGTTGACCCGAAACGAGAAGAATTCCTGGTGATGAATTCCGCGCCTCATGTCTACTTTCGCTGGGCTACTCTGGTGCACAACTTTCGCTGAAGCACACTTCCTCCGGGCGTGCGCCCGGGGCCGCAATCCTAACCCTGGCGGCCCAACCAGTGATTTCATCACCTTTTCGATGGCCGGAACGAGCCCTGTACCGCGGTGGACAGTACTTTCCAAGTCTTGTTCCGCTTTAGATGCAACGATACCTTCGTGCAAACAGCTCAAACGCCCGAGCTGCTTTAGTTCGCCGTTCTGAGCAACGGTGAGAGTCCGGAGATGAATGTATTTACCAAACAAGTCGTCTTGGGAGCTGCGGGCATGCTCATCCTGCAGCTAGCCGTGGTCACCTCCGCTCAGGAGACAGCTTCGTCGCCTGCTTCGGCCCCTGGGTTATCTGCTCCGCCAACCGGCAAGATCGCGGCGGCGGAGAGCTCGCAGAGCCAGGGCCGGTCCGGCACGGGCGTTTCCACCAACGGAGCGATCACACAACCCGGAAAAGCGGGTGGCAAGGGAGATCCTGCATTCGGAGGGGAACGCCACCCGCTTTATCGGCTTACGAAATCCGACACCGTGGACGTGAACTTCACTTTTTCTCCCGACTTTAATCAGACTTTGACCGTGCAGCCCGATGGCTTCGTGGCACTGAAAGGTGCGGGCACTCTGTTAGCGGAAGGGCTCACGGTCCCCCAAATGCAGCAGGCGGTTGCCTACGCCTACCGCGGCTTTCTGCACGAGCCGGAGGTCACTGTGACCTTAAAGGATTTTGACAAGCCTTATTTCCTCGCTTCGGGTGAGGTGGCCCGGCCAGGCAAGTATGAGTTGCGCGGGGATCTGACCGTAAACGAAGCCGTGGCGATGGCCGGCGGCTTCACGCAGCAGGCCCGTCATTCGCAGGTGGTCGTGTTCCGCCGGATTTCCGCGTACGTCGCCGAATCCCACGTGATTGACCTGAAGAAGATGCTGGATTCCCGCGATCTTCACGAAGATTTTCACCTTCAGCCCGGCGACTTTATCTTTGTGCCACAGAGCCGGGTTTCAAAGATTCGCAGGTATGTTCCGACCAACGCCATGAGCTGGTACATGAACCCGCTGCAGTTCTAGCAGAAAGGAGTGGCAGCGTTCACTTTGCGTCTCCAAAATCTGGCGAGCCCTAAAGCCCGCCGGTGTGATCGGCCTGCCGTATGACGCATGTCCGCGGAAATGATCGGAAACTCGCGCACCACTCTTTCCCCCACACCCCGCGATCTTGCGGCCACGCTGTTCCGGCGTCCGCGACTCGTGGCTGCTTCTTTTGGGTTCGTACTGCTGGCAACGATGCTCTTCGTGGTCCTCTCGGCGCGATATGAATCGCACTTCAAGGTTCTGCTGCGCCGGGGCCGCTTTGACCCCATAGTCTCTTCCCAGCCCGCCAGCCCCATGGATTTCACCCGTCCCGACATTACGGAAGAAGAACTCAATTCCGAAGTCGAACTCCTAAGCGACGAAGATCTCCTTAAGCAAGTTGTGAAAATGGCGGGACTCGTTCCAGCGGACACACCGGACTTCGAGCGCCCAGCCGAGATCGAACATGCCGTTCGCAAGCTGTCGCGCCGTTTGGATGTCGAGGCTCTGAAAAAGTCGAACCTTATCCAGGTCAGCTACAAGGATACCGATCCGGAACGCGCCGCCCGCATCCTCTCAGCGCTTTCTACCCTCTATGTGCGGAGGCACACGAATCTCCAGCGGCCCTCGGGGGAGATCCAGTTTTTCGACCAGCAAACCGCGGAATCCGAAAAGAGACTGCGACAGTCCGAAGCCGAACTGGTGCACTTTACTCGCGCTCGGGGCGTGGTTTCGGCAGCGATGGAACGCGATATCGCGCTGCAGAAGTTAGGCGAAGCGGACGCGGCGTATCGCCAGGTCGACCAGGATCGTGTCGAGACCGAGCGCCGGATTGCGTCGCTCGGCGAACAGCTCAAGTCGTTTCCCTCCCGGTCAGTCACCCTCAAGCGCTGGGCCGATAATCCGGAGGTTCTCGAAAAGATGAAAACGCACCTGCTGGAGCTCCAACTCAAGCGCACCGAGCTTCTCACCCGCTTTGAACCGTCCTACCGGCTGGTGCAGGAAGTGGAACAGAAAATCGCGGAAACTCGGGCGGAAATTGCCGCCGAAGCGCTCACTCCGGTACGCGACGAAACCACCGACAAGGATCCCAACTATGAGTGGGCCCGCATGGAAATGGAGAAGGACCAGGTGCTGTGGGACGGCTTGCGGGCACGGCAATCGGACGCTGCCGTTCAGGTTGCAGCCCTGCGCAAGGTTGCCCAGCAGATGCAATCCGACTCGGTGGACCAGCAGGATCTGATGCGCGCCGTCAAGGCCGACGAAGACAACTACCTGCTCTACCTTCACAAGCGCGAGGAAGCCCGCATCGGCGACGCGCTCGACGAGCGTCGCATCCTTAATGTGGCCATCGTGGAAGCGCCCGTAGCCGCGGCCCTAGCCGTGCACTCCTTGCTCCTTTATTTCCTGCTCGCCTTCGGACTGGCCATGGCGTTCAGCGTCGGCATCGCCTTTACGTCCGAGTATTTTGACCCAACGATTCGCACTCCTGACGAAGCTTACGGCCTACTCGAAGTACCGGTCCTGGCCTGGCTGCCGGCGCCTGAGCCCGCGGTTCTGCGTCCTTCCATTTCTCGAATCGGCGGGCCCAAGGTGGTGGTCCAGTGAGCACTCTCCGTGAGCTTCTTATCGAAACACCCGCCGCCGCTGAGCAGCCGCGCGCGACCCCGATCCGCGAGCAAGTCCAGCGCGAAGCAGTTTCTCCGGCGGCTTCAGTTGAGGATGAGCAGATCCATGCCCTGGTTCAGCAACTTTTCTTCCGGCCTGACCCGACTCCGGTGCGGCACGTTGGATTTGCCCCGGTCGAAGCATCAACCGCGACTGCGAGACTATGCCTCGAGGTCGCCAGAGCTCTGGCTGAAGAGGACCGGTACGACGTCGGCCTGATCGACGCCCACCCCGACTCGGTCCCTCTCGAAACCCAGCTGCAGATTCCGTCGCCCAACCGTGCGGAGGCCACCTGGCCAATCGCACCTCGGCTGTGGATGGTTCCTCGCCAGAGCTGGCTGCCGGACGCCGGCGGGCGCCGCTTGACCGATCAGAACTTATCGCGGCTCCGCGAACTTACGACGGAGTTCGACTTTTCCATTCTGTGGTGTGCTCCGGTCTCCTGGCTCACGGCGAGCATTGGCCAGACCTGCGACGGTCTGGTGCTCGTGCTGACGGCCAACAAAACAAGACGCCTCGTCGCCGCTCAAATCAAGGATCAGCTGAGCAAGGCGCACGTTCCTCTGCTCGGGACCGTCCTCGCGGAACGCCGTTTTCCCGTGCCGCAGGGCCTGTACCGGAGTCTGTGAATCTTATGGGCGAATTGACCACAAACCGACTGTGGGACACCGGACCCAAAGATTGTCCCTCGCAGTACGCGCGCATGATTCCTGGGACTCCTGCAATGCCGCATCCCCGGTTCGCGCCGACACCACTCCCGCACGTCCAGTCAACGCGATCGGCCAAAACACCGCGGGACGCACGCCGGTGCAAACACCAATTCAACAACTCCTGCCACACCCCACCGGTGATCGATTCGCACTTTTTCAGTTGGTGGCAGCCGACTTGATCGTTCTCGCGGTAGTGTGCGGCGCGTCATCGTTCTTCTCTCCCGCTTGGGGCATGGCGTGGGCTGATCTGCCTATTTTTGCTGTTCTGGTAACGCTCTTCGGCTTCTCGGAGGGGCTCTACAAAAGCGCCGGGGATCCGTATCCCGCCGGGATCGCCCTAGTCCTGGCGAGGTCAACCCTGTTCGCGACCGGCCTGGTTTTCATTGCTGCGCGGGACGAGATGCGTCCACTCGCCGCCTTCACGACATTTGCCAGCAGCCTGGGGAGCCTCATGCTGTGTCGCCGGTTGAACCGGATGGCATGGGAGCGGCGGCGCCGCGAAACCGAGTCGCGCAAGATCCTCATCGTTGGCGGCGGTCCGATGGCTCGCTCCATCGCCCGGGCACTGCGCAACGATCCTCTCCACCGCGCAACCGTCTGCGGCTTCGTGGACGACGAACTGCCTCTTTCCCCGGTTGTACTGGGGCGAATCGGAGACCTGGACTGGCTCGCTCGCGCTGAATTCATTGATGAGGTCATCCTCGCTCTTCCCGACCAGCCCGCCCAGGCGCGAGAAGCCGCTGAGATCGCGTTCCGTAACCATCTGGACATTCGCGCCGTTCCCGATCTGCCGCCGGGCCTGTGGCCCGACTCAGGCATCGATCACATCGGAGAAGTGCCGGTCGTCACCCTTCATCGCGAGCCGTTACCTGGCGCCGCCTTGTTTATGAAGCGTTTGCTGGATGTCGCCGGTGCCGCGTTCGGTCTCGTGTTGGCCAGTCCTCTAATGGCGATCGTTGCCGTGCTCATCCGGCTGGACTCGCCCGGTCCGGTCGTCTACTCCGCGGAACGTACCGGCGCCAAAGGCCGCCGCTTCCGTTGCTACAAGTTTCGCTCCATGGTGACCGGCGCCGAACACCTCAAGGAAGAGTTGCGCGACCGCAACCAGAGACAAGGCCCAATTTTCAAACTTGACGACGACCCCAGAATTACTTCTATCGGCCGTATCATCCGCCGCTACAGCCTCGACGAACTCCCGCAGCTCTGGAACGTACTGCTCGGAGAAATGAGCCTGGTCGGACCGCGGCCTCATCCCGTCGACGAGGTCAATCATTACGAACTCCAACACTACCGCCGCCTGGACGTGAAACCCGGCATCACGGGTCTCTGGCAGATTACGGCGCGCGACTGTCCGTCGTTCGAGCTCAACATGCACCTTGATCTCACCTACATCGAGAACTGGAGTCTGCGCCTGGACCTGCGCATCCTCGCCAGCACAGTCCGCGTGCTGTTCGCGCCGGAAGGAGCCTGACCCACACCATGGGCACACTAACCACGACCAGCAGTGCCCTAGCCCTAACCCGGGACAGTGACGACAACCCGCTTTGGCAAGCTGCCGGGCTGCTGCTGCGCCCTCTTCACCTGGGATTGGCGTTTCCCTCCATCCTTTACGTGGCCGCGATGACCGTTTTCCTGTTCCGGCCACCGGACCTTTTTTCCTATTACGCCGACCGAATCGCCTTCTGCGTTCTGGTCTTCTTCGTTGCGCTGCGTACGATGGCGCTGCGCGACAAGATCCCATTCTTTGCCGGACTCAGCTTGCCCATGCTCAGCCTCACGGCGCTTGCCGTGTTCCGTGCGCTTCGGGAGCCGTTCGACGCACAAACCTGGAGCATTATCGCCAGCAAGTTCATCGTCCCCTTTGCGCTGTTTCACCTGGCTGTGCTGATCTTCCGAGGCGCATCGCAACGAAGACACTTTGAAATCTTCGTCATCGTTGCTCTCGCCTACCTCGTCTTCATTGCCATTGCCTTCTTCACAGACGCCCGCTCACTCATCTTTCCGCGTTTCATTCTTGACGAAAGCCTCGGTTTTCATGCCGACCGCGCTCGCGGCCCATTTCTCCAGGCGGTGGCCAACGGCGTTTCGTTGAACATTCTTGGGATTCTTGTCATTGCGCTCTCCCAAAAACGCAAAAGCGTGGTCGGTCTGCTGTGGCTGGTTCTGCCTCTGGCTGTGCTCGCCACTATGACGCGCGCTGTTTGGATCTCGTTCGCCGTCTCCACCATCGTCCTCGGATTCCGCCTGATCGAACGCCGTCTGCAAGCGGCGTGTATCTTGTTGGCGGTTTTGGGCTTTCTGGTTGGCCTGGCAATCAGCTTCAGCGACCATTCGCTCAAAACTGCTCTTTGGGACCGCACCGGAGAACGCGGTCCGGTGGTTGCGCGCTTGGCCGTGTACGACGCCGGCTGGGCGATGTTTCAGGAGCGCCCGTTTACCGGTTGGCCTGCCGGAGGTATGTACGCTGAGCTTGCCCGCCGCATGGAGGGCTATCATCTCCGCACCTTCTACGTGCACAACACCTACCTCGCCTTGCTGGTTGAGTTCGGTGTGCCGGGGTTGGCCCTGTACGGCGTTCTTTTCTTCAACCTCTTCCGCCTTTCCTGGCACGGTCCTCCCGGTGAGTCCGGCCCCGTCGCTGCCCTGCGCAAGGTCTGGCCCATCTTGCTCAGCGTTTATCTCTTTAACGCCTTCTTCGTCGACATGGCGTACCAGTTCGTCATTGGACTTGTGTTCACCGTCGCCGGGATGCTCTGCGCGTCCGAAGAGTCCCTCGCATGACCACCATCGCCTACATCGCCAACGAGTTTCCTTCCTCCCTTGAACCCTACGTGAGCGATGAAATCACGGAACTACGCCGGCGCGGGGTGCAAGTGATCTGCTGCAGCGGCAAACGCGTTTCGCCGAATCATCTCAGCTTGGCGGAACGCGCTTTCTGGAAAGAGACGCGTTTTTTTCAGCCGCTCTCCGACGATGAGCTGGTGCGGGCGGCGCGCCGGCGCGCCTCCGATCGTCACAACCTCTGGCAGTTGTTGCAGCCCTTGCTCTGGGATCGCGGAGCTTCCCCGAGCCGCCGTATTCGTACTCTCGGCCACACGCTGATGGGCGCCGCGCTGGCCGAACAACTGGCGCCAATCGATGTCGAGCACATCCACGCTCATCACGGATACTTCGCGTCGTGGATGGCCTTAGTCGCTGCCCGTCTGCTCGGAATCGGATTCAGCTTTACCCTGCACGGCTCCGATCTGCTGCAGCGCGCCGATCTACTCTCGGCCAAGCTGCATGCTTGCCAGTTCTGTGTAACGGTCTCCGACTACAACCGCCAATATATTCTCCGCAACTATCCGTCCACGCCTTCAGAGAAAGTCATCGTGCAACGTCTTGGAGTCGATCGCGTGCTCACCTGGCCCACACCCGCCCCCGCGGCCGAGGCGAAAGTCGAGGCGGAACAGCAGCGATTTTGCCTCCTCTCCGTCGGACGCCTGCATCGGGTGAAGGATTATCGCTTTCTCATCCAGTCCTGCGCCGCGCTTCGCGACCAAGGTCTCGCATTGATCTGCTGGATCGTCGGCGAGGGACCGGAACGTCCGGCTCTCGAAAGCCAGATTGCGGCGCTAGGGCTCCAGGGACGTGTTCACCTGATCGGCCACGTGCCGCGCACCGACCTTCCCGGCTATTACCGCTACGCCGACCTGGTCGTCATGACCAGCAAGAGCGAAGGAATCCCGGTGGTCCTGATGGAGGCCATGGCTCACAAAAAGCTCGTGCTGGCTCCAGCCATCACCGGGATTCCCGAGCTGGTCGAGCACGAGCGCACTGGATTTCTTTATCAACCTGGTTCTTTGCCCGATTTCGTCAGCGCCGTCAGTTGGATTCAGAGCCACCAAGCTTCTCTGGCCGGCATCCAGCACGCGGCCGCGGCCAGCATCGCCGCTTCCTATAACCGCCAGCGAAATCTACGCGCTTTCGCGGAGCAATTTCTGGCCCGCATTCCCCAATCGGACGGTGACTATGCGCATCCTGTATTGCAACAAGTATGACTATCCGTTTAGCGGCACTGAAGCGTACCTCTTCGATCTCATCCACCAGATGGATAAGCGCGGCCAGGAAACCGCTCTGTTCAGCATGGACCACGGTCATACTTCCGCCTTCACAGGCCGCAGTTATCGCATTCCGTATCTTGACTTCAAGGATCCAAACGCCGGGTTGCTGAAGAAGGTCAAGATGGCGGCGCACGCCCTCTATTCACCATCGGCCCGGCGCGCTATGCGGAGTTGCCTGGCTGATTTTTCACCCGATCTGGCGCACATTCGCGGAATCTACCACCACTTGTCGCCCTCGATTCTTTGGGAACTGAAGCAGCAGGGGATCCCCGTGCTCTACCACCTCAACGATTTCAAGATTGTGTGTCCAACCTACAATTTTGTGGCCGATGGCCGTGCCTGCAAAGAACACTGCAAGAATGGCGCTTTCCACAAGGTCGTTACGAAGGGTTGCTATGCCGGCCCACGTTCCAGCGCGGTGGTTCTTGCCGCCGAAGCATACCTGCACAAATGGCTGCAAACTTACGAACGCTGCGTGGACCTGTTCCTGGCTCCCAGCGAATTCGTGCGCACCAAGTTGATCGCCGGCGGCTTCCCTGCGCAACGTATCGAAGTGCTCCCCCACTTTCAGACTCTGCCCGTCAAAGAAGACATCACCATCGACGAAGGATACCTGCTCTATTTCGGCCGGCTTTCCGCGGAAAAAGGCGTCTATGAGCTCTTGCGCGCCATGGTGCGGCTACCGCACATTCCTATCGTGATCGCGGGAGACGGTCCGGAGCGTCCCCGGCTCGAGTCGCTGGCGCGAGAATTGAATTTGAACCAAGTCCTGTTCGCGGGCATGGTTCAGGGCGAGGAACTCCAGCAACTCATTGCCGGTTGCAGCTTCTCCGTGTTTCCGTCCCACGCCTACGAGACCTTGGGGAAATCCATTCTGGAATCCTATGCCTGGGGACGGCCCGTCATCGCCTCCGATCTGGGTTCGCGCCGGGAACTCGTCCAACATGGGGTCACCGGCCTCCTTTATCCCGACGGGGACCGCGAACAGCTCGCTCATTCCATTGGATTTCTGTTTGACCGCCCCGACCTGATCGAGAAAATGGGCGCCGCCGCTCGCCGTCGCGTGGAAGCAAACCACGACCCCGAGCAACACATGGAGAAGCTGCTCGGACTCTACTACCGGCTCACATCCGCCAAGAAGCTTCTGTCCTTCCCCGCCGCAGTGAAGCCCCCTCGCCCGCGCCGCAGCATCCGCGTCGCCTTCATTGGGGGTCGCGGCCTGGTCTCCAAGTACAGCGGCGTTGAATCCTACTACGAACAAGCTGGCCACGAACTGGCCCGCCTGGGGCACGAAGTCACCGTCTATTGCCGCACCTATTTCACTCCTCCAAATCCAACGCACACGCACAACGGCATGCGCGTAGTGCGCTTGCCGACCATCCGCTCGAAACATCTGGAAACTTTCGTCCACACTCTGTTGAGCACGGCGCATGCCATGACTTCGGACTACGATGTCGTCCATTACCAATGCCTGGGACCTGCGTTGTTTTCTTTTCTTCCGCGGCTTGCCGGTAAGAAGACCGTGGTCACCGTGCAGGGCCTCGACTGGCAGCGCAGCAAGTGGGGCCGGATCGCGTCGCGCGTACTGCGCTGGGGAGAAGCGGCTGCCGTTTCCTCGCCCGATGCCACCATGGTCGTCTCGCGCACCTTGCAGCAGCACTACCGTCAACAGTACAACCGCGATACCATCTACATCCCGAACGGAGCCACGCTGGCGTCCCGTCGACTTCCACGACAACTGATCGAGTGGAATCTGCTCCCCGACAACTACGTCCTTTTCTTAGGCAGGTTTTCGCCGGAAAAAAACTGCCACCTCCTGATCAATGCTTTCGAAAGGCTCAACACTGGCATGAAACTGGTGCTCGCTGGAGGATCGAGTCACTCCGATTCCTACGTCGAGAGCTTGCGCCACCACGAATCCGATAAGATCCGTTTCCTTCCCTGGGTCTCTGGTAGCAATCTCGAAGAGCTGCTCTCCAATGCCGCTCTGTTCGTGCTTCCGTCTGATATTGAGGGCCTATCCCTAGCGCTTCTCGATGCCATGGCGGCCGGTGTCTGCGTTCTGACCAGCGATATTCCGGAAAATAATGAAGTGGTCGAGGGCGCCGGTTTCACCTTTCACCGCGGCGACCAGGCAGATCTTGAGCGCAGGCTCGACTTGCTCGTGCACAACCCCGAACTTCGCCGTCAGTCCGCCGCCCGGGGGCGCGAGCGGATCCAGAGCCAGTATCTCTGGCCGGCAATCGCCCGCTCTATTGAAGGAGCCTATTACAAGGTACTGGGCTGGGACCCGAGCGAGCACCTGCTGGGCGAGGAGATCCAGATCCGCCCTTCAGCAGTCCCGGTCGCGCCGCTGGGCCGAGTCCTGGGCCCCAACCCCAGCCCGACCGCATCCGCCTGATCTGGATTCCGGGCCCCGAATCTGGGCACGACTTCGCGGCCGGCTGTGATTATGATTAGAATCGGAACGCGGCGTATTTGGGTAATGCCGCATATCTAGCATGGAAGATCTCATTCTTGTCACTGGTGGCGCTGGCTTCATTGGCTCGAACTTTATCCTCCAACGGATTGCCTCTGAACCGGCCCGCATCCTGAATCTCGACAAGCTGACTTACGCAGGCAATCTCAACAACCTGCGCGCCGTCGAAGCCCATCCGCGCTATCGCTTCGAGCAGGGCGACATTGTCGATCGCAATTTTTTGCTCGACCTGCTGCGGCGCGAACAACCCCGCGCCATCGTTCATTTCGCCGCCGAGAGCCACGTCGATCGCTCCATCCACGGCCCCGACGATTTCGTCCGCACAAACGTGAACGGCACATTCAACCTGCTTGAAGAAGCGCGAGCCTACTGGTCGGCGCTTCCCGAACCCGATCGCGCATCCTTCCGTTTTCTGCACGTCTCCACCGATGAAGTCTACGGGTCGCTCGGCCCCAACGACCCGGCCTTCAGCGAGGCTACTCCCTACGCGCCCAACAGTCCGTACTCGGCGTCCAAGGCGGCGTCCGATCATCTGGTCCGCGCCTATTACCACACTTATGGCCTTCCCGTTCTGACCACCAACTGCTCCAATAACTACGGACCTCACCAGTTCCCCGAAAAACTGATCCCGCTCATGATCCTGAATGCGTGCGGCGGCAAGCCGCTTCCGGTGTATGGTGACGGCGAAAATGTTCGCGACTGGCTCTACGTCGAGGATCACTGCCGCGCCATTCGCACCGTGCTCTCCCGCGGCCGCGTCGGAGAAACTTACAATATCGGTGGGCAAAGCGAAAAAAAGAACCTGGAGATTATCGGAGCCATTTGCCAACTGCTCGACGAGATGCGTCCGAAGGACCCTGTTGTTCCACACCGCAAGCTCGTCACGTTCGTCAAAGACCGCCCCGGCCACGACCGCCGCTACGCCATGGACACGCGTAAAATCGAGCGCGAACTGAACTGGCAGCCGCAGGAGACGTTTGCGAGCGGCATCCACAAAACCGTCCGCTGGTATCTTGAACACGAAGACTGGGTCCGCGATGTCACCAGCGGCAGCTATCGTCAATGGATGGCGAAACATTACGCCACCGAACCTTGAGACGGAAAGCCGAGACTGAAACTCGACAATGACTAAGACCGCGCAACCAAATTACAAAGGCATCATTCTCGCAGGCGGATCGGGCACGCGCCTCTATCCCGTCACCCACGTGCTTCCGAAGAGCCTGCTGCCGGTGTACGACAAACCCATGGTGTACTACCCGCTCTCCACGCTGATGCTGGCCGGCATACGCGAAATCCTCCTCATCTCTACGCCCGAGGATCTGCCCCGCTTTCAGCACTTGCTCGGCGATGGCTCCCGCTACGGCGTCCATTTCCAGTACGCGCTGCAACCGAAGCCCGAAGGCATTGCCCAGGCATTTCTGATCGGCAAGGAATTTATCGGCTCCAGCGGTTGCGCGCTCGTGCTCGGCGACAACATTTTCTACGGACACGACCTGGTCAAAGAATTGCGCGCAGCCACGCTTCAGCCCAAGGGCGCCCGCGTTTTTGCGTACCCCGTCAATGACCCCGAGCGCTACGGCGTGGTCGAATTCGATCCGCATGGAAAAACGCCAAAGGCGCTCAGCATTGAAGAGAAACCCAAACAGCCGAAATCGCGTTACGCCGTCACCGGACTTTATTTTTACGATCGGCAGGTCGTCGAAATTGCCGCGAATCTCAAACCTTCGAAGCGCGGTGAACTTGAAATCACCGACGTTAACCGTGTGTATCTGGAGCACAATCAACTCAACGTCTGCGTGATGGGACGAGGCACGGCCTGGCTTGACACAGGCACGCACGAAGCCTTGATGGAGGCCTCATTATTCATTCAGACCCTGCAGAAGCGCCAGGGACTCATGGTCGCGTGTCCGGAGGAAATCGCCTATCGCTCCGGCTACATCACCGCCGCGCAACTGGAAGCGCTGGCGCAGCCGATGCGCAACAATGGATACGGAGCTTACCTGCTGCAATTGCTGCGGGAACGGGTCTTCTAATCGATGAAAACTTTCCGATGAAAAAAAACGTCACTAGCCTGCCCGGACTTCTGGTCCTGGAACCGCGTGTGTTTGGCGACGACCGTGGATTTTTTCTGGAAAGCTACAACCAGCGCACGTTTACAGAGCTCGGCATTCCTGAGCCATTCGTACAGGACAATCATTCCTATTCCGAGAAAAATGTCATCCGCGGTTTGCACTACCAGATTCGCCAGCCCCAGGGAAAACTCGTGCGCGTCATCACCGGCGAGATTCTTGATGTCGCGCTCGACCTTCGCCGCAGCTCGCCCACCTTCGGAAAGTGGGAATCCTTCAAACTCTCCGGCGAGAACAAACACATTTTATGGATTCCGCGCGGATTTGCTCACGGCTTCCGGGCCGTGTCCCAGACCGCCCATGTCCTCTATAAGACGACGGACTTTTATGCGCCCGAGCACGAACGCACGGTGGCGTGGAATGATCCTGCGCTGAACATCGACTGGCAATTCGATGGCAAAGCGATCGTTTCCGCAAAAGACCAGCGTGGTATGCCCTTCCAGCAGGCCGAAAAATTCGAGTAGCGCCCCGTGAATTCAGCCGAAACTCGACCGCAATCGTGGTTTGAACCTAAACCACCTTCCCGCTGGGGGGAGAGACTCGCAGCCCCGACTCCCTAACCGGCGCCCGCTTTTCCAGTTCGTTCCAGGACCTTTGCCACTGCCACCATCCCAGACCGGCCAGAGCTAGCAGGCAAGCGATCAGCACATAAAATCCGCGCTGCCCCATGCGAATTCTGCGCCTTGGCTTGGCCGCCGGTCGCGCGGCGACTACGGGGGCTTCCCTCTTTGCAGCTGCAACTTTCTTTTCTTTTTTGAAGTCTCTGAAAGCCACCGGCTGTGAAGCGGAGCGGTAAACCCAGTACCGGATCATCTCCCGCTGCTCCACCGACAATCCAACAAACTCAAGCCCGCAATGGAGCCGTGACTGATAACGAACCAGCGCCCGCGTTCGAACCGGCACGCCCACATCCGGAAGACGCAGTTCGACTGCCACATGTTGGCCGGCAACCAGTTCTCCCGCCACAACAGCGCCCACACCGGCTTCGCTGATGTCGGTGCAGCGCCCAGGTAAATTTTCGGGGAGCCCGGATCGCAATGCGATCAAGTCCAGGGGTACTTTGATCGGGTACCGGGGAAAAGCACGCCGCGGCGTTTCTTCGAACGCCATCGATGGAGCTGCACTCATCAGACTGCCTCCGCTGGATCGAAAATCCTTTCTCATGCGGCTGGAATCAACGACGAAGGCGGCGCTTGCCAGAACGTTGCTTCGAGTATATCGGAAACGCTGGAATAGTTTTCCTCAGAATCGGACTTCATCATTTATTGTTGTCTCGATGCGTTCGCCTACTCCATGTCCCGCCAGTTTGGCCCCACTCCGATTTCTACCAGCAACGGAACCACGAGCGAATGCGCTTCCTCCATGTGCCCCCGCACCAGCGGCTTCATTGCCTCCACTTCGTTCTCCGGCACTTCGAACACAAGTTCATCGTGCACCTGCAAAGTCATCCGCGACTTCAGCCCGCGCTTCCGGATTTCGTCGTCAATCCGGATCATCGCCAGCTTGATCAGGTCGGCGGCCGTTCCCTGCAGCGGAGTGTTCACCGCCGTGCGCTCCGCGAACCCGCGCTGGGTGGCGTTCTTGCTGTTGATATCGGGAATCGGCCGAATGCGCCCGAACAGCGTCTTCACTTTCTGATCGCGCCGCGTCTGCTCGATCGTTGCATCGATGAACGCCCGCACTCCCGCATATTTTTCAAAATACGCATCAATGAATTTCCTGGCCTCACCCGGCTCGATGCCCAACTGCTGTGACAACCCGAATGCCGACAGCCCATAGACAATCCCGAAGTTCACCACCTTCGCCTGCCGCCGGTGGTCCGGCGTAACCATCAGCGGCGGCACGCCAAACACCTGCGATGCGGTCAGCGTGTGAATGTCATCCCCGCGCCGAAACGCCTCCACCAGCAGCTTGTCTTTCGAAAAATGTGCCAGCAGACGCAGTTCGATCTGCGAATAATCCGCGGCCAGCAGTACGTGCCCCGGCTCGGCAATGAACGCCGCCCGAATCTCTCGTCCAAGCTCGGTGCGAATCGGAATATTCTGCAGGTTCGGATTCGCCGAAGACAGCCTCCCCGTCGCCGTCCCAGTCTGCCCAAAAGTCGTATGAACGCGGCCGCTCTGGCTGCGAATGAGCGCCGGCAATGCATCCACATAAGTCGACTTCAACTTCGTCAATTGCCGGTACTCCAGCACCAGCCGCGGGACTTCGTGATCCGCAGCTAGTCCTTCCAATACATCCACGGCCGTCGAAATCTTTTTCCCTTTCCCGTATTTTGACGGCATCGGCAGGGCCAGCTTGTTAAACAGCACATCACCCAGTTGCTTCGGCGAATTGATGTTGAACTCCAAGCCGCAATGCTCATAAATGTCCCGCGCCTTGGCCGCGGCCTCGTGCTGCAACTTCACCGACATCTGCTCCAGCACCGCCAGATCAATCTTCACTCCCGCGTCTTCCATGCGCGCCAGCACAGGCACCAGCGGTGCATCGATCTCCTCATACACCGGGGTCAATCCCTGGTCGTCGACTTCTTTTCGGAGCGCGCTCGCCAGCCTGCCCGTTACATCCGCCGCTTCCGCCAGGTTGCCGCTCAGCTTCAAATTGAATCTCCG
>JBEKWL010000079.1:0-16503 GCA_049513095.1 Terriglobales bacterium
GTGATCCAGGAAGGCATCAACGTGGCGCACAAGCTGGTGCGCATGCAGGCGCGGCCGAAAATTCTGCTGAGCTCGAACTTCGAAGACGCGGCCAGGCTGGTGCAGGAGTATCGCAATTATCTATTCGGCCTGGTATCGGACGTGGAGTTCCCATGGGAGGGGAAGCTGAGTCCGGAGGCGGGCTTTGAACTGGCGCGCATGGTGAAGAGCCTGGTGCCAGACGTGCCCGTAGTGTTGCAAACCGGCCGCACAGAGTTCCGCCCGCGGGCACACGCCGCGGGCTATTCGTTTTTGCGCAAACGTTCGCCCACGCTGCTGAAAGACTTGCGCCGGATATTGACCGAGCAATTCGGGTTTGGCGACTTCGTGTTTCGTCTGCCAGATGCGAGCGAAGTCGGACGGGCGAAAGATATGAACGAACTGGAAGAGCAATTGCAGACGGTTCCGGCGGAAAGCATCGTCTTCCACTCGCAGAGCAACCACTTCTCCCATTGGCTGATGGCTCGCACCGAGTTTGCGTTGGCGGCCAAACTCCGTCCGCGAAAAGTTTCGGATTTTCCGAGCCCGGAACATCTGCGGCGCGATCTGATCGAGTCAATCAACGAGTATCGCCGCGAACAGAGCGAGGTGCTGATCGGCGACTTCAGGGCTGATACGTTCAAGCCTTCGGAATCAAGTTTTCTGCGGATCGGCTCCGGGTCGCTGGGGGGTAAGGCTCGCGGCCTCGCCTTTGTGCGTCACCTTTTGCGCAAGAGCCGCATGACCCGCCGCTTTCCCGGGGTTCGCATCTCGGTGCCTCCCGCCGTCGTGCTGGCGACGGATGTGTTTGATCAATTCGTAGCCGAGAACAACCTGCTGGACTTTGCCTTGCGTTGCGAAGATGACGCTGAAATTCAGCGGAAGTTCCTGGCCGCACCGCTATCCACATCTCTCAGCCAAGACCTGAAAGCGTTCCTGGCCGAGGTCAGCCATCCGTTGGCGGTGCGCTCGTCGAGCCTGCTGGAGGATTCGCAATACCAGCCTTTCACCGGCGTGTACGAAACCTTCATGCTGGGCAATCAGCAAGCAGATCCGGACGACCGGCTGGCGGCACTGAGCGAGGCCATCCGGCGCGTGTACGCCTCCATGTTCAGCCGCCATGCCAAGGCCTATGTGCGGGCTACGCCCTACCGTCTGGAAGAGGAAAAAATGGCGGTGATTCTGCAGCAGGTTGTGGGCACGCGCTTCGGTGAGCGCTTTTATCCGGATTTCTCCGGAGTCGTGCGCTCGCGCAATTTTTATCCCGTGCCTCCGATGACCTTCGAGGATGGCATCGCGGCCGTCGCTCTGGGCCTGGGCCGCGCGGTGGTAGATGGCGGGAAGTGTTTGACCTTCTGCCCGCGCTATCCCCGTAACCTGGTGCAGTTTTCGTCGGTCGAAGACATACTGGCCAACTCGCAGTCGGAATTCTGGGGTCTGGAGTTGAATGGTAGTGCGGAAGGCCGGCCAGGGCATTGGCACGAGAGGCGTTTCGGCCTGGACGCGGCGGAGAGCGACGGCACACTGCGGGCGGTGGCCTCAACCTACTCCAAGGACAACCACGCCGTCTACGATGGAGTGAGCCGGCCGGGATCGCGCATCGTGACCTTTGCCCCCATGCTCAAGCACGGCACCTTTCCGCTGGCGGAGATCCTCGATGACCTGGTTCGGGCCGGTGAGGATGCGCTGGGCAATGCCGTGGAGATCGAGTTTGCCGTGCGTCTGCCGCAGCAGGCCGAGTCGATGGATAGACAACCGACTGGACAAGCGGCGGAGTTCGGGTTCCTGCAGATCCGGCCCCTAACGCTGGCGCGCGACACCGAGGACTTAGCCCTTGATGATGTGCGGCCCGAGCAGTTGATCTGCCAGAGCAGCAAAGTTCTGGGCAATGGGAGGATCGACAATCTGCACGATGTCGTCGTGGTCGATTCGCAACGCTTCGAACGCTCGCGCAGCCAGGAAGTGGCCACGGCGGTCGCTCGGTTCAATCGCCTGCTCAATGAAGAGAACCGGCCCTATCTGCTGATCGGGGTGGGGCGCTGGGGATCGACCGAACCATGGCTGGGCATTCCGGTCGAATGGGATGAAATCTCCGGAGCGCGGGTGATTGTGGAGGCGGGATTCCGCGATTTTCGCGTTACCCCATCGCAGGGCAGCCATTTCTTCCAGAATCTCACTGCCTTTCAGATCGGTTACTTCACCGTGAATCCAGACGCCGGCGAAGGCTCCGTCGATTGGCAGTGGCTGGCGGAACAACCGGTCGTGGAAGAGCAAGGCTGTGTCCGCCATTTGCAGTTTGCGGAACCGATCCGCGTCCTGATGAACAGCCGCACCAGTCAAGGGGTGATCTTCAAGCCGGCGCCCAAAGAGCAGGAGAGCGAAGTCGCGAGCTGGCGCGGCCCTGGTGTTTAGTGGGCTGATAAGCGGCTGACATCACATCCCCTATACCGGCACTGGCACGCTCTCCACGATCTCGCGCAACACTTGTTCGGCTTGCCCGGATTTTTTCAGGGTAGAAGTGTATAGCGAATTTACGACTACGCGGTGGGCGAAGACGGAGACGACCAGGGGCTTGAAATCTTCGGGCGTGCAATAGTCGCGGCCCTCCAGAAAGGCCATGGCTTGGGCGGCGTGGTAGAGCATCTGCGAGCCTCGGGGAGAAACTCCGAGGGAGAGATACTCGGACTCGCGGGTTTTGCCGACGATGTTCAGCAGGTAGGTGATGAGCGATTCATCCACGTGGACCTGGGCTACGGCTTGCTGGATTTCAACTACGTCGGCGGCGTTGAGCACGGGGCGCAGGTTTTGGAGTTGGGCGGCGCCGGCTTCGGCGCGCAGGATCTCGCGCTCGGCGTTGCCTTCGGGATATCCCATGCGAACTCGCATCAGGAAACGATCAAGTTGCGACTCGGGCAAGGGATAGGTGCCGTGGTGCTCGATGGGATTCTGCGTGGCGAGAACGAGGAACGGTTGCGGCAGCGGATAAGAGTGGGCGTCGATGGTGACTTGGCCTTCGTTCATGGCTTCGAGCAGGGCGGACTGCGTCTTCGGAGTGGTGCGGTTGATTTCGTCGGCTAACAGGACGTTGGCGAAGACGGGACCGCGCTTGAATTCAAATTTCTGCTCGATGGCGGAGTAGATCGAGATGCCCAGCACGTCGGAGGGCAACATGTCGCTGGTGAACTGGATGCGCTGGAAGGTGCAGTCGATGGCGCGGGCGAGGGCCTGGCCGAGCGTGGTCTTGCCGACTCCGGGGACGCCTTCGATCAGCAGATGCCCTTTGGCGAAGATGGAAACCAGGGCGAGGCGGAGGACGTCGTCTTTGCCGCGGATGACGCGGCGCAGAGCGGATTCCAATTGAACCGCGCGGCTCGCCGCGGCGCTTGCTGCCGGTGTAGACATTTGGTTGAATTTTACTATGTGGGCAGCCGGAGAAACGGTTACGGGAGTCATAAGGCGGGGCTTGGGTGGAGTTTGTTGACGGCTGATGCTAAAGATTACGTACGTCGATTTACTTAAGCTTACGAGCGTCTTCTCACATCCACAACGATCGTCTCCGCCAAGCGGTCCTGGGCGCACATGCGATTGCGATCCCAGAAGAACTGTAAGAAACCGAGCCCCCCTTCGAGCATTGCAGCGCCATAGCCAAGGGATCGCTCTATCGATTGCCATGCCCCCATCCGCTCACTTTTCAGGGACACTGCCCTGGTTCGCGCGATCCATTTGCCCGGTGTTTGGCCATTACCCCAATAATTTCCCAATCCAAAATAGATCAGGGCGGCAATGATGTTTCCGACCTCGTGGAAGTCCCACTTGATGTTGACTGTTTGTTCGTGAAGAACGAAACGCCGCCATCCAACCTCGGCCGGAGCCCACAGCACAACGGCGAAAAGCACATCAATCCAATATCCCAGCGCCCGCTGCCAAAAAACTGCTAGAGGCAACCCCTCCAGCGCATTCACACGAGGATTTTCATGACTCGAAAAGGTCCGCCTCGCCAGATTCGATGGTCGACTCATGGAGGTAAACTGTAATTCATCGCAATCGAAGAAGTCACCCGCATTCGATTCGAAGTGGATCATTCCACAACTTTACTGTCCGAAATCCGCGGGCCTTCCGGTCAAGCGCTCGATTCTTTTTGCCGTCGGCGGATGAGTAGAGAACAGGTTGCCGAAACTCATCCCACCTAAGAACGGCGCAATGATGAAAAGATGCGCGGTCGATGGGCTTGCTATGAGCGGGCGCTGTTTGGAATAGGCGTCGATCTTCGCCAGGGCGCTGGCGAGGGCGTAGGGATTACCGGTCCAGTGGGCTCCGGTGTCATCGGCTCCGTACTCGCGGGAGCGCGAGACGGCGAGCTGGATGAGCATGGCAGCGAATGGAGCGAGGAAGATCATGGCGATGGCTGCGATGCCGCCTCCGTTGCGATCGTTGCGGCTGCCGCGCATGCCGCCAAAAATCATTCCCCAGCGGGCGATCGAAGCGAGGTAGGTGATGGCGCCAGCTAAAGTGGCCGCGATTGAGCTGATCAAAATGTCGCGATTGCGCACGTGGCCGAGTTCATGGGCTAGCACGCCTTCCAGTTCGTCGTCGTTGAGTAGTCCGAGGATGCCCTGGGTTACGGCGACAGAGGCGTGGTTCGGATTGCGTCCGGTGGCGAAGGCGTTGGGCGAGTCGGACGGGATGAGGTAGACCTTGGGCATTGGCAGGCTGACTTTTTGCGCCAGGCGCTCGACGATGTTGTAGACGCGCGGCAGATCTTCGCGGCCGACGGGCTGTGCGCGGTAGGTGGCGAGCGCGATCTTATCGGAGAAAAAGTAGGCGACGAAATTCATGACGGCGGCGAAGGCGAGCGCCATCAGCATCCCATTTTGGCCGCCGAAAGCACGGCCAGCCAGCATGAGAAGCAGCGTCATGCCGGTGAGCAGAAGTGTGGTCTTGAATATGTTACTCATAAATCAGTTTCTCAGTAATCTTACGTCAGCCAATTAGATGCAGGAGCCAGGCTTTGGGCTCTGGGCGCGCCCTGCTCGTGTGGGGACTGGCGCCCTCGCCCGTCCAAGCCGAGCGCAGCTCGGCACCTGCCTGTGGTCAAAGCAACTCTGATCTAGCCCTGCCGCTTCAGTGCCCGGTCTAGCGTCTGGTCGAGGGCTGCTTTGGCTTTTTCGTAATCCGCGGGCGTGATTTTGCCTTGTTTTCGTTCTACCTCGAGTTGGAACAGTTCTTCTTTCAGCGCTTCGAGCAGCATCGATGATTTTGCGACCGGAGTGCCGGTCGCAGATACCCCGGGCGTCGTGGTCGGACGGACGGCTGCACTGCGATCGCGCGACGCTGCGCCAAGCATCGCCGCGGAGGTCGCTGCGACTGATGCTACGGGTTGCCGTTTCGTGACCACCCATCCTCCAATGGCAAGCAGCACGGCGAATCCGAAGAGGATGGGCCAGCGATATTTCTGCAGAGCATCGGGAGCGTCGATGGGAGCGCCGAGTCCGCCGCCGGGCCGATTGTTGCTGGAACGATTGTCGCGTCCCTGCGGTTGTTGTTCCTGCTGTTGGGCCGCGCCCGAAGCGGTCTCTCCGGGCGACTCGGTGATGACTCCGCTGCCCTTCAGCGTGAAGCCGAGCTGCTGGCCGGGCTTCGTCTGTTGCGCGACTTCTACGTTGCTGTCGCCCTGGTTGGGATCCTGCATGGACTGAAAACTCGCCGCATTCGCCGCCGTGAACTGCATCGTCTTGGGAAGAACGACGACGAGGTGTGCGGCGGGATAGAGCGGCTTGGGATCGATCTTGATCTCGCCGGAGTAGGGCAGAGTGAACTCCACCTGGAATTGGGTTTCTCCCGGACGCAGCGGAAAGGCTAGCGCATAGCGGTTCTTATCCGATTGGGGCGTGGCTTCGGTGGGGATCGGCTGGCCGTTCGGAGAGCGGGCCTGCACCTGCTCAATCTTTGCGCCGGCGGGCAGATAGAACTCGAAGTTGTGATCGTTCATCTGCGTCTTTGCGGGAGAAGACGTGTTGCTGACGACGAACAGGCGAATGCCCTGCATGGTCCCGCTGTCGGCCTGGAAGCGGAGGACGTCGGCGGTCACGCTGAGGTCAGCGACTTTGGTTGCGACGTCATAGACCTGGACGTCGGCCGTGTTGATGCCGGGAGGCGCCATCTGATGATAGTTAACTCCCTGATGGACGGCGCGGATGAGATGCGGGCCAGGCACGGTGACCTTGAAGCTGAATTTTCCGTTGCTGTCGGTCTTGGCGCTGCCGGCCACGTCCATGCCGTTGGCGAGGTTGATGATAATGACTTCATCGCCGACGGCGGGCTTGCCGGTGGTGCCGTTGGTGACGGTGCCGGTGAGGGTTTGGGCGGCGGCGGAAGCTAGGGCCAGCGTGAGGATGGCGGTCAGGAACGTGGACTTTGCGAGTTTGGTCAAAAGAACTCCTTATGCTGCGAACCTGAAGCAGTGTTCAGAAGCGGATATCCTTCAACTGAGACAGCAGCTCCAGTTTCTTATCTAACAGGGCCAAGCTGGCTAAATAGTACTCAGCCACTCCACCGCCTGAAACCGGCTTTTCGATTCCGACTTTCAAATACAGTGTCTGCGCATCATCAGATAACGAAACCAGCGTCAAGATCCAGGATCGCAGGTGCGGCTCCGGAATGGTCAAAGAGTCTTTCGCAACGCAAACTGTGAGCTCTTTGGTGTTGAGATTAAACGCGTACACACCATCCGGATTTCCGCGGCCGCCCGCCCACTTCATGGAATTGAACATGACGATCGGTCGCTTCCCGCAGGTGACCGGGGACTCAAAGGATGCGTCGTCGGATGGATTGCCAACTGGCTCGTAGACCGCCGTGTCCTTGTGACGTGTAAACAATCGACTCATCGGTAGATGCCCCGTGTCCGTTCGCGCCAACTCGATGATGATGCTTTCGCTAGCCGCGTTGTAGATCAGGTTTTTCCATCGGTATCCGGCAGGAATTCCCGGCGACTTCGCCTGGGCGAGTTCCCGGGTTGGTTCTTCCTGCATTTCGCTCCGAACACTCTCTAATGAGACGCCGTGTTGGCTGAGCAGGCGAGCAGCGAAGGAATCTTCTTCCAGCAACATGCCGGCGAGAAGGTGTTCCGTACCGATGTGTTTATGCCCAAGGCGGTCCGCTTCTTCCAACGCGTAATGCAGGATGCGCCTGCACTCGCTGCTGAGCGGAAGGTCCACCGACGTTGGAATCTTCCCTCGCACCTTCGTTCGCGTTTCAATTTGCTGGCGAATCGAGTCGGCTGTCATTGCGGAAGTTGAAGGGAACTTAATGACGCTATTTTCGCGCAGAAATCCAAGCAGCAGATGCTCCGACTCGATGTAGGGCGACCCGAATTGACTGGCCTCGTAGCGCGCGAAAAAGATTACCCGGCGAGCCTTCTCTGTGTAACGCTCAAACACAACTATGCTCCACTTGGATTCGCTGGTTTCTGCCTTGCTGATGAAAAAGGGCGATTAAACAACCTGGCCGGCAGCCTGCTCCAACCGCGCGATCTCGGCCATGATCGCCGCTGCCTCTTCTTCGAGCGACGCGCGCATGGATTGATAGTCGACGTCAGGCACCTTGCCGGCTTTGTATTCGAAATTCAGATCGCGCAGGTTCTCGTAGACCGCTTCCTTGCGCTCGCGGAGATAGCCGAGCCGCGTCTTCTCTTCTCCGGCGTAGACTTCGCCAGGAAAAAAGAAAACGTAATAGAGACAGGCGAGCGTAACGGCGCCACAGACGAAAGCAATCATAAGTCGGTCTCCTTGCGCGCTCTTCGGCGGAACTCGTCGAGTTCGCTGCCGCGCGGGATGGTGATGCCATCGGCGAGGGCCGGTTCGGGGCGGTTCTTCCACGAGCGCACGACGTAAACCACGAAGGCGATGCCGAGCGCCAACGCGACGAAAGGCATGATCCAGGCCACGCGATTGAAGCCGGTAGTGGTGGGCGCGGCGATCACGGTCGGCCCGTATTCCTGTACGAAGCCTTGCAGGATGAGGTCGTCACTATTACTGCCGCCCTTGTCGAGCGCGGCCTGCAATTGATCGCGCATCTTGTCGGAGGACTGGCAGCCGACGTGGTTGCATTCGAGCAACACCTGGCCGCATCCACAGGTGCACATCATGCGATGGCCCAGGTCTTTGAAGCGCGCGGAATCGTCCCCGGCGCCCATGAAAACGATCACCGCGAGCGCGAGAGCGGCGGATTGCAACCAGCGACGAAGGGAGATCCGACGACGCGAGATCATACTAGGCGACATTAGTGAGGATTTCATCTCAGTCACCTGCTCCCACCTGCGCCGGAGTGCGAGTCGGCACAGGCACTGCGACCTGAACGACGGCGGCATTGGGCACAAGTGCGACGATGGTGCCGAAGACCATGATGATCAGGCCAATCCAAATCCATGGCACCAGCGGATTCAAGTGCGCTTTGATGATGGGTTTTCCGGTGGTCTCGTTCTTGCCTTCATAGACGAGATAGACGTCAGTCACCAGAAACAAATCTTCGCGAAAGCTGGGGTAAATCCGGGGCAGAGTCTGCGGCTGTCCGCTGGCTTTATAGAAGCGGCGCTCGGGATACATGGTCGTAATCTGCTTGCCGCCGCGGAACACATTGATGATGGCCCACTCGTTGGCGTAGTTGGGATTGTCGTCCTGGGTGTAGGACTGGCAGACCAGCGTGTAAGGGCCGATGGAAATTTTGTCGCCAAAGCCCATTTCTTTTTCCACTTCTTTATTGAAAGGCGTCCCGAGGATTCCAATGATGACCAGGGCGACGCCGAAGTGAACGATGTAGCCGCCGTAGCGCCGCGTGTTTCTGTGGCACAGGTGAATCATGGCGCCGATCAGATTTTGATGGCTCTTGCCGGCGATGACGCGGCCACCGCGGACGAACTCGGAGATCACAGTAAAGATCACCAGCGCCGAGAGAATGGCTGCCATGGTGGCGTAGAAATAGGAAGGATCTTCCCAGGGACGGACGCCGAACAAGATCATCATGCCGCCGACGGCGACGGAGCCGATCGCGGGGAACAGGAAATTCCGCTTGAGGCTTTCGAGGGAAGTCTTACGCCAGGCGAGCAGCGGTCCGACCGCGGTCAGCAACAGGAGCAGCAAGGCAACCGGGATAGCGACGCGATTGAAAAACGGCGGACCGACCGTGACTTTGTGTCCCTGAACGAACTCGGACAGAATCGGGAAAAACGTGCCCCACAATATGGTGAAGCAGACGACGAGCAAAAGGAGATTGTTGAACAGGAAACTGGATTCGCGCGAAACCAGCGACTCCAGCTTGTGCTCGCTCTTGAGGTGCGACCGGTTCGCTATAAGGAAGAATGTGCAGACCGCCAGGGTCAACCCAATGAAGACCAGGAACCAGGTGCCGATCGAGGACTGCGCGAAAGCGTGCACCGAGCTGATCACGCCCGAACGCGTAAGGAATGTCCCGAGCATCGAGAGCAGGAAGGTCGCGAAGATGAGCGACATATTCCAGACCTTCAGCATGCCGCGTTTTTCCTGCATCATGACGGAATGCAGAAACGCAGTGCCGGTGAGCCAGGGCATGAGCGAGGCATTTTCCACCGGGTCCCATCCCCAGTAACCGCCCCATCCAAGGACAGCGTAAGCCCAGTGCGCACCGAGGAAAACTCCGATCGTAAGGAAGCACCAGGTCACCATGGTCCAGCGGCGCGTGATCTGAATCCATTTCTCGCCGGGGTACTTCATGATGAGCGCGCCCAGCGCGAAGGCGAAGGGAACGGTAAAGCCGACGTATCCCAGGTAGAGCATGGGCGGATGGATGACCATCTCGGGATACTGCAGAAGAGGATTCAACCCGGTGCCATCCGCGGGGAGCGCGCCCTGCATGATGGCGAACGGGTGCGCCGCAAAATTCAGAATCAGCAGGAAGAAAACCTGCACCGCGGCGATGATCACCGAAGCGTACGCGAACAGCCGCTGATCGGTTTTGTAGCGCAAGCGGAGAACGAACCCATATCCGGCCAGCAGCAGCGACCAGAACAGCAGCGACCCTTCCTGGCCGGACCACAACACGGCAAACTTATAGGCTGCCGGCAGTTCACGGTTGCTGTGGTGGAAGATGTAGGCGATGGAGAAGTCGTCGTTGAACGCGGCCACCACGAGGACGATGCCCGCCAGCAGCACCGCGGCGAAAGTGGCGATTCCGGTGCGGCGGGCGGTCTCACCGAGACGAGCCGACGCGGCATCCCGGCGGAACAACGCCAAGAAGCCTGCCAGGAAAGAGTACGCACTTAAGCCGAGCGCCAGCAGCAGCGCAAAGCTTCCGATTTGAGACATCGCTGAGACCCCACAATATCTTTGACTGTATTTTTTCAGAGAAGCGGGCGGTATGCAAACCACTGCTCGTGTAGGGACGGGCGCCCTCGCCCGTCCAAGCCGGGCAAAGCCCGGCAGTTGCCTCGCTCACGACGACTCCGGATTCGCTCTATCCAACAGACCCCCGGAGTGCGATTCGGTTACTTAGGAAGCGCGATTTGCAGTCACCTCTCCAGCGGGTAGCCCTTTTCGCGCCAACCGCGGATTCCGCCGTCCATGGAAATGACATTGGTGTATCCCATCTTCTGCAGGTTATCGGCGGCCAGCGCGGAGCGGAAGCCGCCGCCGCAATAGAGCACGAGCGGAGTTCCGAGATCGGGATACGTGCCCTCAATGTCGCGCTCAATGATGCCCTTGCCCAAATGGACGGCTCCGGGCAGGTGGTCGGCGTCGAATTCGCGGTCTTCGCGGACGTCGACGAGAACGAATTTGTCGCCGCGCTCAAGTCGCGCCTTGACCTCGTCAACGTTGGTTTCGCGGACGCGCCGCTTGGCGTCGTCGACAATCTTAAGAAAGCGCGGTGGATGCTGATGAGCCATGGTCGCCGGTCCTCCGCTGGTCGGTCTTCCTACGCGCGGTCTTCTGGTGCTCGCCCCAGAGAATGATAGCAGGCGGCAGAATCGCTGGAGCGGCTCTTGACTGTTGCTTCTTGCTCGACCCCGTGCCGGGTGTGCTAAAGATAAGCGATTGCAGATAAAATCGAAGAGCGCGCTTCGAATGGCAGTCTATGACGCTCATCCTTCGCCAGTCTCGCATTCACTCTTATGGTTGCTACACTGCCCATCCGATTCGCAAAGGGACGCTGATCTTGGAATATGTGGGCGAGTACCTCACCTACGAACAGGCCGACGATCTTTACGACGACTTTGAGAATACGTATTTATTCGGCCTGGACGGTGGCAAGCGCATTATTGATGGCTACGGCGTAGCCGCCTTCGTCAATCATTCCTGCAAACCGAACTGTGAGACCGATCAGATTCGCGGCAAGATGTGGATCATTGCGCTGCGCGATATTGAGGCGGGAGAGGAATTGACGTACGACTACAACCTCTACGATGGCGAGGATGACGCTCCGTGTTTATGTGGGGCGAAGCGCTGCCGGGGGAGTCTGTATTCGGCGACGCACCTGCGCAAGCTCGCCAAAAAGCGCGCCAAGGCTGTGGCGGCCGCGGCCGCGTAAGCTCTGGCTTGGTAGAGAGACGCAACATTTTCCGATGCTACAATTATTCCTTCCGATTGCTGTTCTGGTCGCGTTCGCGACTCTGGAGCCATGCCTTGAACCGTGCTGCCTCGGGCCTCGAAACCATCATCGCCAAAGCTCTGCATCGCGCGCCGGCGGGCGAGAGCGCGTTGCTGGCGTGGCCGGTCGCGTGTGGTAGTGCGGTGGCCGAGCGGACTCGGGCGCTGAGTTTTTCCGACGGTGTTCTGCGCGTGGAAGTTGCTGATGCGGGATGGCGTCGGGAACTCGCCAACCTGGCGCCGCGTTATGTGGCTCTGATCAACAAGTATTCCGCGGCTTCGGTCAAGCGGATTGAATTCGTGGTGAAGGCGTAGGGGTGCGTGTTGAGTGAGAGCGGCGACACGGTTGTTTTGACAAAATACCAGGAGTTGGGCTGGACGGGAAAAGATTCGTTTGCTGGCCTATGAAAGTCACCGACAAAGACGTTGCCTACGTGGCCGATCTGGCCAACCTTGAGTTGACCGAGGAAGAACGCGCTCGCATGCTGCGCGATTTGAACTCCATTCTTGAATATATGGAGCGACTCAGCGAACTGGACACCGACAAAGTTGCGCCCATGGCCCAGGTTTCGGACCGCTACGGCGTGGACGAGTCGCTGCAGGGAAGCGATCGGTTCGCGTACGCCATCCGCGACGATGTAAAGGGCGGTTTGCGGGAATCGTTGCCGCACGATATCGCGTTGAAAAATGCTCCGGACACTGACGGGACGTTCTTCGAGGTTCCGAAGGTGATTGAGAGATAGTGATTGAGAGCCAGATGCCTGCATCGGCGATTGATGAAATTCGGAGCGAGATCGCAGGGCGGCAGACGACGGCGACCGCTCTGGCTCGGGAGTTCTACACACGCATCCGGAACGAAGATTCCGAGATCGGCGCGTTTCTGACATTGTGCGAAGAGCGCGCGCTGGCGCAAGCCGCGCGCATCGACGCGATGGCCGCGGAGGGCAAGCCGCTGCCGCCGCTCGCGGGAGTTCCGGTTGCGATCAAAGACGTCATGGTAACGAACGGCGTGCGCACCACCGCCGGCTCGAAAATTCTCGAGAATTTTATTCCGCCGTATGACTGCACGGCAGTGGCTCGCCTAGAAGCGGCGGGCGCGGTGATTTTGGGCAAGCTCAACTGCGATGAGTTTGCCATGGGCTCGTCCAATGAGAACTCGGCGTATCACGCGGTGCACAATCCGCGCGATAAGAGCCGTGTGCCGGGCGGATCGTCGGGTGGTTCGGCGGCAGCGGTTGCCGCGGAGATGGCCGTGGCGACGCTTGGCTCCGATACAGGCGGATCGATTCGCCAGCCGGCGTCGTTTTGTGGCGTGGTCGGTTTGAAACCGACCTATGGACGCGTGTCGCGTTACGGGCTGATTGCTTTTGCTTCGTCGCTCGATCACATCGGCCCATTTGCGAAAACGGTGAAGGAAGTCGCGCTGGTGCTGCGCATAATTGCAGGCCGCGATCCCATGGATTCGACTTCCGCAGAAGTGCCCGTGCCCGACTATGTGGCGGAGCTCGAGAAGCCAGTGAAGGGTTTGAAAATCGGCGTGGCCGAAGAATACTTTGGCGCGGGACTCGATCCCGAAGTTCGCACGGCGGTTGAGGCTGCGATTCAGAAGCTGGCTGAGCTCGGATGCGAGGTTGTGCCGGTGAGTTTGCCGCACACCGAGTATGCGATTCCCACGTATTACATTGTGGCCACGGCGGAAGCGTCGGCAAATCTGGCGCGCTTTGACGGTGTGCGCTACGGCTTCAGGGCCAAGGCGGCCACGCTTTCTGAAATGTACCGGTTGAGCCGCGACGGCGGATTCGGGATGGAAGTCAAGCGCCGCATCATGCTCGGCACCTACGCGCTGAGCGCTGGATACTATGACGCTTACTATCTGAAAGCGCAGAAAGTGCGCACGCTGCTGACACGCGACTTCGATGAGGCGTTTAAGAAAGTGGATGTGATCGCCGCGCCGACCTGCCCGACACCTGCGTTCCGGTTGGGGGAGAAGGTGAATGATCCGCTGGCCATGTATCTGGCAGATATCTACACCGTAACTGCCAACCTGGCGGGCATTCCCGGAATTTCAGTTCCGTGCGGCGAGAATCACGAGAAACTGCCGATCGGGTTGCAGTTGTTTGCGCGGCACTTCGACGAGGCGACACTGCTGAGAGTGGCGCATGCGTATGAGCAGGCGAGATCGTCGTTGGTCGTTCGTCGTTAGTCGTTCGCTTTACGGTCCCAGCTCTCGACCTGCAGTCCTTCCTCAAACTTGTTAGTTGGCGTTCCCATTTTTGGAACCCCGCCGTCGCGCTGAGGGGTACCCCCCTCCCCCACCCGGTATATTAGAATCAAGACTTTAGGGAGAATCTCCCGCCAAAGTCTTGAGCGCATTGAAGTTAGAGGCAAAGTCTTGACAACAAGGGAGTTAGGGTTGGCTTTTCAGAAAGTCATCCAACCTAGCCAAAGTTACCCCTTCTCAGTAAGTTGTCAAAGACCAAGCGACTGCGATGCGCTGAGCACCTAACTTCTATTCTAACAAGGGATGTCAATAGGAATTCGACAGTTGGTCGCAAATTGCCGCCAAGCGAGGCCTCAACCCGCCCGCGAAGGTATGGAACAGATGCTGTGGCATCAGGTCTGGAGTAAGAGTGCCTACAGCGCCTCGTAGTATTTTTCGCCCGAGCACGCCCGGCATAACGCCCGCCCCTCGCGCAAAACTTCGCGGCGGAAGTTGATGCCTTCGCCGCACTCGGCGCAGACGATGCGCTCGCCTTTGTATCCGGGGAACTCTTCTGCGGGAAGTTCGACCTTCACCCACTGCTTCGTGAATAAGTCGTCTTCCGGCATCTCGCGATAGGCCAGCATCTGCTGCTGGTTCTTGCTTTCGATTTCGGGATGCATCGCGCGCGCCAGCGCCTTGGACGATTCCTTCGCGGCGATGCGGATGGCTTTGCCGGTGCTCACGTCGACGAAGGTCGCAGCCATCTTTCCCCAGTCGCGAAATTTCAGGGCGCGTTTTCCGAGACGGCATCCGGTGACCAGAGATATGGCGTCGGTGGCGCAGCGGTCGATTTCGACGAACGTGACCAGACGTTTCCTATCTTTGCCGCGAGGATCTTCGATGCCCAGCTTCTCGAGCCCCAACATGGCCAGGCGCACTCCCAGTACCTGCCCCGCGCAGAGATGGCCGTGGGCGACCTCGGCTTCGCGGAGATAGTCATCGAGGGTGAGCATTTGTGATTTGGACATTGTAGTCGCGGAGCTAGGAGCTTGGAAACGCGCTTCGGGGAGAGCGCCTCGCAGCCTGGCTGGAATAGTTGGCGGAGTAGGGGTCCTTCGACTCCGCATGCCCTGCGTTTCACGCAGGGCATGCTCCGCTCAGGATGACATTTCTCTCGGAACAGCCGGCAAGATGCCGGCGCTACTTTCTTCGCCAGCGCACGCCTTCTTTTGTGTTTTCCACGATGATGCCGGCCGCGGTCAGTTCGGAGCGCAGTGCATCAGAGGTTTTGAAGTTCCGCGCTTTTCTTGCGGCTTCCATTTCGGCCAGCTTTCGATTGACTTGTTCGTCGGCTAGTTGCGCGGAGCCGGCGATTTCCAGCAATTCGGGGCTGATTTCCTTTTCGCGCCCTTCGGCGCGAGCCCAGTCGAGAATGGCCTTCATCTTAGGCTGATCGTCATCTTTCAGCACGCCGAATATTTCGTCGAACTTTTCGAGCGCACAGAGCAGCAGCTTCACGTCGTCCTGACGGACCTCGTTCTGGCCAGCCTCCGCGGCATCGAGCGCGGTGTTGGTTTTGCGTAACATGTCGAACATGGCGGCTTGCGCTTCGGCGGTGTTCAAGTCGTCGTCGAGAGCGCTCTTCATTCGCGCGATGGTTTCGTCCGCCAGTTGCGCCATCGGCGGGGTCGCACCAGCGGGGAAGTGCGTGCTTGTCAGGCGGAAGCGGAAGTTGCGCAGTTTCTCCACCGAACTGGCCGCGGACTTCAAGCCGTCGAAAGTAAAGTTCAGCTGATTGCGATAGGGCACCTGGGTCAGCAGCCAGCGGATCGAAGACGGCTTGTGCCCGCGCAGCACGAGGTCTCGAATGGTGAAAAAATTCCCGAGACTCTTGGACATCTTCTGACCCTCAACCAGCAGAAAACGCGCATGAAACCAATAGCGCACAAACGGCATTCCGCTGAGTGCTTCGGACTGCGCGATTTCGTTCTCGTGATGCGGAAAAATCAGGTCTTCGCCGCCGGCGTGCAGGTCGAAGCTTGGGCCGAGCTGCTCCATCGACATCACTGAGCACTCGATGTGCCAACCCGGACGCCCCGGCCCGATCGAAGTGTCCCACGAGGCTTCGCCCGGCTTCGGAGCCTTCCAGAGGGCGAAGTCGCGGGCGCTGTCCTTTTCGTATTCGTCCACGTCGACGCGCGCGCCGTCGGCCATGCCGGCAAAATCTTTCTTCGAGAGCTTGCCGTACCCGGGGAATTTCGCGATGCGGAAATAATAAGAGCCGTCGTCGGTGCGGTAAGCGAAACCTTTCTCTGCCAGTTCGGCAATGAAGTCAGCCATCGCATTGATGTGTTCGGTCGCGCGCACCAGAATCGGTTGCTCGATGCTCAACGTTGCCGAATCTTCGAGAAAGGCCTTGGTGAACTTCGCGGTGTATTGCTGCACACTCACGCCGTCGCGCGCGGAGTTGCGAATGATTTTGTCGTCGACATCGGTGATGTTCATGACGTAGCGGACGTCGTATCCGCTCTGGCGTAGAAAGCGATAGAGAAGATCGACGGCGATGAATGTGCGGAAATTGCCGATGTGGCCGTAGTCATAGACGGTCGGTCCGCAGGCATACATGCGGACGCGGTTGCCGTCGAGCGGATGGAAATCTTCGATCTTCCC
>JBEKWL010000080.1:0-16428 GCA_049513095.1 Terriglobales bacterium
TACGAAAATTGAAGTGACCTCGGCGGCGATCACGAAACAACCGCAAGGGCCGGGGCGCATTGAATTTGATCATGTGTGGTTCGCGTACAACGCAAGTGGAGCGACGGGCGTCCCTGCCCGTCAGGAGGGCGCAGGTGTGGCGGCGGGGCTCCGTCCCGCCGGGACGGGGCGAAGCCTCGTCCCCACGCAAACAACAGAACCCGACTGGGTGCTGCGCGACGTAAGCTTTGTGCTCGAACCGGGCGAGACTATCGCGGTCGTCGGGCACACCGGCGCGGGCAAGACTACGCTGATCTCGCTGCTGATGCGCTTCTACGACGTGCAGCAGGGAGCGGTGCGCATCGACGGCGTGGATATCAAAGAGATGAATCTCGACGAACTGCGCAGCCGCTTCGGCGTTGTTTTGCAGGACCCGTTTCTATTCAGCGGCACGGTCGAGGGCAACATCCGGCTGGGAACGGCGCGCATTCAGGACCAGGACGTGGAGCAGGCGGCGGAGGACGTCAACCTCGCCGAATTCATCCGGAGCTTGCCGGGAGGATTCAAGGAGGAAGTGCGCGAACGCGGCTCGACGCTTTCGACCGGACAAAAACAGTTGATTTCGTTCGCGCGTGCGCTGGCGCATAGTCCGAAGATTCTGATTCTTGATGAGGCGACTTCAAGCGTGGACACGGAGACCGAGTTCCGGGTACGCGACGCGCTCAACCGCATGGTGGAAGGGCGAACGGCGCTGATCATCGCCCACCGGCTCTCGACCATCCAGCGCGCCGACAAGATCATCGTGATGCACAAAGGCCAGGTCCGCGAGATGGGATCGCACCAGCAACTGCTCGCCCAGCGCGGAATTTATTACAAGCTCTATCAGCTGCAATACAAGGATCAGGAGATGGCGGGGGTACCCTCGGTCACGGCGAACGCGGACGACTGAACACAGCTTCCATTTTGCCCCGTTACAATGTCCCCGTGCGGATTCTCATCTCGGCTGGCGAAGCCTCGGGCGAAATGTGTGGCGCTCAACTGATGGAAGCGCTGCACCGCCGTGTAGCCATTCCTGCTCATGTGGGAACGGAGCTCCACCCCGTCCAGGCGGGGCAAAGCCCCGCCTCCACACGGGCCGGGCAGCTTGAATTCTTCGGCGCGGGTGGGGAGCGCATGCGGGCTGCTGGTTGCGAAATCGTTGTCGACGCTAAAGACCTTGCGGTCGTCGGCATCACTGAGGTTCTTAGTCATCTCCCGAAGATTCTTGGGCTCTATCGGAAATTGATTCGATCGGCCGGTGAGAAACGCCCGGTGCTCGCCATCGTCATCGACGCACCGGCTTTTAACTGGCGACTGGCGCGGCAGATGCACAGGCGCGGCATTCCGGTCGTCTACTACGTCTGCCCGCAGTTCTGGGCGTGGCGGCAGGGACGCGTGAAGTTGCTGCGCAAGTACGTCGACAAGGCGCTGGTGATTTTTCCCTTCGAAGAAAAGTTCTATCGCGATCGCGGAGTGGACGCGACGTTTGTTGGCCATCCGCTGGCTGATCTGCCCGCGCCTGAAATTACTCGCGAAGCTTATGCGGCCGAGAACCAGATCGACGCCGCGAAACCCTGGATCACGCTGATGCCGGGCAGCCGCCGGAAAGAAGTGGGCCTGAACCTGCCGACGATCCTTGACGCGACGGATCGCCTGGAGAAAGATCGCCTGGGCAGCGGTTATGAATTTCTGTTGCCGGTCGCGCGCACGCTCGACGCGTCGTTTCTAACAGAATTGATGGAGGCGCGGCCGAAAGCGACGCGGCTAGCTACGTCTCCACAGGCAAGACGCAGCATTCATCTGGTCCCCGAGGCGCTCCCTGCGCTGTTTCACTCGCGCGCCGCAATTGTCGCCAGCGGCACGGCTACGGTCGAAGCCGCCCTCATGGGCACTCCATTTGTCATGGTGTACCGCGTATCTCGGCTGACCTACGCGCTGGGCAAGCCGCGTATGAAAGTTCCTTACTTTGCGATGGTCAACCTGATTGCCGGCGAAGAAGTCGTCCCAGAACTGGTGCAATACAAGTTCACTGTGGAAAATGTCGTCACGGAGCTGAACAAGATCATTCCTGATGGCGAGCCGCGAGCGCGCATGATCGAGCGATTGGCGGCGGTGAAGACCAGACTGAAGCAAGGGAGCGGCAGCAATGCACATCCGTCGGAAAGGGCGGCGGAGATCATACTCAAGGAGATCAGGGGGAGATCAGCTGAAGGAGATCCTCTGAAAATGATCAGGTAAGTTCAGTAAACAAATTTCGCTAACCCTTGTCCTCCCAGCATCTTTTGCGGGAAAATTAACATCTTAGAAACTGTAGCCCTGCCAGGAGACTTTACTTGAAGCTCTGCCACTCTCGACCAGCGCGCCGGGCGCTCTGTCTGTCTGTTGTCTTTTTTGTCGGCTTGTTTCTTACCTCGGTCGCGAACCGGCCGGCGCTGGCAGCCGAGAAAACGCGTCTGCGCGCGGACGACTACCAGATCGACGTCGAACTCCTGCCGCAGACTCACAAGCTCACCGCGCACGCCACCGTAAGAGTCACGGCGCTCGAAGACCTCAGCGTGGTCACGTTGCAGTTGAACAACGCGCTGCGCATTACGAAGCTCACCGATGCGAATGACAAGCCACTCACTCCGGAGCGCAACACGCAGGATTCGACGGTGCGCTTCGCGCTCACGAACGGCCTGACAAAGAATATGAGCACCACCTTTTACTTCGAATACGAAGGCACGCTGGAAAGCGCCGACGACAGCCCGGTTCAGGGACTGAAGCTCGCCTACGTCGGCCCGGATACCAGTTATCTGCTTTACTCCGGACTGTGGTTTCCGGTCGCGGGCTACGGCGTCAACCGCTTTACTGCGACGATCAGCGTTACCGTCCCGGCGCACATGGTGGTGATCGGCAGCGGGAAGGAACCGGCGGCGGCAACTGCAAAGAAGCCCGCGACCGCGCTGGCGAACTCCAAGACCTTCACCTTCACCTGGGACAAGCCGAGTTTCCCGGGCACGATTATTGCGGGCACATTCCAGGAATTCAAGGACGACGAAGCGGGCATCGACCTGCACGTGTTCTTCAAGCCAAATAAACAGGACCTGGGCGCGGAGTACGCATCGACGGCGGTCAAGGAGTTCACTTACTTCGTCACCCAATACGGAGTTGCGCCCTCGACGCGTTTGCAAATCGTTGACATCCCGGATGACACTGTGCCCTCGGCATGGGCGCCTGAAATCGCAGCGCTTTCGAGCCGCGCGATCACGGAGAAGACCAACTACCGGTTACTGGCCAATACGATTGCCCATCAGTGGTGGGGCGTCTCGGTGAGTCCGGCGTCGAAAGACGACTGGTGGATCAGCGACGGCTTCTCGCGCTACTCCGAAGCTCGCTACATAGAGAGCGCGGCGGGCGCAGCCGGGCTCGAGGAAATGGTGAAGGACATGTCGGTGGGCGCGCTGGCCTATGACAGCGTGCCGCTTTCAAGCGCCGCCAAGCTGGACTATTTTTCTCCCGAATTTCAGTCTCTGGTGACCGACAAGGGCGCCATGATCCTGCACATGCTGCGCTGGGTTGTGGGCGAGAACAAGTTTCTGAAGATCATGCGCGATTTCGCCACCAAGTATGCGGGTAAGTCTGCCAGCACCGATGATTTCCGCGAACTCAGCGAGAAAGTGTATGGCGAAAAACTCACCTGGTTCTACTCGCAGTGGATGGATTCCACCAGCGCCCCCGAGTTCAAGGCCAAGTACACGTTCTACCGGTTGGGCAACAACAAGGGCTTCCGCATCGTCGGCGCCATCACGCAGGATCTGGATCTGTTCCGCATGCCGGTTAATTTGAGAATCGATACGGATGGAAGAACGGAAGAAAAACGCATTGAGGTGGTGGGCACAGACTCTCCGTTTTCGGTCGAAACCTTTGGACGCCCGCGACGGATTACGGTCGACCCCGAAAACCGCGTGCTGACCAACTCCAGGGACATCAAGCTGCGTTCCTCCATCGTGCGTGGACAAGGCCTGATCCAGCAAGGCGACTTGGCTGGAGCGCTGAGCGAATTCAACAAGGCGCTCGAAGTCAACAAGAACAGTTCCCTCGCTCACTACCGGATCGCCGAGGTGTTCTACATGCAGAAGAATTATCAGGCGTCGGCCAACGCCTACCGCGCATCGCTGAATGGCGACGGGGAGCCGCGCTGGACCGAGGTTTGGAGCCACTTGCAGCTGGGCAAGATCTTCGACGTAACCGGCCAGCGCGAACGCGCCGTCAATGAATACCGCCAGGCCATCCAGACCAACGACAATACCCAGGGCGCGCTCGAGGAATGCCGCCGCTACATGCAAAAGCCTTACGAGCGGGAAAAAGGAAGCTAACCGGAAAAAGCAGGCCCGCACCACCAGCCGAAATGGCGGTACGGGCCACGAGGAAACAATTCCAACCATAGAACAGTTCCTGGATAATGTAAAGTAAGTCTATCGACTTTATTCGTAGACCCGCGGCCAGTGTGGCAGCGGGGCTTTGCCCCGCCGGGACGGGGCGAAGCCCCGTCCCCACGCAGCGCAATCGCCTACCGCAATAGAATCCGCATCCTATTGGAAACAGCTTTGTTGTCGGAATTTTGGCGGTGGCTCAAAATTGCGCCACCACCGGAATTTTACTGAGCTTGCCCCCGGTCACGGCTGCGCGGGCAGCAACTCTCCGACTCGGGCAGCGGCGCTCAATTTATTCTCCAGCACCAGGCACCAACCCACGGTGAGAACAATCAAACCCCACGAAATTACCGGCGAAATCAGGAACAGCCGCAAGCCGTAGCGCAGCAATATGAACCAGGCGAGAGTGAGCATGGTCCCGACCACGAGCGGCGTTCGGCGGACAGACTTCGCGAGCGGGACCGACACGGTCCATGCCGCCTGGAAAATCAGCGTGAACGGCAGCGCGGCCACCAGGTCCACCAGATAATGCTCCCCCAACGCCAGCGTGGAAAAAATTGTCGCCCACAAAAACAAACCCGCCAGCAGTCTTCCCCATCGCGGCCAAAGGCGTGAGTTCCACCAGATCGCCAAAGCACCCGCCAGGTGCAGCGAAGGCATGCAATTGCGCGGGGCGTCGGGCACGGTCATCGGTTGAATCGCAATCTGCCCGAGCAGCGGCGGATTCCGAGGGTACAACGCGCCAAACGCATGCTGCGGACCGACCGCGGGATAGATTCCGTACAGGGCAAAGCCAACCAGCATCAGCGAAAGAAACAGCGCGAGAATTAAGACTGGTCGTCGTTCTCGTGCCCGATCGGATGCATAGAGAATGCAGACCACCAGCGGCAAGGCGTAATACACGGTCGTCGTCAGGCCCCACGCGGTTGAGCCCTCCGGCAGAACTCGCCCCAGCACGAAACTTGGTTGAAACCCGAGGCCGCCGTCAAACGCCAGCAGGAAAGCATCGTAGGTCTTGGGGCAAAGCCAGGTCGTGAGCGGAACCGTGTAACCGATCAGCAGACTGCAGAGAGGAAAGACGGCTCCGGCATAAAAGGTTTGGCGACGAGACTTCCGCTCGGGGTCGCGCGATCGGTCACTCCATGGTCGGTCACTCCATGGAACGGCCTGAGCGGCCAGAACCATCAGGCTGGCAATCCCGAGAAAGGCTCCCCAGCTAATCCACCACACACCGTAATACGTGCCCAGGCCGCCCATCAGTCGCGCGCACGCCGCCCGCAGCGCAACTGCGAGGATGAAAACCGCCAGCCACGCGGAACGCGCCGGGCGCGTCCACAGGTAAATCACGAACGTGCCCAGCAGGGTGAAGCAGAACGACGGGTTAAGCTCAAAAGTGCTTGGCATGGGCTCGTCGAACTTTTTTCGAACTCGCTCCGAACTCGCTCCGGACTATCGCACGAAATCAGGCCTGCCTTTGTGAGTTCGTATGATGCCGCTGAGAGGATTGTAAATGCAGTGAGATGGGCGTGTAGCGCGGACACTCTTGTCCGCGGCCCTGAGCGTCTTGACCCGCGCCCAGCCAGCGCGTACAGTTTTTAAGCAGGGGTGGGGTTCCTTATGTCGAGCGAAGCCGGCAAATATTTGAAATTTGGTTCCGTCACCGTGCTGATTCTCGTCTCGCTCGGCTATCTTGCCTACACCGGCGTGCAGGACAGCAAGAGCTACTACGTCACCATCAAGGAATTGAACGGCATGGGGAACGAGGCGTACGCCAAGCGTCTGCGTGTGGCTGGCAACGTAGTGCCCGGATCGATCAAGCGCTCCGGAACCCGCGTGGAGTTCATGTTGAAGGAAAATGATCTGACGCTGCCCGTTTCCTACACTGGGACCGAAGCTCCGCCCGACACTTTTAAAGACGACTCGCAAGCCTTGGCCGATGGCAGCTTCGGACGCGATGGCATCTTCCACGCCAAGCAATTGCAGGCCAAGTGCGCGTCGAAGTACGCGACGCAGCCAGGGTCGACCGGTCAACCCGGAGCCACTCCGGCCGCTGAGCCCGGCAAGAGCATGTCGCAGAACCAGAATTCCGGGTCGAGCGGGATGGCGAATTAACCTTCATTCCTTATTCCTTTGACTGAAACCGCGCCCGTCAACGTCATCACAGTCTCGAACCTGATCAAGCAGTTTGGCCGTTTTGCCGCGCTGCGCGGCGTTACCGCGGAGTTTTCCGGCGGCAAACTCTATGCCATTCTCGGCGATAACGGCGCCGGCAAAACTACACTGCTGCGTACTCTCGCAGGACTCAACCAGCCCTCGAGCGGCGAGATCTCGATCCTCGGCGCCAGGAAGTTTCACGACGTCTGCCAGCAGGTGGGCTACATGGCGCATCCTTCTCTGCTCTATGACGAGATGAGCGGGATGGAGAACCTGGAATACTTTGCCCGGCTGTACGGAATCACCAGCAGGGAGCGTTGCGCGGAGGTCATTCGCGCGGTAGGTCTCGATCCCGATCTCGTCCGCCCCGTCGGCCAGTATTCGCAAGGCATGAAGCAGCGCATGTCTTTGGCGCGGGCTTTATTAAACAATCCCAAAATCTTATTGCTCGATGAGCCCTTCTCGAATGTGGACACCCATTCCGCAACGGAAATGGTCCGCCTGCTGGCCCGTACCCGCGATCAGGGCAAAACGCTATTCATCGTCACCCACCAGGCCTCGTTGCTCGAGGGCGCGGCCGACGAGTTCGTCTGGATGGAATCCGGCAAAATCGTCGGGCGCACGCGGGAACTGAAACGGCCAGAGAGTCATGGGGAGAGCGCTGGCGGAAACTTAACGGGGGGAAACCTAAAATGACCGCGCCCACCGGCATCACCCGCGTCACCCTGCTCAAAGACCTGCGCCTGGAGTGGAGATCGAAAGACGCCATCAACTCCATGCTGTTTTTTTCTCTGCTGGTGGTGGTCGTGTTCAGTTTTTCGTTCGATCCGAGCGCCGAAGAATCGCGCCAGATCGCCGGCGGATTGATCTGGGTGGCGTTCCTGTTCGCGGCGGTGGTGGCGCTCAACCAGACCTGGGCGCGCGAGCTGCGCAACCAGGTGCTCGACGCCTACCGGGTATCGCCCGCACCCGCAAACTCGCTGTTCATGGCGAAGACGCTGGGCAATTTTATTTTCGTGAGCGTGCTGGAAGCGCTCATGACTCCGTTGTTCATCGTGTTTTATCGGCTGCGGGCGCTGGGCCCGGCGTGGCAACTGCTGCTGGTCGCGGTGCTCGGGACCTGGGCGCTCGTGGTAAACGGAACTTTCTTCGCCGCCATGTCCCTGCGGACCCGCAGCCGCGAGATTATGCTGCCCTTGCTGCTGTTCCCAATCTCGATCCCGGCCCTGCTCGCCATGGTGCAATCTACCACCGCTATACTGAACGGCGAAGGCGCGCGTTTCTGGATCGTGTTGCTTGTAACCTACGATCTGGTGTTTACTACGGTGTGCCTGCTCTTGTTTGAAACCGTCTTGAACGCGGAATGAAACGAGCCTTCCCCATACTCGGAGTCCTGACCGCGATCCTGCTGAGCTACGCGTTGTACCTGGCGCTGGTCGTTGCTCCCACCGAACGGACCATGGGCGACGTGCAGCGGATTTTCTACTACCACGTGCCTTCGGCCTGGACGGCGTTCATCCTCTTCTTCATCAATTTCGGAGCCTCGGTCTTCTATCTGATCAAGCGCAACCCGGCTGCCGATATCGTCGCTCTGGTCACGGCTGAAGTCGGCGTGGTTTTCTGCACCGTCGTGCTGGTCACGGGCCCGATCTGGGCGCGTCCGGTCTGGGGGATCTGGTGGACATGGGACATGCGCCTGACCTCGACCCTGGTTCTGTGGCTTATCTACGTAAGCTATCTTTTTCTGCGCCGCTTTTCGTCCAGCGGACAGACTCCCTTGCTGGCAGCTGCCCTCGCGGTTCTGGGCGCGCTGTGCGTGCCGTTCGTTTACTTCTCGATCTGGTTCTTCCGCACCCAGCACCCGCAGCCGGTCATGGGCGGAGGCGGATCAATCGATCCGCGCATGCTGCACGTGCTGCTCATCAACTGGCTGGCGTTTTCCTGCTTCGCATATCTCGTTTGCTGGTCGCGCTATCGACTGGAAAAGCTGCAGCGCGACGTCGACCATGCCCATGCCCTGGAATCGTTGTTGGCCCCACGCGGGAGCGTGCGATGAACAAAACCTATTACCTCTTTGCCGCCTACACCGTCACCTGGATCATCCACATCGCCTATTTGGGGACCATCGTCCGCCGCTACTCGCACCTGAAGCGGGAAATCGAGGAATTGAAAAAACCAGGTGTCAGCTCTTAGGTGTCAGGTCTCAGGGGTCAGGTGTGAGGCCCGTGGTTTTATCGCCGAGGTTTTTTCCTGAGACCTGAGACCTGAAACCTTAGACCTGCCTTTTTCTTTGCAACCATTTGGCCCTCTTCTGGCTTCTCACTATGCGGTCCATGGTGTTTGCCCAGCTTGACAGCGTATCTGTTGGATGTAAAAGTATTTGTTTGGTTCAATCCCAGTTCTGGTGACAGGTACGCATCCGCTTCGTAGGGGCGTCGAGCCGCAGCGGTGTTTGTGTGCCTTCTTGTTCTCACCCCACGCAATTGGGAAATCGGAGGAGCTTCGTGAATCGGAATTGCCCGCTGTCGGTAGGAGGTTCGGTGAGACGTTCAGTTTCAGAGAAAAAGACAGGCAAGACGGGAAAAACGGGAAATGGGATGAAGGCTGCCTTTCTGGCGGCGGCCGTGCTCGCCACCGCAGGCGTCGTGTTTTATTTTGGAACCGCTGTACACTCCGCCAAAACCAGCCGGCCAGGATCTGCCGAGCCCCGATCTACCGAGCAAAGATCTGCCGCCCATAAGGCGCTCGCGTCGACGGCGCTGTCGCTGCCGCTGTTCTTCGAGCAGAACCAGGGTCAGACCGCTCCTCAGGTCAAGTTCCTGGCGCGCGGCGCCGGCTACGGTCTGTTTCTGACCGCCGACGAAGCGGTGCTGGAACTGCAGACTTCAGCCGTCAGCACTCAGTATTCAGCACTCAGTTCGCAGCCTTCATCCAGTTCGGTGATTCGCATGCGGCTGGAGGGAGCGAACTCTTCGGCACGCGTCTCGGGCGCTTCGCTGCTGCCGGGGAAGAGCAACTATTTTATTGGAAACGATCCTGCCAAGTGGCGTCACGACATTCCCCAGTTTGCCCGCGTGGAGTATCGGGCGGTTTATCCCGGTGTCGACCTGGTTTACTACGGCAATCAGGGACAGCTCGAATACGACTTCCGTGTCGCGCCCGGCGCTGACCCGAACCAGATTGCGCTGAGCTTCCAAGGCGCTTCCGCGCACATTGTTTCGGGGGATTCGGGCGCTTCCGGCGATCTGATTCTCTCGACAGACCAGGGCGACGTGCGCTTCCACGCACCGAACGTTTATCAGCCCGCCACGCCCGAGTCCGGAAATCCGTCCGGCAACGCCCAGAAGACAATCACGGGAAGTTTCCGCCAGCTCGCCGACAACAAAATCGGCTTCACCATCGGAGACTACGACCACAGCCGCGAACTCGTCATCGACCCGGTCCTAAGCTATTCGACCTTCCTCGGCGGCAGCAACGGCGTCGAGGGCGCCCTGATCGGCGCAAGTCCCCTGAATCTGGTGAAAGTCGCGATCGACTCCGCCGACTGGATCTATGTCGCGGGCTCAACCACCTCAACCGACTTTCCCATGCCCGTCCCGCCCAACACGAACAACCCGATCCAGTCGCAGCTTGGCGGTGCGGGCGCGCAGAACATCTTCATCGCGGTGATCAACCCGACTCTGCAGTCGCCCACTCCGCCCAATCAGCAACTGGTTTACGCGACCTATCTTGGCGGAGCGCAAGTTGCAGGTCAGCCGCCCGAAACTGACAGCTTGGCGGGAATCGCGGTCGACACGAGCCGCAATATCTACGTTGCCGGTACGACCACTTCTACCGACTTTCCTACTACCAGCAGCGCACTCCCCCAACCGGGCCCCGTGAGCGGGACCCACGGATTCCTCAGCGCGCTCACCCTGACCTCCGTCCCCGTCGTTTACAATCTCGCCTATTCCACCTATCTCGCCGGCAATGGCACTGATACGGTCACCGGACTCGCCATCGACGGCGTTCAGAACGCCTACGTCACCGGCACCACCACTTCCAGCAACCCCGCTACCACGCTCTACCCCTTCCCCGCGAGCCCGAACGGCTACCAGACGAAGTCGAACAATCCCGGGAATCCCCAGTTCTTCGCCAGCCAGATCAGCACAACTGACAGCGGTTACCAGAGCATGCTCTACTCCACCTACTTCGGTGGCGGATATCCGGCTAACGCAACGGCGATTGGCGGCGGCATTGCCGTGGACCCTGCCCCGAACACTTCTCCCAACATGTACATCACCGGCACCACCACCATGCTGGGCGTGGTCCAGAACGGTGCGGCGCCGTTTCCGCTCTTCAATGCACAGCAGTCCTGCCTCAACGAATCCGGCAAAACAAGTTGCACCTCGCAAACCCCCACGACCACTCCGGACGCCTTCGTTGCCAAGATCAACCCGTACCAGGCTGGCTCCAATCCCGTCTACTCCACTTATATAGGCGGCAGCGGTGATGACTATGGCAACGCCATCGATGTGGACACCTCCGGCAACGCCTACGTCACCGGTTGGACCGACTCGACCGACTGGGCTTGCGGCGACTGCAGCACCGCTGAATTTCAGCCCGCTAACGGGGGTGGGCAAGACGCCTTCATCGTTAAGATCGGCAATCTGAGTGGGTCGTCGTATCCGATGACCTACTTTACATACCTCGGCGGCTCCAGCAACGACATCGGCCAGGACATTAAGGTTGACACAGTGCAGGCCGTCCACGTGGTGGGGTCAACCACATCCACGAACTTCCCCACAACCATCAATACCTACCAGCCGACGCTTGGCGTCGGTGCGGCGCAGAACGCCTTCGTCGCGCTGATTTCAACCACGTTGGGGGGCACAGTGACAAGCCCCATTGGCGATTACTCATCCTATCTGGGCGGCAACGTTTTGGATCAGGGCACAGGAGTCGCCATCGACCCTGTCTATGGCTCCACTTACGTGGCCGGCATCACCCAATCCTCGCACTTCCCCACTACTCCAAATGCGTACCAGTCGCAGTTGAACGGGACCCAGAATGCGCAGAATGCCTTCGTGAGCAAGATCGGCAACAGCAGCACACTCAACGTAACCGCTACCACTCCATCTCCCTACCCCGCGGTCGCGGCTGGAAACCAGGTCGAGTTTACTTTCGACATCACCAACTCCAGCCCCAGCGGAACCGACCCGGCAAGCCAGGTGGTTTTTACCGTGCAAGGATTGCCTACCAGCGGCCTGGCATCAGCCCCTACAGCCCAAGTCAACAGCGGTTTGGGAAGCTGCAACGCGGTGCAAGGGTCGTCGATCACTTGCACGATTCCGACCCTGGCTGCGAATGCAGAAGCAACTGTCCAAGTCGACGTGACCCCGTCCATTCCTGTCGTCAATTCGAAAATCACTATCTCGGGCAGCGTCAGCGCGAACGGCGGTCTAGTGGGGCCGTCCGTCTCGCAGCCAATCGTGTACGTCGTCGACTTCGCCATCAGTGCCGCGACCCCGGCCCCCATTAATGCTGGCGACTTTGTCACGATCCTGGTCACCTTTACTCCTACGCCCCAGAATGGCTCTGGCTATAACGCCGTCATCACCCCCAGCCAAAGCACGTCGCCGTCGATGGTGACCGCAAGCACTCCCACCTTCGCCCCCACCACCGTCACCCTTTCGGGGACCGGTCAGGCAACTACGAACCTGACAATCTATACCGTGCCTCGCCCCGTGATCACCGGCAGCCTCTTCCGCCGCGGCTCGTTCTACGCCGCATGGCTCCCCATCGGCGGCCTGAGCCTCGTCGGACTGGGTATCGGTGTCGGTCGCAAGCGTCGTCGCTGGTTAGTCGGAGCCGTCCTGGGCCTGATCGCGGGCATAATCCTGCTGCAGCCGGGCTGTGGGTCATCCAGCAACAGCAATACTCCCGCCACCGCCGGCGGCACGTTGGCTGGAGAGTACACCATCACCATCACCGGCTCTGCCGGCACGGGAGCGGTGCACACCTATCCGGTGACACTGACGGTGAACTAAACCAACGCAAAGCACCCTCCTCAAACCTCTCGATTGGAGCCTCCGCCCCGGCGGAGGCTTCATTCTTGGACGCGCGCCGTAGAACCCCTGCGTAAGCCACTGCAAACAAAGCTAATCCAGCTCTTGACAATATTTCATATTGCGATATCATTATCGCGATTTGGCATATATGACCCTCGGCGAAAAAATTCGCTACCTCCGCGAGGTCGAAGGTTCCCTCCGCGGCTTGAATCGGCCCCTCACCCAACAGGAGTTGATGAAGGGCATTCAAGCCGAAACCGGCAAGACCATCAGCCAGTCGTACCTCTCGCAGATTGAGCACGGCAAGCGTCCGCACATGACGCAATCCTCGCGCACCGTGTTGGCGCGCTTTTTTAAGGTGCACCCGGGCTTTCTGGTCGACGACCCCGAGGGCTACCACACGGAACTGGTCTCCGATCTGCGCACCACCGAAGGTCAGCTCGATGTCTGGCTGTTGCAAGGCTCGGAGCGTTTCGCCACCGACCCGGAGGTGAGCGACGTTTTGATCAAGGTCGCGCGTGACAAGGACACCCGGCGCTGCCTGCTGCTGCTCGGCGAAATCCTGAACACGCCCGGACTCGCCGACCGCCTGTTCGAAGCTCTGCGGCCGGAACCCGCGCGCGCCACCGGCTCCGCACCAGGGAGGCGAAGGCCATGACATGGGCTGACTTTTATCTGATCTGTTTCGCCGTCGGTTTTCTGCTAAGCGCGATTTCGTTCATCGCGGGGGGACTGCGCTGGCACTTGCACCTTCCGCATTTTCCGCATAGCGGCGGGCATGTTGCCGCGGGACACGCCCCAGTGGCGCAGGGCAACGTCGGCGGCACAGCGGCGCATGCCGGTCGCCAGGCGCCGGTCTCGCCGTTCAACTTCATTACCTTGACCGCGTTTCTCGCCTGGTTCGGAGGCACCGGATTCTTGATCACGCGCTTTTCGAGCGTATGGTTCGCGCTCGGACTGCTGATCGCCCTGGGAGCCGGACTCTTCGGCGCCGCCATCGTCTTCCTGTTCTTTACGCGCGTGCTGGTCTCGCACGAGGAAAACATGGACTCCGCCGACTACGAAATGGTCGGCGTGCTGGGACGAATCTCCATGCCCATTCGTAAGAACGGCACCGGCGAAATCATTTACTCGCAGGCCGGCACACGCCGCACCTGCGGCGCGCGTAGCGAAAACGGCGGCGCGATCGAAAAGGGCGCGGAGATCGTAGTCACACGCTATGACAAAGGCATTGCGTATGTGCGTCTGTGGGAGGAGATGAGCAATGGGGAGCTAACGGCTAACAGCTGATAGCTAACGGCTGAATTAGTTATGAGCGATTCATTCCAGAGCGATGTGTTGGCGGAAGAGACGCACTCCGGGCGCGCCTGGAGTCTGCTGATCCTGCTGTCGATGACTGGGCCGGTGATCGCATTGTCGCTGGCTCGGACAGCGGCAGTCCTCTGGCCGGTGATCCTCGTAGGCGTGGTAGGTCTCGGCGCGTGCGCCATGGCGTGGAGCGGGTTCCAGTACCGTTTCCTGCGGCACGGGGTTGAGATTCGCATGCTCGGATTCCGCCTGCGGTCGATTCCAAAGCAGTCGATTGTGAGTTATTCGATCGAGCCCTGGGCGTTTATTCGCGGCTACGGCATTCGCGGCATCGGGAGCACGCGAGCTTACGTCTGGTGCAACAAGGTAGTGCACATCAGGACTTCGAACGGCGAGGTTTTTCTGGGGCACAGCGATCCGGAGCGGATCGTCCGCGACCTGGACATGGTGACAGGCGTTTTGACGCGTAGCTAGAAGGAAGTCTTGATTTACGCAGGTTTTGGAAAGGGTACGGCTTCAGTCTGCTAGAGGCTAGAAGCAAGTAGCTAGAGGCGATTTTTCAGGAGGCGATATGTATTTCGGCATAGCAATTGAAATCTGGGTCATCGCGGGGCTGATGGTTCTGGCCATCCTGTTCCTGATGAGCATGCTGGCCCGCTTATACCGCAAGGCGGGACCCCATGAAGCGCTGATTGTTTACGGCTTTCGCGGAACGCGTGTGGTCCAGGGTCACGGCACCGTCATCTTTCCGATGGTCGAAAACTGCCGGGATCTTTCGCTCGAACTCATGTCGTTCGACGTCGCCCCGCAGCAGGATCTCTACACCAAGCAGGGCGTCGCCGTCACCGTCGAGGCCGTCGCTCAAATAAAAGTTAAGTCTGACAAGGAATCCATCCTCACCGCGGCCGAGCAGTTCCTCACCAAAAGTGATCAGGAGCGCGAAGGCCTGATCCGCCTCGTGATGGAAGGCCATCTGCGCGGCATCATCGGACAGCTGACCGTCGAAGAAATCGTCAAGCAGCCGGAGATGGTCGGCGACCGCATGCGCGCCACTTGCGCCGACGACATGAACAAGATGGGCCTCGAAGTCATTTCCTTCACCATCAAAGAGGTCCGTGACAAGAACGAATACATCACCAATATGGGCAAGCCCGACGTTGCCCGCATCAAGCGCGATGCCGACGTCGCCACCGCCGAAGCCGAGCGCGATACGGCCATCAAGCGTGCCATGGCGACTCGCGAAGCCGCGATTGCGAGAGCGCAAGCCGATCAGGAGCGCGTGCTGGCGGAGACGCTCTCCCAGGCCAAGCAGGCGGAAGCGCAGCGCGACCTCGAGGTCAAGAAAGCGCAGTACCTTGAAGTCTCGAAAAAGCAGCAGGCGCAGGCCGACAAGGCTTACGACATTCAAACCAATGTCATGCAGCAGCAGGTCACCACCGAAAGCGTGAGGGTGCAGCAAGTCGAAAAAGAAGGCCAGGTCAAAGTTCAGGACGCCGAAATCAGCCGCCGCGAAAAGGAACTCATCGCGACCGTCTTGAAAGGGGCCGAGATCGAGCGCCAGCGCATCGAAACGCTGGCCGCCGCCGAAAAGCAACGCCTGATTGCGGAAGCCGAGGGCCACGCGTCGGCGATTCGCGCTCAAGGAGAAGCCGAGGCCGAAATCATCTTCAAGAAAGGCGAGGCCGAAGCGAAAGCCATGAACGTCAAAGCCGCGGCTTATCAGGAGTACAACCAAGCCGCGGTCGTCGACAAACTGATCACCGGGTTGCCGGAAATCGTGAAAGCCCTGGCCGCGCCGCTCGCCAACGTGGACAAGATCACCATCGTTTCCACCGGCAACGGCGACACTGCCGGTCTGAACAAGATTACCGGCGACATCACAAAAATGGCGGCACAAGTGCCGGCCCTGTTCGAAACGCTCTCCGGCATGCCGCTAGGAGAACTGTTAGGCAAAGTCCGCCAGATCGGCGATAAGTCGCCGAAGCCGGAGGAAAAGCATTAAGAAGGCAGTCGTTGGTCGTTAGTCGTCGGTCGTCGGTCGTCAGCAATCGTTGTTCGGCAGGAACGCGAACAGCGAACAGCGAACGGCGAATAGCGAACGACCATCGACCAACGACCAACGACTGATTCTTAGGAGGTATCACGTGTCACAAGAAGTTCACCACGCCAGATCACTAGGCCTGTCCGTCGCCCTCGGAGCCGCCATGGGTGCGGCCATCGGCTCCGCCACCGGACATGTGGGCGTGTGGGTCGCAGCCGGAATCGCGGCTTATATAGCGATTTCGCTGGCAGGCGGTGCCTGGAGTAAGAAACCAAACGACCAATGACGAACGACTAACGACTAACTTACACGAGGTGTTCTATGGCATTACTCGAACGCGTTTCCACCTTAGTCCGGGCCAACCTCAACGACTTGATCGACAAAGCCGAGGAGCCCGAAAAGATGATCAAGCAGGTCATCCTCGACATGAACAACCAGCTCT
>JBEKWL010000081.1:0-16334 GCA_049513095.1 Terriglobales bacterium
CACAACGGCCATCTCACCAAGGCCGAGCAGAAAGGGATCAATCGTCAGCAGAACCGGATCAGCAAGAGCATCTACAACGACAAGCATTCCAAGTAGAAGCCGTCTCGTAATGAACCGATGGAACAAGAGACGCGGCTTGCCGCGTCTCTACAGGGAGAAGAACCTACGGTATCGCTCGCTATTAATACTGCACGATTGCCGCGAACGATTTGGGGTCGAGCGAGGCTCCGCCTACCAAAGCGCCGTCGATTTCTTCTTCGGACATCAGGGCATGGGCGTTCTCTGGTTTAACGGAGCCGCCGTAGAGGATGCGGAGTTTGCCGGCGAATTCCTGGCCGAAAGATTCGGCGGCTTCGGCTCGGATGATGGCGTGCGCGTCGGCGGCCATCTGCGGGGTTGCGGTCTTTCCGGTGCCGATGGCCCAGACCGGTTCGTAGGCAACTACGAGGCGGACGGCTTTCTTGGCCGAAACTTTGTGAAAGGCGCGGAGACACTGGCGGCGCAGCACGTCGTCGGTGAGTCCGGCTTCGCGTTCTTCGAGGACTTCTCCCACGCAGACGATGGGGATGAGTCCGGCTTCGATGGCGGACTTGAGCTTGAGGTTGACGGTATCATCCGTATCGCCGAAATACTGGCGGCGTTCGGAGTGCCCGATGATGACGTGGGTGACGCCGACGGCGAGCAGCATGGCGGCGTTGATTTCGCCGGTGAAGGCGCCTTCTTTTTCCCAATAGAGATTTTGAGCGCCGATGGCGACGTTCGATCCTTTGGCTGCGGTGACGGCGGCGTCAATGCAGAGGTAGGTGGGGCAGACGACGATTTCGTCGCGGCCTTCGTTGGAATCGGGGCCGTGGACCAGAGGCAGAAAATCGCGGAAGAAGTCACGGGTCTGGTCGGGGGTTTTGTACATCTTCCAGTTGGCGGCGATGAGTTTTTTTCTCATGAGGGACCTTTTGTGAAGATAACGGAAATTGCCAGGGTTTCGCGGGAAATTTTTTCGGCGGCCTGGACGTAGGCTCGGCAGGTGGCAATGTCGAAGAGCACGAAACGGACGTGCTCCACATGGGCGCAGGGCGGCAGAACTTCGACAATGGTGCGAACTGCGATGGCAGCGGCTTCGTGAACAGGATAGCCGAAGACTCCGGTCGATACAGAAGGGAAGGCCAACGATCGGATTCCGTGATCGTCGGCGGTGCGGATGGACTCACGATAGCAACTGGCAAGCGTTCCGGCCTCGCGCTGTTGGCCTCCTCGGTACACTGGGCCGACGGTGTGAATTACATGTTTGGCGGGCAATCGTCCTCCGGTGGTGATAACCGCTTTGCCGGCAGGGAGGGTGCCGATCTTGGCCACGATGCGCCTGCACTCCTCGAGGATCGAGGAGCCGCCAGCCCTGTGAATCGCTCCATCCACGCCTCCGCCGCCGAGTAGCGACGAGTTGGCGGCGTTGACGATGGCTTCGGTGGTCTCCTTGGTAATGTCGGCGGGGCCGTGGAGTTCGAGCGTCTTGCCGTTGGCGAAAGTCAGTCGGGCTGCGAAGTCGGACATAGCGGACACTGAAAGGTCTCAGGTGTTAGGTGTCAGGTCTCAGGACGAAGGTCTTATCTCTTAGTTCTTTCTTGTGTACCGCAGCTCGTAGCGCGGGGCCTTGAACTTGGTATCAGGGGATCGTCTTAGCGATGCGAAGATCCAAACGTCCGACCACCTGCCACCTGAGACCTGACACCTGACACCTATTTTTTTTCCGTCAGCGCTTCGACCCCGGGCAACTTTTTGCCTTCCAGAAATTCCAGCGAGGCGCCGCCGCCGGTTGAAATATGGGTGATCTTGTCGGCTACGCCGGCGGCCTTGACGGCGGCCACGGAATCTCCGCCGCCCACGATCGAAACGGCTCCGGGATTTTCCGCCACGGCATGGGCGATCTTGAAGGTGCCTTTAGCGAAGGGAGGCATTTCGAAAACGCCCATGGGGCCGTTCCAGACAATGGTGCGGGCGCGGGCTACCTCTTCGGAAAACGTTTCGATCGATTGCGGGCCGATATCGAGGGCCATCATGTTAGCCGGGATGGGCTCGCCGTGCCTGACAATCTTGGTCAAGGCGCTGGCTTCGACGCGGTCGGCGATGACGTGATCGGTGGGCAGGAGGAACTTGAGCTTGTGAGTTTTCGCCTGCTGCAGAAGGTTGCGGGCGAGTTCGATCTTGTCTTCTTCGACCAAACTCTTGCCCACAGATTCGCCTTGCGCCTTGAGGAAGGTGTAGGCCATGCCGCCGCCGATAATGAGAACGTCAACTTTGCTGAGCAGGTTCTGGATGACTCCGATTTTGTCGCTGACTTTGGCGCCGCCCAGGATGGCGACGAACGGGCGCTCGGGGTTTTGCAGGACGCGACCCAGATATTGCAGCTCTTTTTCCATGAGCAGCCCGGCGGCGGATTTCTGCAGGAACCGGGTGATGCCAACCGTGGAAGCGTGGGCACGATGAGCGGTGCCGAAGGCGTCATTGACGTAGAACTCTGCAAGCTTCGCGAGTTGCTTGGAGAAATTCTCGTCATTCTTTTCTTCTTCGGCGTGGAAGCGGAGGTTTTCTAGCAGCAGCGCCTGGCCTTTCTCGAGCTTGAGCGCCATTTCTTCGGCTTCAGCCCCAACGCACTCGGGGCAGAAGCCAACGTTTTCGCCGCGCGACAGTTCCTTGTCGAGCAGCATGCGCAGACGCTCGGCGACGGGCTTGAGACTCAGCTTTGGATTCGCCTTGCCTTTGGGACGGCCCAGGTGAGACGCGAGAATGAGGCGCGCGCCGTGACGCAGAGCGTACTCGATGGTGGGCAGGGTTTCACGGATGCGGGTGTCGTCCATGACGCGGCCGTCGTCGAGCGGGACGTTGAAATCGACGCGCATGAAGATGCGGTGATCATTAAGAGGAAGATCGCGAATAGAAAGTTTGGACATGGGAAGCACTCCGTCGTTCGACGTTGGTTTTCCGTCGTGGTCGTTCGTCGTTAGTTATCCAGGTACGACGTTACCAGAACCTACAGTCCTTTGGCCGACATCAGGTTGATCAGATCACGGACACGGCAGGAGTAGCCCCACTCGTTGTCATACCAGGAGATCACCTTGACGCAGTTGCCGCCGACCACCAGGGTCATGGGCGCGTCGACGATGGAGGAACGGGAGTCGCCTTTGAAATCGGACGAGACCAGTGCGCCTTCCTCGAAGCCGAGGTAACCCTTCAGCGGGCCTGACTCGGAGGCTTTTTTCAAAGCGGCGTTGACCTCTTCTTTGGTGGTCTTTTTTTCCACCCAGACGACGAGGTCGACGACCGAGACGTTGGGCGTGGGCACGCGCATGGCGAAGCCGTCGATTTTGCCGGCCAGCTCGGGGATGACGAGTTTGAGCGCTTTGGCGGCGCCGGTCGAGGTTGGGATCATGTTGATCGCCGCCGCGCGGGCTCGGCGCAAATCTTTGTGCGGGAAGTCGAGGATCACCTGATCGTTCGTATAAGAGTGGATCGTGGTCATGGTGCCGCTGACGATCTTGAAGTTATCGTTGACCACCTTGGCGACCGGAGCCAGACAATTCGTGGTGCAGGAAGCGTTCGAGATGATGTGGTGCTTGGAGGGATCGTACTTCTCTTCGTTCACGCCGAGCACAACCGTTAGGTCTTCGTTCTTTCCGGGGGCTGTGATGATGATTTTTTTCACGGAGCCGCGCAGATGTTTCTTGGCTTCGTTGGCGTCGGTGAACTTTCCGGTGGACTCGATAACGACCTGAGCTCCGACGGAGTCCCAGGGCAGGGCAGCGGGATCCTTTTCTTTGAAAACCTTAATGACTTTGCCGTCGATCGAAATACTGTCGGCGCCGGCGGTGATTTTGTGCGGCAGGTTGCCGAGGATCGAGTCGTACTTGAGCAGGTGGGCTAGAGTTTTGGGATCGGTGAGATCGTTCACGGCGACGAAGTCGAGGTTCTTATCCGCGAGCGCGGTGCGCAGAACGTTGCGTCCGATGCGTCCAAATCCATTAATGCCAACTTTTACGGCCATGGTGCCTCCGAGAAAAAATTTAATTGCTTAAGAAAATACGCAGGGGCCCGGAACAACATTCGATGGTAACAGGGTCGAGCAGCCAGCGTAAATGTCGTGCGCCCATTGGTGCTGTCCTAATTTTCCCGAATTAGAACACTCTCGCTGGGGAGCGCCCATTCGGCGGACTTGGACTCATGCAGGCCTATTCATGCGGGCGTGATTTCGAGGTAGGCGTCGGTGTTGCGCCACAGGAATGGGACTCGGGCGAGCCAGTATTTTCGGTTGATCGCCTGGCGGACGCGGGCAAACTCTTCCGCTGGCAGGATGCGGATGGTTGCGGGGAATTCGGGGCCGGTGATTTTTCCGCGGATGGTGCAGGGGGCGATCTTGACTTGCGGGTTGTTACGGATGCGCTTGCACTTTCCGGATTTGCTGTTCGTCATGAGGTAGAGTTTGTTGTTGTCTTCGGCAAACCAGATGGGCGTGTACACGGCGGCGCCACTTTTTCGGAAGGTAGCGAGGCTGACGTAGCGCTGGCTATGGATTTCGGCGGGGACGGTAGCCATGCGGATATTATAAAGTGCCGAAGGATCATGGCGCCGGATTGCACGCGGAGATCTTGCTCAACATTTTCTGTTGCCGGTTCCGGTTGTGCGCGCGGTCACATACAATAGCGGGCTAGTGAGAGTCCGAACATAAGCGAGACGACATGAGCGAGAGCTGGCAACCATGGGTGGGCTGCACCGTCGATGGGAGATTTCCGCTGCTAAGCTACTTAGGCGGTTCCGATCACAGTGCCGTGTTCCTCACCCTTGCGCAAGGCGGTGTGGGCAATCCCGAGAAAGCGGTCATCAAGTTGATTTCCGCCGACGCGCCAGACGCAGAGAAGCAGTTGCAGCGATGGGAGACAGCCAGCGAACTGACTCATCCGAATCTGACCCGTATTTTCGCGGCGGGACGCTGCGAACTCGAGGGCACGGCGCTGTTTTATGTGTTGCAGGAGTACGCGGAGGAAAATCTTTCGCAGATTCTGCCGGAGCGGGCACTGACCGCAGAGGAAGCGCGGGGCATGCTTCCGCCGATTTTGCGGGCTTTGCAAGGTGCGCACGACCTGGGGCTTGCGCATGGACGCATCCAACCTTCAAATATTTTGGCCGTTGCGGACCAGGTGAAGTTATCGAGCGATGCTCTGGGCGTGGGGGGTGAGAGGAGGCCTGGCGCGAGCGCGGCGAGCGCCTACGATCCGCCAGAAGCGGCGACGGAAGCGGTTTCGACGGCGACCGACATCTGGCAGTTGGGGATGACATTGGTCGAGGCGCTGACGCAGCGCTTGCCGGTTTGGGACCGGGCACGACCGAGCGTGCCCGAAGTACCGGCGACGGTCCCGGAGCCATTCCGCGAAATCGCAAAGCACTGCTTGCAAGTTGATCCGGGGAAGCGATGGACGATTAAGCAGATCAGCGATCGCTTGGGAGCGGAGCTGCCAGTGCCGACTTCAGCCCAGACTGAAAAGGCGGTTTCTGCGCCAGCGGTCGTGGGTCAGCAGAACGTGGGTCAGCAGAACGCATCTGCAAAATGGCCTTACGTTCTGGGGTTGGCGGCGGTGGTTGCGATTGCCTGTTTCTTGATTGCGCGACCGAAACGGTCGGGCCCTCCGCCGGAAGTACAATCGACGCAAGCTCAGCACGGCGCGGCCGCCGGGAGCTCACAGTCCGCGCCGGCTCCGACACCGCCGAAGCCAAAGCCGAGACCCGCTGCGCCGGGAGCTGCAAAGGTCGGCCATGCCAGGGTCGAAGGGGCGACGGCACAGGCGGGCGGCGAGGAAAAAGCGCTCACCAACACTGACACTACCAACCCTGACCATCAGAGCGGAGTTGTGCAGCGGGTGATGCCGCAGGTTTCGATGAGCGCGCTCCGCACGATTCAAGGCAAGGTCAAGGTTCGAGTGAAAGTCGAGGTGGATGCCGCGGGCAACGCGGCCAAGGCGACGCTAGAATCGGCCGGGCCGAGCAAGTATTTTTCGCGCGCCGCACTCGAAGCTGCCCGGGGTTGGAAGTTTTCTCCGGCACAATCCGATGAGTCTGGCACCCGGCAATGGACGCTGCAGTTCGCCTTCAGCAGAGCGAAGACGGAAGTTTCTGCGGAGCGCGCAAAGCATTAGGGCAGACAGATGCGTTAGGGCGGACAGAATTGTCCAGCGGCTGCGAATTTTCTTCGTGGATTTCGAATCGAAGGTCTTGGCGGCGCTGAAGCGATGTCCTTACCGAGCTTCGTCCGCTTTGGACAGCCGGGGACGTTTGTCCCTCCGCAAGCAATGTAGCAACCTGTAAGCGGCCAAAGCCTGCCCTGAGCGAGTCGAAAGGAGTGCCCGCGCCACGCGGGCACTCCCGGCATGGCTATGCGTTCGTGTAATACGCGGCGTTCTTTTCCAAAAACTCCTTCTTGTCCTCCGGCAGTTCCTCTGCCACGAAGATCGAATCCGAGGTGCAAACCGGAACGCAGGCGCCGCAATCGATGCAACCAGCGGGGTCGACATAAACCTGTGTCGCCGCCTCAAACTGCGGCTCGTCTTTTTTGGGATGGATGCAGTCGGTCGGGCAGACGTCCACGCAAAGCTCGTCCTTGATGCAAGTGTCGGTGATTACATAGGCCATGAGTGCTTCTCCTGAGATATTTTCTGGAACAGCCCTTATCTTTAGCCAGGATGTCCGCCTTGGCAGTGACCTACATCACAGCCTGGTGTGTCCCAATCACGCAGAATGGTGATTGCCGTCACAGGCAAGATAAGGCCTTATGCGGTAAAAGATATACATCTGCAATTAAGGGGAAGCACAGAATTGCCCGGCCTCACCCCACGACCCCACACAGCCGCCACCCAAGCGGCGGGCCGGGCATTCTCACCCAGCAAATTCGAACGAATATCGGATCTCCGCCGCAACTCAACTTTCTGAAGCCTTCCCTGCCGCATCATATGCGCGCGCCATCCAACCGAGAGCGTCGTGCAGGTCGCCGTCGGTGGCGAGCTGAAAGGTGAACCAGCGGGCCTTCTGCATCTGTGTTGATCCCATCCGAGCATCTCGTCGCAGCCGCGCCAGGAGTCGCGGCGCTGGCGATTGCAATTTGAAGGCGAGAGAGTTTGGCGTTTCCATTCCACGAGTTTGTGGGAGCAGGGCGAAGATTCTGTCTCGCCGGTAGAGGGCGGTAAATCCGAAGAACGACCGCAAGGTGACGCCGGGCCAGTCGCCAATTTCTGCTTTCAGCGCAGCCGACCACGCCTTCATGGCTTCGGAGATTGCGGGTAGCTTGGGGCGTTTGGTCTTCACGTGATTCTCGGCCTGCAGCCTATTCCGGCTAGAGCTGGTTTCATAAATCTTTCCTGGGTAGGGCACGGCTTCAGAGGCTGCGGAAAAACTAAGGTTTCGTATCAGGGCATCGCTTTAGCGATGCCATAAGTCTTTCGCAATCAGACGCCCCTTTAGTGGCTCTGGGGCGCGAAGCTAGACTTTTTCCGCAGCCTGTTGAAGTCGTGTCGCTCAGGGCCCGGAAGAATGCGCGCTTTAGCCCTTGAGGGAACGTGCCTTCCGAGCTGAAAGGCATTTATGAACCCGAGTCTATTCTAATACGCCGCCCGTCCGGGAAGGGTGGTCGGCGGTCCTCCTCAACGGTTGGTGTTGAACCGGGCCTACCTCCGTTTCTTAGATTTGGTTAATCTTCAAGATTTTTATTTTTATTCCGATGAGCATGTGAGGGTTGGTGTGCGCGACCCGCTCTTGCAATGAAAATGCTCATGGTGATTATGATGCTGGCGGTGATGGCCGGAACACTGCGCGCTCAAGAGGCGCATTACGCCTTTTCGGTGCATCCTTATGTAACCCGCGGAGATCTGGCCGCTTCTCGCTTCTGGACACGGGGCACAATTGCGCTGGTCGCGCTCGACGGAGCCGCAAAGGCTACCGACAGCTACATAACGCGCCGGAACATAGACGCTGGCGGCGAAGAATACAATCCAATGGCACGTCCGTTTGTGCAGACGACGCCAGCTCAGGTTGCGGCGACAGCGGCGTTGTTCGGCGCTGAAGTAGCCACCGCTTATATGTTGCACCGGAGACATCATGACCACGTGGGGCGTGCCGTTCTGGTTGGGGGCGCGGTTATGAATGGGCTGGGAGCGGCCTCCAGCTTCAAGCATCGGGTGGCGGATTGACAGCAAGAGCCAAGAGCCAAGAGCTAAGAGCCTTTTCTCTCCATTAAGTACGAATCTTTATAGCCCAAATAATTATCAGCGTAGCGGAGGATTGTCTCCTGGTCTTTTTCATTCAGGCGGCGTCGGAATTTTCCTGGGGAGCCCATCCAGAGCGAATTCGGCTCGACGATCGTTTTCTCGGGGATCAGGGTACCGGCGGCGATGATGGAGCCGCTTCCGACGACGGCCCCGTTGAGGATGATCGAGCCCATGCCGATGAGGCAGCGGGCTTCGATGTTGCATCCGTGGAGGATGGCGCTGTGGCCTACGCTGACGTAGTCGCCAAGGTAGACGCCATATTGTTCCTTCATGCCGTGGAGGACGCAGTTGTCCTGAATGTTGGAGTAGTGGCCGACGCGGATCTGATGGACGTCGCCGCGAAGAACGGAGTTCATCCAGATGCTGGAGTGCTCGCCGAGAATGACGTCGCCGATGAGCTGGGCGGAATCGTCGATGTAGCAGGTGTCGGGAAACTGGGGGCTGACGCCTTTGTAGGAGCGGATCATGGGCTTGCCAGACGACGAGACAACATACCACGAATCAGGTCTCAGGTCTCAGGTTCCAGCGTCCCGCGGGTTTCCTGACACCTGACACCTTCTTTTTCGCGTTGTAAAATTCGGCTTAGGTGGTGCGTGCTTGGCGATGAAAGCGGCAGATTTCCGCAGGATTGCTCTGAGCCTCGAAGGATCAGTCGAAGGCTCGCACATGGGGGCGGCTGACTTCCGCGTGGGAGGCAGGATCTTCGCCACCCTAGCCTCCGAAGACCAGGGCTACGGTAACTTGATGCTCACGCCGGAGCAGCAGGCGGAATTTGTGCGGGAGTTGCCGAAAGTCTTCCTACCCATTCATGGCGGATGGGGAAGGATGGGCATGACCCACATTCGCCTTGCGAAAGCGAGTGAGGACGTGCTGGTCGGCGCTCTGCGCGCGGCGTGGATGCTTCGCATAGAAAAGAATACGCGTACGAAGAAGAATCCTGCTCCGAAGCGCCGGCTAAATCCCTAGAGAATCGACGCCTCACCAGCAATCTCCATCTCGGTCCATTCCAGATACTGCCGCGCGCGGAGTATGCGCTTGGGGCACGATGATTTATTCTTTTGCTTGAACTGATAGCTGATAACTGAGAGCTGAGAGCTTTTTCATGAAAACTGGCATCATCGGTCTGCCGCAGGTCGGCAAGACATCCCTATTTCGCATTCTGACGAAGGCGAATCTTTCCGAGCACGCGTTTGCGAACCCGCGCGAGGCGCACATCGGAGTCGCCAAGGTTCCCGACGAGCGCCTGGACAAGCTGGCCGCGCTCTACAAGCCAAAGAAGCTGACGCACGCCTCGGTCGAGTATGTGGACGTCGGCGCCATCGGACAGGACGCGCTCAAAGAGACCGCCTACATCGGCCATCTGCGGCAGGTGGACGCGCTCATTCACGTTCTCCGGGCGTTTGAAAGCGATGAAATTCCACACGTTGGTCCCATCGACCCTCTGCGCGACATCAAGAACGTCGAGTTCGATCTCATGGTCAGCGATCTCGGCCAGATCGAAAAGCGGCTGGAGCGGCTGGAAAAAGACCTGAAGAAGATGAAGACGCCGGAACTTGAGAAAGAAAACGAGCTGCTGATCAAGGCCAAAGCCTTTCTCGAAACCGAAAAGCCGCTGCGTGAAATGGAAATGACGCCCGAGGACAAGAAGCGCATTCGGGGTTTCATGTTTCTGAGCGAGAAGCCGATGCTCTACGTGCTCAATATCGGCGAGAGCACCGAACTCGGCAAAGACCTGGAAGCGGCGGTGACGAAATTCAATCTGAGCGAAGTGGCCGCGCGTCCGAATGCCGGAGCCAGCGCGATCTGCGGCAAAGTGGAAGCCGAACTCGCGGAGATGACGGACGAAGACGCAGCGGAATTTCTCGGCAGCTATGGACTGACGGAAAGCGGGCTCTCGCGGCTGATCCGCAAGAGCTATCACCTGCTGGGATTGATTTCGTTTTTCACGGCTGGCGAAGACGAATGCCGCGCCTGGACGATTCCGCTGAATACACGAGCGCAGAACGGCGCCGGCGCCATTCACTCCGATCTGGAAAAACACTTCATCCGCGCCGAGACCATTCGCTGGGATCAGCTGCTAGAAGCGGGCTCCGAAGCTAATGCACGAGCCAAAGGCACGCTGCGGCTCGAAGGCAAGGATTACATTGTGCAGGATGGGGATGTGATGCATATACGACACAGCGGATAGAAAAGTACCCAGTACTCAGTACCCAGTACTCAGTACCCAGTACCCAGAGAAACGGCACGCAGCGGTCATACGATATGGCTCAGCATTTCAAGGATCTCGTCGTGTGGCAGAAGGCCATGGATCTGGTGACGGAAATCTACAAGCTAACCGACAGCTTTCCGAAACGGGAGGTCTACAGCCTTACCGATCAGATCCGACGCGCAGCGGTCTCGGTTCCGAGCAACATCGCCGAGGGGCAGGCGCACCACAGCCATCGTGAATTCCGCCATTTCCTGCGACATTCGGCAGGCTCGCTTGCCGAGCTTGAAACCCAGTTACTGCTAGCAGAGCGTCTAGGATATGCGGATCATCAATCCACGGAGGGTTTGCTCCAGCGAGTTCACGAGGTCGGCAGAATCTTGAACGGATTAATGGCGTCCCTGCCCGAGTAGGTTTTTCTGGGTACTGAGTACTGGGTACTGGGTACTTTCTAGTGCACATGGAAGAACCGATCCAGCACAAACATGCACGCCGCTCCGACGAAGACCAGTAGGGCCATCTTCACTCCGGGTTCTTTATTTACTTCCGGGATCAGGTCCGAGGCGGCTACGTAGATCGTAACGCCCGCCGACAAGGGCAGGCCGAAGCTTACCTCGTGGCGAAAGATTGCCATCGTCATCACTCCAGCCACGGTCGCTACGCCCAACATCACGGACGATCCCCAGGCGAATGCGCGGCTTTGGCCACTGGCGAGCATCACCGACGAGATGGTAAAACCTTCCGGAATTTTGTGTAGAAAAACCGCGACGAAGATGATCCAGCCGAGCGCCTGGGAAACAAGGAATCCCGAGGCGATCGCGATGCCGTCGAAAAACGTATGAATCAGCAACCCGATCAGAACCGAGTATCCTTTATGCGAATGCACGAACTGGTCGGCGTGAGTTTCTTCTCCAAAATGGAAATGCGGGGTGACGGTGTGCTCAAAAAAGTGTACGAGCAAGTACCCGAGCAAGATGAGGAATCCGGCATACCCGCCGCGCAGCTGAATGCTGGCCGGCACCATTTCAACCAGCGCCGTCGCCAGCATGAAGCCCGCTCCCAGCGCGACGAAGTAGCGGAGGTACGAGCGCTCCCAATCCCTTTGGACGATGATGGCGCCGCCGAACACGTTGGCGCCCGCAGCGGTCAGGCCTAGCAGCACACTGGTCAGGATGGGGGACATGAGGGAGAAGAATAGCAGGAAGCAGTGGTCAGTGGTCGGTGGCCAGTGGTCAGTTGCAGTGACTTGCGCCGGCGCTCCGACCGCCGCCTGCTAGAATCCGCCCATGCGGCACTGGCTACAACTCATGGGATGGCTGGCCTGCGTCGTGTATTCGACCATCCCTGCCTTCTGGTTCATGATTCATCCGTTTGCCGAGCGGTGGCGCGCGCGGCATCTTTCATACCATGGATCTCCGTATGTCTTGCTGCTGCCCCTGTGGATGGCGATGTGGTTCGCGGTGGCGCTGGCCACGCGGCCGTGGCGGGCTATCTTGCTTTATCGTGCAGACTGGGCGTGGGGCGCAGCGGCTTTGCTGTTCGTTTTCGGGCTGTATATCTATTCGCGATCCGGGAAGAATTTCAGCGCCAAGCAACTCGGCGGGCTGCCCGAGGTTCACGGCGGAAATCGCGATCAGCGGCTGGTGACGGATGGAATCCGGTCGCGAGTGCGGCATCCGGTGTACCTAGCGCATCTCTGCGAGATGCTGGCATGGAGCGCCGCGACCGGCCTCGCGGTGTGCTGGGGGCTGACGGCGTTCGCAGTGGTCACCGGAGCGGTGATGATCCGGATGGAGGATGCGGAGTTAGAGAAGAGGTTTGGCGACTCGTACCGCGCGTATCGCAGATCCGTACCGGCGGTTCTGCCAAGAGTGTTCCCGCAGCGCCAGCTATAATCCGCAGTAACTGAAAGCTGAGAACTGAGAGCTGATAGCTGCTCCTATGCGCTTCGAACTTTTCGTTGCAACCCGCTATCTCCGAGCCAAACGCCGCCAGGCGTTCATCGGCGTCATCACGGGTATTTCCATCCTGGGAGTGGCAGCGGGAGTCGCTTCGCTGATCGTCGCACTGGCCATCAACAACGGCTTTCGCCAGGATTTGCAGGCGCGGTTGCTGGGTTCGACGGCGCACATCAGTTTGCTGCGGGTGGAGAGTGACGGGATGCGCGATTGGCGTCCGCTGCTCGAGGAGTTGTCGAAACAGCCGCACGTAGTGGCGGCCGCTCCGGCGATTTACGAGCAGGTGCTGATTTCGCGCGGTCCGCGGGCGCGCGGCGCGGTGCTGAAGGGGATGCTGCCGCAGTATGAGCGGAAGGTCAGCGATCTGCTGCAAACGGTGACGCTGGGATCGGCGGCGGCGCTGGAGGAAAGGGCGGGCGGAACCTCCGCATCCCCACAAACAACATCGAGTGCAAAGGCAGCGGACAAGAGTGTCCGCTCTACACAGGCCGAATCTCCCGACGACCTCGCCGGCGTGCAGCAGCGCGTTGCGGCTATGCCTCCGATTATTCTTGGCAAGGACATGGCGGAGGAACTGGGCGCGACCGTGGGGTCGGTGGTGCTGGTCACTTCTCCTCAGGGCGAGCTGACTCCGTTTGGCATGGTGCCGAAGTACATTCGCTTTCATGTCGCGGGAATCTTCAATTCCGGTTTTTTCGACTACGACTCTTCGTGGGCATTCATCCGGCTTGCTGACGCACAGCAGTTGTTTGGGTTGGGCGACGTGATCTCGGTCATCCAATTCAAGATCGACGATATCTACCAGGCGGGCGAGGTGGCGCGCTCGCTCGAACAGGCCGCCGATCTTTCCTCGGGAAGCCAAACCTCAGGAAACCACGGCTTCATGGCCACCAGTTGGATGGAGCAGAACAAGCCTTTGTTCCGCGCGCTGCGACTGGAGCGCGTGGTGACGTTTATCACCATCGGGCTGATCGTGTTCGTGGCCGCGCTCAACATTTTGATCTCACTGATCATGATGGTCATGGAGAAGACGAAAGATATTGCCGTGCTTATGTCCCTGGGGACGAAGAGGGCGCAGATCCGGCGCGTGTTCATCGCGCAGGGCGTGCTGATTGGCGTGATGGGGACGGCGATCGGGCTCGTGCTCGGCTACGCGATCTCGTGGGCAGGCGGACACTACCATTTTATTTCGCTCTCACCCGAGGTCTATTCGATTGACTATGTGCCGTTCGCGCCGCGTCTGGTGGACGGAATAATCGTGGCGCTGGTTTCGGTCGGGATTTCGTTTGTGGCCACGATTTACCCGTCGTGGTCGGCGGCGCGGATCTTGCCGGCGGAGGCGTTGAGGTACGAATAGGGCTCGGCAGGCGTTCCCGTTTCGCCCATCTGTGACCACCGTCACATTGCAATTGTTTTCCAGAGGTATACAGTCTTCCGCATGGATCGTTTCCGCCTCGGAAATCGCGGGAACGAGTGGTTCCTTCTCATGGTCTAATGGAGCGGGGAGCCATTTCCGCTGGGTTGCAGCGGAAAGCGTCCGGCGACCTTGGTGCTTGGGAGGGGACGTTTGCATCTAACAACTCAAGATCCTCTGTTGAGGGTCGAAGGGTTAAGTAAGGTGTTTCGCTCAGGCGAAACCCGTCTCGTGCTCTTTGAGAACCTGTCTTTTGAGGTCGCGAAGGGAACGATGCTCGCCATCGTAGGGCAATCGGGTGCGGGAAAGAGTACTTTGTTGCACATCCTGGGGGCGCTGGATCGTCCTTCCGCGGGTGCGGTATATTGCGCGAACTTCTGCGTGAATTCGCTCTCCGAGGATGCCGCCGCCGAGTTTCGTAACCGCGAAATCGGCTACGTGTGGCAATTTCACTACCTGCTGCCGGAATTCACTGCTTTGGAGAATGTCGCCATGCCTCTGCTGACGCGCGGGCAAGCGCTATCTACAGCAGAACAGGAAGCTTCGCGGTGGCTACGCGAGGTGGGACTGGAAGAGCGCGGGCATCATCGTTCGGGAGAGCTTTCCGGCGGCGAGCAGCAAAGGCTGGCGTTGGCACGGGCGCTCATCACCCGGCCGCAGGTGTTGCTGGCCGATGAGCCTACCGGCGATCTCGACGGGCGCACCGGCGAATTGGTTTTTGAACTGGTCGCACGATTGCACCGCGAGCACCAATTGACCTCTGTAATCGCCACCCACAACCTGGCGTTTGCACGTCGGTGCCATAGGGTTTTACGGTTGGATCAGGGCAAAATAGAAGAAGTCGCGCCCGAGTCGCTTTCGGCGTAGCGAAAAGGCAGAACAGAAGCACGGGGTTTACTACAAAGTGGATATCGCTTAGGAGATTGAGCGATATAAATGCATAATTAATTTGGTAGGGTCAGGGGTTTGGCGGAGGGCGGAGCGTTCCGCAGGAATTCCGGGGGGAAATGGTATATGTTCGAACGCTACACGGAGAAAGCCAGGCGCGTTATCTTCTTTGCGCGGTACGAGGCCAGCCAGTTCGGATCTCCTTACATTGAGACCGAGCACCTGCTGCTCGGGCTGCTGCGAGAAGACAAGGCCCTGACCAATCGTTTCCTGCGCTCTCATGCCTCGGTGGAATCGATCCGGAAGCAGATCGAGGGTCACACCACCATCCGGGAAAAGGTTTCTACTTCGGTCGATCTTCCCCTGAGCAACGAATGCAAGCGTGTGCTGGCGTATGCCTCGGAAGAGGCGGAGCGGCTTTCGCACAAACATATTGGAACCGAGCACCTGCTGCTGGGACTCCTGCGCGAAGAAAAGTGCTTTGCGGCTGAGATCTTGCACGAGCGCGGATTGCGGCTTTCGACCATCCGCGAAGAACTGGCGCGCACCAGCCAGGAAAAAGCCGCGCCGCAACGCGGACAGCGCGAGTCTTCATTACTGAGTGAGTTTTCCCGCGACCTGACGCAGTCCGCCATGGATAGCCAACTCGATCCGCTGGTAGGCCGCGAAAACGAAGTGGAGCGAGTGGTGCAGATTCTGTGCCGCCGCACCAAGAATAATCCCGTATTGATCGGGGAGCCGGGCGTAGGCAAGACCGCCATCGTAGAAGGCCTGGCGCAGCGCATCGCCGACGGCGAAGTTCCTTCCTTCCTGGCCGACAAACGCATTCTAGCGCTCGATCTTTCTCTGATCGTCGCCGGCACCAAGTATCGCGGACAGTTCGAAGAGCGGTTGAAGACCATCATGAAAGAGCTGATGGAGTCGCAGAACTCGATCATCTTCATCGACGAACTGCACACCCTGGTGGGCGCGGGATCGGCGGAAGGCTCGCTCGATGCCGCCAACATCCTGAAGCCGGCCCTGTCGCGCGGCGAAATTCAGTGTATCGGCGCGACCACGCCCGCGGAATACCGCAAGTCGATCGAAAAAGACCGGTCGCTCGAACGCCGCTTCCAGGCCGTAAAAGTTCCGCCGCCGAACGAAATCGACGCGGTCAAGATTCTTTTCGGGATCAAAGAACGCTACGAAAAATTCCACGCCGTCACCTACACCGACGATGCCATCAATTTTTCGGTGTCGCATTCGAATCGCTATATTCCCGACCGTTTTCTGCCGGATAAGGCCATCGACCTGATCGACGAGGCGGGCGCGCGCGTAAAGCTGCGCCAGACCACGTTGCCCGAAGAGTTGACCGAAGTCCAGAAGCGGATCAAGTTCATCGTCCATCGTATGGAGAACGCCATCGCGAACCACGAGTTCGAGAAGGCGCGCTTCTACTCGGACGAGGAACGCAAGGAGCGCGAGAACCTGCGCGCCCTTCGCGAAAAATACCACCTCGATGAATCCTCCACCGGCGTAGTCGGTCGGGAGGACATCGAGGACGTGGTATCGCGCTGGACCGGCGTTCC
>JBEKWL010000082.1:0-16108 GCA_049513095.1 Terriglobales bacterium
AACTTCCCACGCCCGACCTCGTCATCTATCTACAGGCCACTCCGGAAGTGCTTAAGAAACGGCTGAAGAAAAAGAACGTGGCCGGCGAGAAGGCCATCAGCGAGGATTACCTCATGGAAGTGGTGAAGGCCTACGAACACTTTTTCTTTCACTACACGCAGTCTGACCTCCTGATCGTGAACACCTCCGAGATCGACTTTGTCGACCGCAACGAGGACCTGCAGGAGTTGCTGAAAAAAGTCTCAGCGCCGATCAAGGGCACGCAGTACTTTCTGCCGCTGGGGAGCACGGAAGCGGCCAGCGCGTGAGAAGGTCTCAGGTCTTAGGTGTCAGGTCTCAGGAAAATCAACGTCAACGGCAACGGATTTTCGTCTGTTTACCAGTTTTGCGAGGGGATACCCCCCTCCCCCCATTTCTCCGCAACGCGTTCAATCTAAACTAGTTAACTCCAAAATATTCAAAACTAAAGACTTAGCTATGAGGCACGTAGATTTTGGCGCCATTTTGGAGAAAATTTTGCTGGGTGATTCGTTGCTTCAGCGTCGATTTTTCAAAGAACTGAAACTGGTTTGGGCCGGCTTGAGGACCGTCTCTGGAGACGGGCGCACATCTGGATTCTACGATCCGATCGTCATTATCGCGCGCGGTGGATGGGAAGTCTGTGATGGTGCACACGGGAGATTTGTGATGAAAAAGAGGCGGGGATCAGATGCGATCTTGCGCGGATTGCCGAATGTTATTACAATTGTAATAACATCAGAGGAGCGTCATGGTTGAACTCAAGATCCGCAAGTTTGGCAACTCGCTGGGCGTGGTTTTGCCGAAAGAAGTGATCGACCGCTTGCAGACCAGCAACGGGGAGCGGCTCTTTCTTATCGAGTCGGGGGACGGCGATTACCGGCTCACACCCTACGATCCCGCCTTTGAGAAGAAAATGGCGAAGGCGGAAGAAATCATGTCCCGCTATCGCAACACGCTGCACGCTCTTTCCAAGTGAAAAAGAGAGAACCACTCTGGATCGAAGAGCGCGATACGCTTGCGATCCACGACCGGCTCCTGGCGCTCCACGGCGGCGCCACCGGGTTGCGCGACCGGGGCCTTTTGGAGTCCGCTCTTGCGCGTCCCCGCCAGCGCCATGCCTATGCCAACACTTCGGATGTGGTCGAAATGGCCGCGCTTTATACCGCTGGTATCGTCCGCAACCGTCCTTTTGTGGATGGCAACAAGCGGACGGGGTTTGTGGTTGGCGTTCTCTTTCTCGAACTCCACGGCTTCGAGTTCACGGCCAGCGAAGCAGAGGCTACCCAGGGCGTTATGGCTCTGGCGGCAGGCACGCTCGACGAGGCTGGTTACACGGGATGGCTACGGGAGAATGCCAAGCGCAGGCGGGGCTGAGCCACGCAGGGATCCTTCGACTCCGCAGGGCTTCACTTCGTGAAGTCCCTGCTCCGCTCAGGATGACAACTTTGGATAGCCGACCGTTCTTCGCTTATTCCGCGGCCTTGGGCCACCGACAAACGACTATCGACGAACGGCTCCTTTGCGACTATAATTTCTCCAGCTTCATCCAACTACTGCAAGACGACGCGCACAGGCTCTATCCGCCCAGTTTGCGGAGGGGCACTGGAGGATATTGTGAGTCTCACGCCTATCGGCGAACCTCGCCGCAAGATCACCACCGCTACTATCCGCGAAAAGAAGTTTCAGCGCGATCCCATCACTTGCCTGACCGCCTACGACTATGCCACCGCGCGCCTGGTCGACGAGGCGGGCATCGACATTGCGCTCGTCGGCGACTCGCTCGCCATGACCATGCTCGGCTACGAGAACACGCTTTCGGTCACGGTCGACGAGATGCTGCACCACGTCAAGGCCGTACGCCGTGGCGTGAAAGACGCGCTGCTCATTGCCGACATGCCCTACGGGTCTTATCAGGCTGACCCCAACGAAGCTATTCACAACGCCGCCCGCTTTGTGAAAGAAGGCGGCGCCGAGGCGGTCAAGATGGAAGGCGGCGAAAAGCGGGTGGACGTGATCCGTCGCGTGATCGACGCCGAGATTCCCGTGGCCGGGCACATCGGCCTCACTCCGCAATCGGTCAACGTGATGGGCGGCTACAAAGTTCAGGGCAAAACGCTGAACGGCATCGAGCAGCTCATGCGCGATGCGGTTGCGCTCGACCGCGCCGGCGTGGCCTGCATCTACCTCGAAGGCATTCCGCGCGAAGTCGCGGCCATGATCACCGCCGAGGTTGAGACGCCCACCATCGGCATCGGCGCCGGGCCGGATTGCGATGGGCAGGTGCTCGTCTTCCACGACCTGGTCAACCTGACGTTCGGACATGCGGCGAAATTCGTTCGCCGCTATGGAGACGCCGCCGCGCTAATGACGGAATCCATACTGGCCTTCAAGGCCGACGTGGCTTCGCATCAGTTCCCGAACGACGCTGAGAGCTACCACCTGCCGAAAGAAACGCAGGCCGCACTCGAAACGGTACTCCACCGCAAGCACGCCATGCAGCGATAATGGCGGGCGGAGAAAGCGTGGTGCGGAATATTGTGCAACGGACTGTCATCTTAATGTTGCTGGGGGCGCTGCTGGGCTGCTCCAAGCCGCCGCAAATGCCAACCGTGGAAATGCGGCAGCCGACCGGCCTGGAGTCCATCCCGGCACCGGATCCCTCGAAATATCCGTCGTTTAGCAATATGGCACATTGGCAGAATCCTTATTTCGTGGTGCGCGAGGATGGGATCGGTATCGTCGATCTTTCCAATCGCGAGATCCACATGCTGACGGCGGAGCAAATCCCGGCCGAACTGGTCTCGCTGCCACCAAGCGCATGGCCTTACGGCCGCGTGGTGCTGGTCGCGCAAGCCGTTCCCAAGAATCCAACCAAAGAGACGAAGGCAGACCTGCGCAAGAACCGCGCCCTGCTCCTGGGAACGCTGCAGCAATTAGACGTTCAATTTCACGAGGCACCCTGAGCAGGCAGTCGACTGCACGCCCGGCGGTCCGGCCGCAGCCCCTGAAGGGGCAGTCAAAACTGGATGAATGTCGGCATCGCTAAAGCGATGCCCTGATGCGAAACTCGGTTTCTCCGCAGCCTGTTGAGCGTTGACGCCCCGAACCATGCAGATGTGCTCGACCATTCCGGAAGCTCGCGCCGCCTGCCTTGATGCCCGCGCGCGTCGCGGGCGCCTCGGCCTCGTTCCAACGATGGGCGCTCTGCATGAAGGCCACCTGTCGCTGGTCCGCGCGGCAAAGGCACAGTGCGACGCGGTTGCCGTTTCCATCTTCGTGAACCCCACGCAATTCGGACCGACCGAGGATTTGTCGAAATATCCGCGCCAGTTCGATCGCGACTGCCGGCTGCTGGAAAAAGAAGGAGTCGAGATCCTCTTCGCGCCGCCGGTCGAAGAGATCTATCCCGATGGCGGAGTCACCTGGGTGCTGGTCGAAAACCTGAGCGAAAAGCTCGACGGACGCTCGCGCCCCGGCCATTTCCGCGGCGTGACCACCATCGTCGCCAAGCTGTTTCACATCGTCGAGCCCGAGGCCGCGTTCTTCGGACAGAAAGACGCCGCGCAGCTGGCCGTGATCCGGCGCATGGTGCGCGACTTGAATTTTCCGGTGGAAATTGTCGCTTGCCCGATCGTGCGCGAACCCGACGGCTTGGCCATGAGTTCGCGCAACGCGTACCTGAATCGAGAAGAGCGCAGCCGCGCGCTCGTGCTGCAACGGTCTTTACAGAAAGCTCGGCAGCAATTCCACGACGGGGAAAGAAGTGCCGCGGAGTTGATCTCCGCCGGCAAGGAAGTCTTCGCCAGCGAGCCGCAAGTCGTGCTCGATTATTTCGAGATCATTGATCCCGATGCGCTTGATCCCGTGGAGCGGATCTCGCAAAGGACGCTGGTGGCCGTCGCCGCCCGCGTCGGATCCACGCGCCTGATTGACAATATTGTTCTGAATCCTTGAACCGAGATAGCGCGCGAACCAGCCGGCAGCTCAGAACATATTCAGCTGGTGCGCAATCTGCCTTATGGTTGCGTATTCTTCGTCATTGGCTACGACAAATTGTTTGGCGCGGAGGATCTTCAGGACGCGATCGTCTTTGCCTTCCTTCAGGGCGAGGAGGGCGCGGACAAATTTTTCTCGCTCGGCCTCGGGCACATCCTTGCGAGCGACGAACACGTAGCTGACAAATGGTCTCGAGGTATAGAAAACGCGGACTTTTTGGCTGTTCAGTTTTCCGTCGCTGATCAGGGAGTTGAAAATCGTCTCGTCTAAAACTCCGGCGTCGACCACTCCGGTTTCCACCAGTGCTGCGGTTGCCGGATTGCTTCCGCTGTAGCGAACCTGGAGATCGGTTTCGGGATTGATTCCCGCCCGCTTGAGTTCGCGATAGGGAATCAGATGAGTGCTGGTCCCGTTGATGTCACCAAATGCAAACTGCTTTCCCTTCAGGTCGCGGAGCGAACGGATCGACGAGCCGGTACCGGTGATGAAGACCGAGTGAAGATGCAGGTCAGAGGTACGCTGGACGAGTGGGATGACTCCGTACCAAGCACGAGACCGGATATACATCAGCGCGCCCAGACACGCGAAATCGTAAGATCCATCCCCGAGGCGGGCGGAGGTCTCAAGGAGGAGATCGGGCGCGGCAACATTCACCGGTCGTCCCATTGCCTTTGTAAGATAGGCCTGCAGAGGTTCCCTGTCTGCTTGAGTCGACCCATCCAGGATCAAGCCGACGGTGATGGGCTTGTCGGCGCCGTAAAGCGCTGCGCCGGCCAGAACACAAATTGCCGCCAACAGTGTGTTCCGAGCTAGTAAAAGCACCGAGCACCTCTTCGGACGCGGAATTCAACCGGGGTCTTTAGGCTGCGTCCAGCAACCGCTCTGAGGGAGGCATCGCTTGACGGCCTCAGTTGGTCCTCGTCTAGCAACTAATACATGATTTGGATCAGGCTGAGGTAGTCACGAATGGACGTATTACAGCCTGCGCCCCGAGACAAAGGGATTTCCGGCGATGAAGTAACGCAACGGCTGCTCGGCGGACTTTACGATCCCGACGCGCGTTGTTACCGTCACTTTTCGCACGCGATAGGCGTCATCGACAATCTGGAGGTCTGAGCGCGCGCTTACCAGGCTTTTTCCGTTGTCGCGCTTGCGGGTGATATCCAGGGCTTCGGTCAGGCGTCCTGGGCCGGAAGAAATTTTCTTGAGAAGAGAAATTTTCTTGAGGCCGGATTCTTTTGCCGGCACGATCCGTCGTGCTTCTGCCATGTGCGCGATGCCCGCCACCGGCTCCAGGGCGCGAAAGAGGACGCAGCCGGGAATTTGGTCGGGCAGGCAGGAAACATTCAGGCAGTGGTGATTGCCATAGATGAAGTACACGTAGGCGTGACCGGGAGGACCGAAGAGAACGGAATTCCGCGGCGTCCGGCCCGCGGCCGCGTGCGCCGCCGCATCGCCTTGGCCGAGATAGGCTTCGGTTTCGACAATTCGTCCGGCTAGAATTCCGCGCGGCGTTTTCCGGAGCAGCAATTTCCCGAGCAGCGCCCGCGCCACTCGCCGCGGATCGCGATTGAAGAAGTCAGTTTTCAGCAATGTGACGCGGCCGGGCGCTTTCATGTCCATTATGCTATGGCGAAATCCAGAGTTGTGGCCGCGCAGCTGCCGAGCTGCGCTCGGCTTGGACGGGGCAAAGCCCCGTCCCCACACGAGCCGTCACGCCGCGCCTTTCAGGTATGCCAGCACTTCTTCCGCGTGGCCTTCTGCCTTCACGTTGTTGAAGATGTGCTTGATCTTGCCGTCGGGGTCAATGATGAAAGTCGTGCGCGCGATGCCTTGCAGTTTCTTGCCATACATTTGCCGCTCTTTGACCACGCCAAACAGGTTCGCGATCTTCTTCTCCGCATCGGCCAGCAGCGGGAACGGCAAACTGAACTTGGTCTGAAACTTTTTCTGAGCGGCCGCCGTGTCCGCCGAAATGCCGAGCAGCACGACGCCTGTCTTCTTGATCTCTTTGTAGGTATCGCGAAAGCCGCACGCTTCCTTGGTACATCCCGGCGTATCGGCCTTGGGATAGAAATAAAGCACCACGGTCTTGCCGCGAAAATCTTTTAAGGCAACCTCCTTGCCGTTCTCGTCCGTCGTACTGAAGTCTGGGGATTTATCATTAACTTCCATATGGGACTTTCTCCTCACCGGTCGTTATTACATCGCAAGTTATATCGCAACCGGATGCTCGCCGTCACCTTGGCGGCCTCGGCCTGGCTTGCCAGTTCAGGGCTCGTGGCCCAAGTCACAATACCGCAGTATGGGCACAAGGCGGCGTCCACCAAAGGACCGCGCGCCCTCGGGCTGATCCAGCTTTCGCCCAAGGGCGATAAAGGCCGTATCATTCCCATTGCCATCGTGATGGACGGAAAATTTTACGACGCAGGCTCGTATAAAGCAGCGCCCGTTCCCATGGCTCTCGACTTCGGCATCGTCTATGAAGGTTTTCGCAGCGGTGTGTCGCAGGGCTTCTTCACCATCACGCAGCCTGGACAACTCAATCACGTCTGGATCGCCGAAGGCACGTGGCTTCCTGCGGGATCAAAGGCATTGGAGAAACACAAGAAGTACACGGCGCCCGTGATCGCGGACGACGACAAGAACGGACCACCCGTACTTCACCGCCGCGCCGAAAAGACCGACTCGGACAGTGGCTCGAAAAACGACTCTGGCAACAAGGATAAAGACCAGCAAAAGCCCGCGAGTCTTCCAGCGCCGCCGACTGCTGCGCCGCCTGCCAATGCGCCGAGTTCGGCAGACAGTGCCAAGACTCCGACGGCGCCGGATACCGCGAAAACGCCCGCGCCGCCGGAGAACGCGAAGGCATCTGCACCAGTTTCTGCGTCTTCTCCGCCAGAGGAGCCGATCGAAGATCCGAATCGGCCCCGTCTGCGACGCGGAATGCCGGACGCAAGTGCGCGCCGCGATGTTTATCCGACGTTCGACGCTTTGGCGGTCGCAACGCCGAGCGCCGTCGCCGCAGGCACAGCGAAGCCCGATGCGAAGGCGGCAAAGGATTCCGCCGCGGCTTTGCCGCAGTTCACCTTCATCCCCGCAATTTCCGATGCCGGCGGGCCCGATGCGCGTCCTTACACCTATGATGTGAAGCCGGCGGAAGAAGCGATCTACCGCAACAAGATGCTTGATCTGGCAGCGGCGCAAATTCGCGCCCAGGCGAACGCGGCGACGAAAGATGCCGCAGCCACACCCAAGAAATCATCCGCCACGAAATCGGCTGCCAAATCGGCCGGCAAGTTGCCCACGCCGGCCTTCGACGATGTGAGCTTGCGCATCTTTGATCTTTCCAATTCGAACGAGCCGGTGCTGGTGCTCTCGGCGAAAACTCACCCGGTCGTTGTTTCTGCCGGTGTCCCTGCCAGCGCCACCGGAAACGTCGAAGAGCCGAAGGAGATCACGCTGATCGCCTGCACCAACCTAGAAGGCGAGCTGCGGAAACTGTTTTTCTCGCAGACGGATTCGCGGCATCTCGACGCCACTCCGCGCATGGAACTGATCGACGCGGTCGATGCCGACGGCGATGGCCGCGGCGAATTGCTGTTCCGGCGCACCTTCGACGATGGCAGCGCCTACGCCATTTACCGCGTCACCGCGGACCGGCTTTGGCCGCTGTTTGAGCCGACGCCTTAGTTCGATCGGGTGATCGGGTCATCCGGCCATCGGGTGATCGAAATTTAAAAGCCTGGCCTTTACATCACCCGATGATCCGATCACCCGATGACCCGATTGATTCGTTCCATTTACAATGTCTTCCTCGCAGGGGGTGAGACCTATGCGCACTACTTCTCGTATTGCGATTCTTGCTTGTCTGTTGGCGGGCTTCTGCTTTGCTCAGGATCAGGACTTCAGCAGAGTTCAAATCAAAGTTTCGAAGGTCGCCGGCAATGTCTACATGCTAGAGGGGGCCGGAGGCAACATTGGCGCCTCGGTTGGCAATGACGGCATCGTGATCGTCGACGATCAGTACGCTCCGCTCGCGGAAAAAATTCAGGAGGCGCTCAAAGGCATTACCGACAAGCCGGTGCGCTTCATCATCAACACGCATTACCACGGAGACCACACGGGCGGGAACGAATTCTTCCAGAAGCAGGCGCCCATCATCGCGCAGGACAACGTCCGCAAGCGACTGGAAGAGGGCGGCCAGGCGGGCAACGGCGGGTCGCTGCATTTCGAAGCCAAGGCGCAGCCGAAGGACGCGCTGCCGATTATCACGTTTGATCACGACATCACCGTGCACTTGAACGGGGAGGACATCCGCGCGCTGCACTTCCCGGCCGGACACACCGACGGCGACTCAGTCATCTATTTTCCGAAATCAAACGTTGTACACATGGGCGATGACTTCGTGACCTACGGCTTTCCCTTCATTGACGTGGACAGCGGCGGCAGCATCGACGGCATGATCAGCGGGGTCGAGGGAGCCATCGCCCAGCTTCCGCCCGACGTGAAGATCATTCCCGGCCACGGTGGGGTTTCAAACCTTGATGACGTGCGCGCCTATGTGAAGATGCTGAAAGAAACGCGGGCTGCGGTGCAGGATGCGCTCGCCAAAAAAATGACGCTGGAGCAGATGAAGGAGAAGAAGATTCTCGGTCCGTGGAAAAAATATGGCGGAGAGTTCATCAGCGAAGATGTGTTTCTGGAAACGGTGTACAACTCGCTGACCGGGCAGAAAAACGGCAAGTTCATCAAGCATAACTAGAAGCCAAGCCCCTAAAGGGGCATCTGGTTGCGAGAAATTGCGGTATCGCTAAAGCGATACCCTGATACGAATCCGGTCTCCCAAGCTGTGGAGTTCCACGATCGCGAAAGCGATGCCCTGGCACGAAACCGGAGTTTCTCCTGGGTCTGCTCGATTGCGGAAGTTTTTTCCTGTTAGCATGAACAACCGGGGAACTTCCGGAGGTTTGCATGAAAAGTCCTCTCCTGTGGCTGATTTTGTCTCTCTCTTTGTCCGTGTCTGCTCTCGCCGCCGATGGCAAGGCCGTTTCCTACAAGTCCGGTGACGAGACCGTTAATGGAATTCTGTACACGCCCGCCGGCTAAGGGCCGTTTCCGGCGCTCATCGTCATTCACGAGTGGTGGGGATTGAACGACTGGGTGAAGCAGCAGGCCGAGAAGCTCGCCGGCCAGGGATACGTCGCGCTGGCGGTCGATCTGTATCGCGGCAAGGTCGCCGACAACTCGGACCTGGCCCACGAACTGATGCGCGGCTTGCCCGAAGACCGGGCTACCCGTGACTTGCGGGCCGCATACGACTTTTTGGCGTCGCAGGCGAGCGTGGAAAAAGATCGGATCGGCTCGATCGGCTGGTGCATGGGTGGGGGCTACTCGCTCGATGCGGCACTCGCCGAGCCTCACTTGGCGGCAACGGTCATCAACTATGGGCATCTTGCGACGGAACCGTCGGAACTGAAGAAGATCAACGCTCCGATTCTGGGACTTTTTGGCGGGCAGGATCGCGGCATTACCCCCGACGATGTGAAGAAGTTCCAGCAATCCATGGAACAGCTGGGCAAGAAGATCGAGGTGAAAATTTATCCCGACGCGGGACACGCGTTTGAGAATCCCAACAACAAGCAGGGGTACCGGCCTGAGGACGCTGCTGACGCTTGGCGGCGCACGGTCGATTTTCTGGCTGCGACATTGAAAAAGTGAAGCGGCGACTCGGGATTGCTGGTGGGCGAGACCGGGTCATTTGCACAAGTATTTGTGCGATTGTCAGACATGCTTTCAGCGGCGCATTTTAGCGGCCTTGAATGGCACCGGCATTCGATGCAGCCCGCGTCTGATTTCGAAGAACTTACGGCATCGCTAAAGCGATGCCCTGAAAGGAAACCGGAGTTTCCGCAGCCTGTGAGGCAGCGAACTTCGCCAAGAGGCTTCGTGAAACCAGTTGCAGCGAAGGCGCAAGGAATTTCCACTTGCCAGATGGTACCGCTCTGGTTACTATGCACGCATCTTTTTTTTTAGATTTGAGTTAGTCGCGTACCTATGAATATCGGCGAGACCATCCGCAATTTTCGGCTGCAGCGAAGCATGTCACAGGGCGACATCGAAAAGCGCACCGGCCTGTTGCGCTGCTACCTTTCGCGGGTTGAGAACGGCCACACCATCCCTTCGCTGGACACGCTCGCCAAGATCGCCGGGGCCATGGATCTGGCCTTGTCGCAATTCTTTGCCGAAGGCCACAGCAACGGCCACAGCCGCAAGGGGTTGCCGCAGCTCTCCGACGATGAAGTCCGCTTCCTGAGCCAGATGCGGCGGTATTCGGCGAATCTGAACGACAGTGACCGGAAGCTGGTGCTGGCAATGGTGAAGAAGATGGCGTCGAGCACGAAGTGAATCCTAGCCATCAGCCTTCAGCCAACCCATCCGGTTTTGGGCCACACAGCCAGTCGCTGGGTTTTTGTTTATATGAACCCAACCGGGTGTCGCTGACGGCGGATGGCTGACGGCTGGCCTTACGGTACTTTCGTACCATCCCAACCGTGTCCGCCGGCACCTCGCCATCTCCTTGCCGCAACGCTAAGCTGTCGGCTGGGGGATCTTTGTGACTACCGATGAAGAACTGGATCTGCTCGATTCTCAACTTCGCCGGCTGAAGATCGAGTATGAGATTTTCTTCAATAATCCCGCCAAACGGCCTCCCACCGACGTCGAATGGAAGGTACTCTCGTTAATTCGCAAGTTCAGCGACAGCTCGCGGCTGAGTTTTCAGCAGCGCTTTAAGTACAACGAGATGGCGCAGCGCTACGCGATTCAAAGCGACCTGTGGCGCAAGAAAATGCGGATTCGCGAAGAGGGCTGTCGGCGGCCCTATGATGCGATGCTCTCGGTGCAAGGCGCGCGCGCCAGCGCGGAGCGCGAAGCGAAGCACCATCCGGTGTATGGCCTCAGCCGCAGCACCGAAAGCGGGGGCGCCGAGACGGCGGGGAACGATCGGCCTTTCTCGGTGCAGTGCTCGGGTGCGCTGGCCGAGCGGGAGCAAGTCGAATCCCTCTACAAGGCTTTGACCGAAGCCAAGCAAAAGTCGGGAGAAAAGGCTTCCGGCAACCTCGAGTCTTTCTCAGCGTTCGTCAGGAAAAAGACCAGCGAGATTCGCAAGGAGCACGGCTGCCAGGCGGTGGTGTACTCGGTCGAAGTTCAGGATGGAAAGGTCAAGCTCAAGGCTAAGGCGAAAGTCTAGGAGCAGCTCTCAGTTTTCAGTTTTCAGTTTTCAGTTTTCAGCTTTCAGCTTTCAACTTCCTTTGATCGGCGCCATTCTCCTTGGTTGTCCGCTTCTGCTTTTTCTCTGGGCCGTGGTGGGTCCGCGGAGTTTGGGGCATCGAAGACTGAGAACCTGGAGCTGAGAACTCCCACCCAGGGATCGGAAAGCTGGAGGCGGCGAGGCAACAACGGCAGATTCGTCGCCAGGCGGCCGCGTGAAAACGCCAAGACGCCAGTCTCCGGGCGGTTCCGCGTGACGGATGAAGTGGATTACTTCCGGATGGCCGGCGGCCCGGAAGTATTATTAGGTCAAGGAGTAGGGAGCCGTGAGGACGCGTCAATACACCAATCGTCAACCCCGTGTTCACACTCAACTCGGCCGAGCTGCAGTCCAGATTTTTGCCGCCAATGATCGCATGAACCAGATTCTTATCGAACATCTTGACCCTACCGCCTGGAGAGCCAAACCGCCCGGCAAGACCCGCACCATTGCGGCGATCTTCACGCACATGCACAATGTCCGCTGCAAGTGGGTCAGGCTTACGGCTCCGCACCTGAAGGTTCCACGACAGCTCAACCGTGCGCACTGCACGCCGCAGCAGGCCCGTGCGGGATTGGCCGAGAGCGCCGCGCGCTGCGCGGAGATGCTCGCTGAAGCGCTCGGCGGTGGTGGCGGCCGCGTCGAGAAGTTTCGCAGAGACGGCTGGGCTCGGCCTTGGCCAGTTGGCCCGGAAATGCTGTGCTACATGCTTTCCCACGAAGCCCACCATCGCGGGCAGGTGTGTATGCTCGCGCATCAGCTCGGATTCCCGTTGGCAATCCAGGTGACGGCCGGGATGTGGAATTGGGAAAAGCTGTGGAAAGAGTGCGGGGCGTCTGGCGGCCCCGGCTACGATTCTTAAGGAATCGCTCAAGGGGCGGTATATTCGGTAACGGGGAACGCCAGCTCTCCATTTCAGACTGAACCAACACAACCCAAACTGCTAAAATCTCCCTTCGCTCCCGAGGGCCTCATGTCTAAAATCCAGCGCGCCATTCTTAGCGTTACCGACAAATTCGGACTAGTGGATTTCGCCCGCAAACTTGCCGAGTTCGGCGTCGAACTCGTTTCTACCGGCGGCACGGCTAAGCTGCTGCGCGAATCCGGCGTTGCCGTTAAAGATATTTCCGAGCTGACCGGGTTCCCGGAAATGCTGGACGGGCGCGTCAAGACGCTGCATCCGAAGGTGCATGGGGGGATCCTGCATCGGCGGGGAGACAGCGGCCATCGGGCGGCGGTCGCCGAGCATGGCATCCCGGCCATCGACATGGTGGTGGTCAACCTGTATGCCTTCGAAAAAACCGCCGCCAAGCCGGGGGTGCACTTCGAAGAGCTGATTGAGAACATCGATATCGGCGGGCCGTCGATGATCCGTTCGGCAGCGAAGAATTTTCAGGATGTCGCGGTCGTTACCTCGCCCGCCGATTACGGCGCGATTGCCGATGAGATGGCGCGCTCGGGCGGGGCGCTGTCCAGGGAAACGAAGTGGCGGCTGGCGCAGAAAGCGTTTGCGACGACTGCGGCCTACGATTCCGCCATCGCCTCGGCGCTTGAGCGGGTGGGCGGCGATTTCGAGTTAAGGCCAGCGCAAGGCTTTCCGCAGAATCTGCGACTGTCTTTTCAGAAGGTGATGGACCTGCGCTATGGAGAGAATCCGCACCAGAAAGCTGCGATGTACACGGACGGTTTGGGCGCGGGCGTGGCAAACGCGCGTCAGGTGCAGGGCAAAGAGCTCTCCTACAACAACATTGTCGACCTGCAAGCCGCCTGGGATCTGGCGCAGGAGTTTGACGAGCCGGTCTGCGCCATAATCAAACACACAAATCCCTGCGGAACCGCTACCGGCAAGACGCTCGCCGAGGCTTACGTGCGGGCGCTGGAATGCGATCCGGTCTCGGCGTTTGGCGGAGTGATCGGAGTGAACCGCACTGTGGATGCGGCGGCCGCTAAAGAAATGGCCAAGCTTTTTCTGGAAGTCATCGCCGCTCCCGCATTCGATGAAGGCGCTAAAGCAGCATTTGCCTCGAAGAAGAATCTGCGGCTGGTCGAAGTTCCCGCCGGAGAGCAAAACTGGGTTCTGAAAAACATTTCTGGAGGCATCCTCGTCCAGGATGCCGATGTTCACCAACTGGCCGAAGGCGATCTGAAAGTCGTTAGCAAGCGCCCGCCTACGCCGGAAGAAAAACGGGCGCTGCTTTTCGCGTGGAAGATCTGCAAGCACGTGAAGTCGAACGCCATTCTCTACGCCCGCGATGGGCAAACGGTGGGCGTCGGCGCCGGACAAATGAGCCGCGTCGATTCGTGCAAGCTGGGCGCCATGAGGGCGCAGTTGCCGCTGAAGGGTACGGTGGCCGCCTCCGATGCCTTCTTTCCGTTTCCGGATGGCGTCGAGGAAATCGCCAAAGCGGGGGCGACCGCCATTATCCAACCGGGAGGCTCGGTACGCGACCAGGAGGCCATCGACGCCGCAGACCGGCTTGGGCTGGCCATGATCTTCACCGGGGTGCGGCATTTCAGGCATTAGCCATATGCACGTTTGGAAGCGGGGCTTCGCCCCGCTTGGACGGGGCCCTTCGGCTCCGCTCAGGGCAGGCGCCGCCCCGTCCCCACACAACAACACCTCAAGAACTCCCAAAGCCCCTGTACCTCCGGCTTTCGGCCCAGCCTGCGCTTTCTCGCCTCAGAAAGGCTCGCCGAGGGTAGAATAAGAAAATCCGGATCGCCGCGGATCAGCATCCAATTGAAGTGTGGGTTGCGTTCACAGGTTGCAGGATTGTTCATGAAAAAACAGTTTTGGATTGTCAGTGTTGTTCTTACGTTGTCTTTTTTACTGGCCCAGGGCCTACTGGCTCAAGATCAGCCCGCTCGCGCCGGGGATTCCCCGACTGCCGCCGGCGCGCAGTCCGCCACCAAGGGCAAGACACCAGACCGCGCCGCCGCCTACTACCACTTCGCCCTCGCGCACATGTACGAGGAACAAGTGGCCACGTACGGCCGCAGCGAATTGGCGAATAAAGCGATTGAGGAATACCGCGCCGCCATTGATGCGGACCCGACCTCGGCGTACCTGACCTCGGGTCTCGCCGAACTCTACGCCAAGACCGGCCGCATTCGCGACGCCGTGGTCGAGGCGCAGGACATCATCAAGCGCAATCCCAACAATCTCGAGGCCCGCCGCCTGCTGGGAAGGATCTATCTGCGCTCGCTCGGCGACATGCAGGCGGGCAGCGGGTCGGAGAGCATTCTGAAACTGGCGATCGAGCAGTATGAGCAGATCGTCCGCCTGCAACCGGACAGCATGGATGACCACCTGCTTCTCGGGCGCCTGTATCGCTTGAACAACGATCTGCAAAAAGCGGAGAGCGAATTCAAGACCGCAGTGAAGCTGCAACCGGATTCCGAAGAGGCGGTCACTACCCTGGCCTATCTCTACAACGAACTGGGGGACACGGCTCGCGCCGCTCAGGTGCTGAGTTCGGTGCCGAACGGGGAGCGCTCGGCCAAGCTCTATTCGGCGCTCGGCTACACCTACGAGCAGCAAAAGCAATACAAGGGGGCCATCGAAGCGTATCGCCACGCGATTGAACTGGACCGCGACAATCTGGACGCGATTCGCGGGCTGGCGGAGAACCTGCTGAACGATGGCCAGGCCGATGCCGCTCTGGAACAATACAAAGTAATCGCGGACGCGAATCCGGAAGATGCGCAAACCTACGTGCGCATCGCGGAAATCTACCGCAAGCAGGGCAAGTTCGAGCTCGCGCTCGACCATCTGAAAAAGGCTGAGTCCATGGTGCAGGACTCGGTCGAAGTGCCCTACAATATCGCCGCCATTTATCAGGCGCAGGGCCGTTACGACGAAGCCATTCCGATCATGCGCGGCCTGCTGAAGAAATCGGAGAAGCCCGAGGGCAAGTACTCGAACGGCGAGAAGAGCAATCGGGCGGTGTTTCTGGAGAGGCTAGGCACTATCTACCGCGACCAAGGGAACAATCAGGCCGCCAATGAGACCTTCCGCGAGATCGTCGCCCTGGGGGGCGATGAAAACATCGAGCGCGGTTATCAGCAGATCATCGATACCTGGCGCGAAGCCAAGGAATGGCAGAAGGCTACCGACGCTGCCAAAGAGGCGGCGCAGAAGCTGCCCACGAGCCGCGATCTGAAGATGGTGCTGGCGGCGCAGCAGGCCGATATGGGCGAACCCGACAAGGCACTCAAGGACGTCGGCGCCATGTTGAAGGGCAACGGCAACACCGATGACCGCCAAGTTTATATCACCTTGGCACAGATGAACACGCGGCTGCGCCGGTTCAGCGAGGCCGAGCAGGCGCTCGACAAGGCCGAGGCGCTATCGAGCAAGCCGGAAGACAAGGAGTATGTCTGGTTTCTCCGCGGCTCCACTTTTGAGCGCGAGAAGCGCTACGCCGAAGCGGAAGAACAGTTCAAGAAGGTGCTGGCCAGCGATCCGGAGCATGCTTCGGCGCTGAATTATCTGGGCTACATGCTGGCCGACCAGAACATGAAGCTTGAAGAAGCGCTCGGGTACATCAAGCGCGCCGTGGATCTTGATCCGGCCAACGGCGCCTATCTCGATTCCCTGGGCTGGGCTTACTTCCGCCTGGGAAAATATGAATTGGCGGAAGACAACCTGCTGAAGGCTTCGCAGAAAATCAATACCGATCCCACCGTCCTCGACCACCTGGGCGATCTGTACCAGAAAACCGGACGCCTGAAGCTGGCTGCGACCAACTGGGAGCGGGCGCTGACCGAGTGGAACCG
>JBEKWL010000083.1:0-15878 GCA_049513095.1 Terriglobales bacterium
TGCGGCGACTCGTATTCGGCCACGTGTCCGCGATACTTGAAGTGCGGGTATTCCGCCACCTCGTTGACATACAGCACGCCGCCGGACGCCACTTGCTGCTTGGAGAGCTTACGCTCGGCGTCACTGCGAGGGTTGTCTTTGAGCCACTCGCCCAGCATGGTATAGGTCTTCACCTGCTGGTTGTGGGCCAACCGGTCTGCGACTTCCCGCAGACGCGGATCGCCGAGGATATCTTCTTCTACCGCCGGGTATTCGTCGCCGACCGTACGCCAGATGCGGTACCAGAGGCGGTCGTGGCCGCCTCCTACCATCATGTAGCCGTCCTTGCACGGGTTCACAGCGTAAATGTTGATGGCCAAATCCCAGTTGCCGTAGCGCGGACGGATGCTGCCGTCCATGGAATACCACGCCCAGCTGTAATCGAGGATGCGGATGATGGCCTCGGCCGAGGTAGCTTCGACGAACTGACCTTCGCCGGAAACGCCATCGCGATAGATGAGAGCAGACAGAATGGCCATGGCCGCTGAGCTCCCGCCCACGTGGTCGGCCATCCATAGCGCGGAGCGCGTAGGCTGTCCTCCGAACTCTTTGGGATCGCCGGTGCCGTGGACAAACCCGCAGGCTGCCTGGGCCACTGGATCCATCATTCCTGGCTTGTCCTTGGCCGGGCCCCACTGTCCGCGTTGGCCAACCCAGCAATAGACCAGCCGCGGATTGATGTCCTTTAGCTGGCGATAACCGATTCCCCACTCGTCCCATTGGCCGGGCGGTCCATTCTCGATGATGACGTCGACATGGACGACCAATTCCTTAAGAATCCGCCGCCCTTCCTCGGTCTCCACGTTCAGAGTGATGGAGGACTTGTTGCGCATCTCGTGCAGGAACTGTCCGCCAACTTTCTCTCCCGTCTCCTTGTCCGCGAACATGTACTCTTCCCGGCCGAAGGGCGTGAGCTTGCGCAGCGGGTCGCCCCCCGGAGGCTCAACCTGGATGACCTCTGCCCCCAGTTCGGAGAGCTGCGAAGAACACCAGTGGCCGATCATCATGTTGGTCGTGCAATCGAGCACACGAATGCGCGAAAGCGCCTCCGGTTTTTCGAAGTTATGTTCCTGGCGCAGGATCGACTCCAAGAAGAGCGGATACGCCTTGGCTTGGTCGCTCAGGCCTGCGTACACCTCTTCGGGTTTCGCTGTTGGAACCGCGGGCCAAGGTGTGACCTTGGCTTGATCTGATGCCATGTGTGGCCTCCTAATGCCGGTGGTGGTCAGGTACTTCCACGACTCTTATGTACCCAGCGTTTCTTAGACGGAAAATTCAGCGAGGTTCCTACAGCGTGTTTCACAGCTTTGAAGGGGCTCGGCTTCAGATGCCGTTCCCAAGTAGATCCTTATACTAGCTGCTGTGGGGAACCCCTTCCTCATCGCCCAAAGCTGTTTATGGAACTTGCTCCAAAAAAGCAGCCCGAATTTTGCTTGGGCCATCGCCAACAAGTCTGTGACCGCAATCACTGTCATTCGTGATTGCAGTCACCCCTGCGGCTATTGCAAAAACTCCGACAAATTGAACAGCGCGCCAGCCGCAAAGCGGTGAAAGATAGAACGTGAATTCCCGCGCCTTGGCACGCCGGGAAGTAGTCTACGCTTGCTCTCAGGGAAACGGCAAGCGGCTTTCCCGAACGGTCCCCGATCCGGTCGAGCCCACAGACGAGTTTCTCTTTTCCTCAATCGGGCCCTCAATCGGGCCAGATTGTAAGCGCCACTTGGCTGAGAATCCGCTGCTTTGTCTCCGCCGACAATGGCAATGCCCGGAAGGAGTCGAGCGCTTGCTTGAGGTCGCGCACGCCGGGGCCGGGCCAGTCGCTACCGAAGAGCGTTTTGTGGGCGATCTCTTCCAGGCGCGGAAAGTACTGGAGCAGCTGCGCCGGCGGAATGCTACTGATGTCCAGATAAACATTGGCATGGCGGCGTACCAGGAAGAAGGCAGTGCTCATCCAGAGAGGCCGGCCTCCATGCGCAAGCACAATCTTCAGGTCCGGAAAATCGACCGCGACATCGTCAATGTAGATCGGATCGCCGTACTTGCTGCGCGCGCCAGGAAAAATTGAGGTGCCGGTGTGAAACATAACCGGAATGCCGTTGCTCTGCGCTGCACGATACAACAGCTCCAGCTCTTTCATGCCATTGAGGTAGTCGTTGGGGTAGAAGAGTTGATGCGGCGGATGGATCTTGATCAGCCGCAAACCCAGCCGGACTATCTCATCGATGTCTGCCATGGCATTGGTGGAGTACCGCGGATGGAAGCTGCCACAGGAGAGGAGCCGCTGGGGGTTCGCCTTGGCATAGTTTGCGGCCATGGCGTTGAGTCCGGGTGGGAAGCCGGTGACATCGGGCGCGGCCGCATTGATCAGCACCGCACGATCCAGCCCGGCCTCGTCCATGTATTTCAGAAAGGCTTTGGGCGAGCGAGTGAACTCCAGGACCCGATCAAAATCGGGCCGATGCTTTTTCATCAGCCCGAGGGCCGCCGGGTTCAGCAGGAGTTCGAACGGTTGGATATGGACGTGGCAGTCGGTGATCAAGGAACTTGCCTGGGTCTTGTCTGGTCCCGTGAGCGGTTGCAGTATCCGGTCACGCGGCTTCTGCCTGATCGAGCATCTAGTCCAGCATCTACAGTTGCGGAAGCCAAGTGCACAAGGGGCATGGGAAAAATGCTTCTCATGCCCCCGAACTTATCGTGGCCATTCGCTCCCGGTCCTAATTATAGGGCGCAGCGTCTTCCAATTCCGGCAACGCGATTTCGTCGTTCTTGAACCAGCCACCACGTCATTCAGGATGCCAGCGGAATTGTTTCCTCAAGCCGCCTGGCCCTTCGTGATCTTGTGGCAAGTCGAGGTCTCCACGTCGTAGGCGTGCACCGTGGGCTTGCTATGCACCAGGTGCTGAATCAACTCGCTGACCTTGGCGTAGTCCGCATGGGTGTAACGTTCGGCGTCCTCTTTCGTTTTCCAGAAGCTGAGCGCCAGGATGCCGTCTGCATCCGACACGAGGACGATCTCATCTACAAAGCCTGTCTTCGCCTTCAACGTAGACAGTATCTTGTCATGCAGTGTGCCACAAACCTCTTTGGCTTTTCCGGGCTTCGTCTTGACTTCGACAACGCGAACAAACATGGCAGCATCTCCTTATCTATTGAGCTATGAAGGCCGCAAACCATCAGTGAACACCAACGGGTGGGAGCGGACGACCGGTAATTATACTAGCCCCCTCAAGGGACGGTCGACTCCCAATTCCTGCAGTGACAGATCTTGCCGCGAACTGCAGAGTCCCTCGCTTCGCTCGGGGTGACAAAGTCTGGCGAATTGAAAGTTAAGTTGCAGAGCAGGATCTCATTTTCAGCACACGGGCTAGAGGGTGTGCAGATAGGCCAGCAGGTCTTTGATCTGCTGGTCGGTCATGACCTGGTTGAAGCCTTCCATTTTGGCCCGGCCGAATTTGATGATGTCGGTCATGCGGACGTCGTTGGCGGGCAGTCCGCTCAGGGACAGGTATTGCTGCTTGAAGACGCCCTTCAAACCCGGTCCTTTCTTGCCGCGGGACGAGTACGGTTCATGACACCGGTCGCAATAGTTGTCATAGAGTTTCCTGCCTTCGGCCTGTTGCGGGTTGAGGCCGAGTTCAGCGTCGGACTTGCGCCGCTCGACATCGCAGCCGGCGAGCGCTAGAAGCGCGAGGATCACCACGGTGGCATGGAGGCACGGAGAAAACCAGTTCGGGAAGTTCATAATGATTGCGGCGCCGGCAGCAAAACCGGGCTCAGAGGTAGGATAATACGCAAGGCATGTGCGTTGCCGTCAAACGCGTTTACGAGGCTGCTTCTCCTTCGGACGGAGTGCGCGTGCTGGTGGATCGTTTGTGGCCGCGCGGGTTGAAGAAAGAAGACGTGGCAGCCAAGTTCTGGCTGCGCGATCTGGCGCCGTCGGACGAGCTGCGGCAGTGGTTCCATGCGAATCCTGAGGGCTGGCGAATGTTCCGGAAGCGCTACCTCAAAGAGTTGGCGTGCGCAGGGGGGTCTGCGGCGGTGAAGAAGCTGCATCATCTTGCGGAAGGCAAGCGGAACCTCACGCTGTTGTATGCGTCGCGAAACCAGGAGCATAACAATGCGATTGTGCTGAAGGAATTGCTGGAGGGAATGCGCAAGCCTCCGTCGAGCGTGGGCAGCGGCGCGCTGGGTCGGGGACGGATCCGGAAGGCGAAGAAACAGTAGCCAGTTCTCAGTTGTCAGCTCTCAGTTCTCAGAAAGGCCGAAGCATGGGTTGCTGTTGGGCTTAACTGAGAACTGAAAACTGAGAACTTCCCCTCCGCACTATAATTCCCCAGTTATGTCCAGTTCCGCCATCGAGAAAAAAATCGAAGCTCTGCGCGAGAAGATTCGGCACCACGAGTACCGCTATTACGTGCTGGATGATCCGGAGATCTCGGACGCTGACTTCGACACGCTGATGAACGAGCTCAAGCGGCTCGAGGCGGAGCATCCGGCGCTGGTGACGCCGGATTCGCCGACGCAGCGCGTGGGCGGCAAGCCGCGCGAGGGATTCGTTAAGGCGAAGCATTCCTCTCCGATGCTCTCGCTCGACAACGCTTATTCCGAAGAAGAACTGCGCGACTGGGAGCGGCGGGTGCATGAGCTGAGCGGGCAGACTGACCTCGAATACATGTGCGAATTGAAGCTGGACGGCATGTCGCTGGCGCTCGTCTATAGCGATGGCCGTCTGGAGCGCGGCATCACGCGCGGAGATGGCAACGTCGGCGAAGACGTGACCCTGAATGTGCGGACGGTGCGCTCCATCCCATTATCAATCTCGAAAGACAAGTTGAAGAAAGCTGCGATACCCGCCGATTTCGAGGTGCGCGGCGAAATGCTGATGCCGCTCGCCGCTTTTCGTAAGTTGAATGAAGAGCGCGAGCGACAGGGACTTTCGGTGTTTGCGAATCCGCGTAATTTTACGGCGGGGACAGTGCGGCAACTCGAACCGTCGATTACAGCGCAACGCCGCATGGACTTCTTTGCATACCTGCTGTTGAAAGACGGGCAAACTTATTTCGACCGCCAATCGAAAGCGATGGATGCGCTGGAACTCGCGGGCTTCAAAGTCAATCCGAACCGCAAGCTGGCGAAGAATCTGGAGGACGTCTGGAAATTTATTCAGAGCTGGGAGTCCAAACGCGAATCGCTGCCCTACGAGATTGACGGAATCGTCGTCAAGGTTGACCGGACGGCGTGGCAGCACGAGTTGGGCTTCACGGGAAAGGCTCCGCGATGGGCGATTGCTTACAAGTACGCGGCGCGCGGGGCGGTGACGCAGATCGAAGACATCCTGGTGCAGGTGGGCCGCACCGGAAAGCTGACGCCAGTGGCGGCACTGAAACCGGTTCCGATTGGTGGCACGACGGTTTCCCGCGCGACGCTGCACAACATGGATGAGATCGAACGGCTGGGCGTAAAGATCGGCGACTGGGTCGAGGTCGAGCGCGGCGGCGATGTGATTCCAAAAGTGGTGAAGGTGGTCGATGACAAAGAGCATCCTCGCGGCCACAAGCAGTTCGAAATGCCCGAGCATTGTCCGGTGTGCGGCGGCAATGTGGTGCGAACGCCGGGCGAGGTGGACCATCGCTGCGTGAATGCGAATTGTCCGGCGAAGCTGCAGGGGACGATTCTGCATTTCGCCTCGCGTCACGTAATGGATATCGACGGCCTGGGCGAGGCGTTGGTGAATCAGCTCGCCGAACGCGGCCTGGTGAAGAATGTTGCCGATCTGTACAAGCTGACGAAGGATGATCTTCTGAAGCTTGAACGCATGGGCGAGAAGTCAGCGGAGAACGTGCTCTCGGAGATCGCGGCCTCAAAGAAGCTGCCGCTCGAGCGCGTGATTTACGGGCTGGGGATACGGTTTGTGGGCGAGCGCACCGCGCAGTTTCTGGCGGAACACTTTGGGAGCCTCGACGCGATCATGAAGGTGAGTGCGGAGGAACTTGAGGAAGTGAACGAAGTAGGGCCGCGGATCGCGGAGAGCATCGTGGAATTTTTCGCCGATGAGCATAATCGCAAACTGGTGAGCGATCTGCGCAAAGCGGGGCTGACGTTCACCGGGCAGAAGAAAGAAAAAGGCACGAAGCTGTCGGGAAAAACGTTTGTGCTGACGGGCACGCTCGCGCGCCACACGCGGGACGAAGCGAAGAAGATGATTGAAGATGCGGGCGGCCGCGTTTCAGGCTCGGTGAGCAAGAAAACGGATTATGTGGTGGCGGGGAGCGACGCGGGATCGAAGCTGGACAAGGCTCGGGAGTTGGGCGTCAGCGTGATCGGGGAAGAAGAGTTGGAAGGGCTCGCGGGGTAGATTGGCGAGCCCGGAGTGGCATTATCGGTGTCGCACACACCCGTCGAACTGCGCTCGGCTTGGACGGGCGAGACGTCTGTCCACACACAACCTGATTACACCTCACTTCTTCGCGTTCGGCGGCAATATGCCGTTCAGGCGCAGATACATTGCGGCTTCGGCGTAGTGGTCGGCCCAATTGCTGGCGATGCCCAGGGCGAATCGGGCGCGCGAGATTTGCTGGCCGCTCGGGCCGCTGGTTAGTTCGCCCATTTTCGAATCGTCCATCTGGGACAGCGTGTCGGAGCAGAAATCGAAAGAGGCCTTGAGCGCCGACACCAGTTTCTCTTTGGAATCCGATTCTTTTACTTCTTCGACCTTGGGAGCCGGGACGGCGGCGACCTTGCTGCACGCCAGGTTATTCACTTCGACCATGTGGGCGACGAGGTGGCCGAATGTCATTTGGTCGGGGGTCGGTTTGTAGTTGAATTTGTCGGCGGGCATGGCTTCGACGGCGGCGATGGTATTTTTCTGGCGGTTGGGCAGGGTGTCTCGGAGCGCGGCGCTGACGGGGTTCCTGACTATTACGGGCGGCGTTGCTGGTACGGGCGTTGCTGGTGCGGGCGTTGCTGGTGCTGGGGTTGTTGGTGCAGACGTTGTTTGTGCAATCGCCGACGCGGCGAGTAACAGCAAGGTTGGGATTACGAGAGTTTTTTTCATGTTCTCCTCCAATGTATGAGGAGAAGGATAGCGCGGCCTGCCGAGTTTGCGCCACCGAACCGGGGCAGAAAGCTTGGAGCTGCCCACAGTGGCCGGGCTGTGCTCAGCTTGGACCCTTCGACTTCGCTCAGGGCAGGCTCGCGAAGGCGTCCGTCCCCACACTGGCAACCTTGCGCTATTCTTAGAACATGCACGCGCATGGCGCACACGCGCATTCTCATGCGACGGGGCGGGTGCTGCGCATCTCGCTGGCCGTCACCATGTTTTACGTCGTCCTGCTGGTGGTTGCCGGCATCCGTGCGCACTCGCTGGCATTGCTTTCCGAGGCGGGACATAACCTGTCCGACTTTCTGGCGCTGCTGTTATCGCTGGTGGCGGTTTTTCTGGAAGGCCGGCCGCCGAGCGCGACCAAGACTTATGGATACCGGCGCGCCGGAGTGCTGGCGGCGCTGGTCAATTCGCTGTCGCTGGTGTTGGTGTCGTTTCTTATTTTCTACGAGGCGTTTCAGCGGTTGCAGCATCCCGAGCATGTGCGTGCCGGGGTCATGATTTGGGTGGCGGCGGCGGGCGTGGTGATGAACGGCGTGATCGCTCTGCTGCTGTGGCGTTCGGGGCGGGATGTCAATGTCCGGAGCGCGCTACTGCACGAGGTGGGCGACACGCTCTCGACCGCGGCCGTGATTGCGGGCGGTTTTGCCATCCTGTGGACGGGACAATACTGGATCGACGCGGCCCTGTCGTTCGGGATCGGCGCGCTGATTTTGTGGTCGAGCATCGGGATCGTGCGCGAGACACTGAATATTCTGCTGGAGGGCACGCCGCGAGGGATGAGCCTGGAAGCGGTGGAATCGGCGATGCGAAAGATCGGGGGCGTGAGCGATGTGCATGATCTGCATGTGTGGAGCATTGGGTCGGAAAACCACGCGCTCTCGGCGCATGTGACGATCGCAGACATGGCGACTTCGGAGAGCGATACGATTCTGCGGGAGATCAACGAGAAACTCGGGCGCGGGTTTGGCATCCACCATACGACGATCCAGTTGGAACACGTGGTGTGCGAGACCGCCCATAGCTGCGTAATCGCGGTGCGGGAGGAAGAGCACGGCGAACGCGATCCTGAACACGATCATTCCGAACGCGGTCATGCCCACTGAACGCGGGAGCCATCATCTGCATCTCTATGACAAATAGGTGGTTATTGGTTTTCGGGCGGGCCGCTGCCCACCTCTGTGATATCCTGTTTGTTGGAGTCGTTCCTCCCTGAGCACCATCCAATGACTATGCGGCGTTGGCGGCAAATCTTGCGTTTTCTGGCGGCAGTGCAACTGCTGCCGGCCCTGGAGAGCGGCGAGGAAACGCTCGTCGGCGGGCAGGCGGTGCTGGAGGGTGTGATGATGCGTTCGCCGCATGCCTGGGGAATTGCCGTGCGCAAACCCTCGGGCGAGATTGTTACGCACAGCGAGCCGCTGGAGCGGCCTTCCGAACAGCACAAGTGGATGGGTTGGCCCGTCGTGCGAGGGGTGATGACGCTGGGGCACGCGATGACGCTGGGATTCCGCGCGCTGAAATTTTCGGCTAATGCGGCGCTGGACGAGATAAACGCCGAGCAGGGCGAAGATCAGGGCAAGAAGATTGAAATCACCGGCTGGATGGCGGCAGTGAATGTGGTTTTTTCCATCGCCTTTTTCATCTTCATGTATAAGTACCTGCCGCTGCTGGCGACGACGGAACTGAAAAAGGTGAATCCGGTGTTCGGGCAGCAATTCTTGTTTAACCTGGTGGACGGACTGATCCGCATCGCGATGTTTCTGCTGTTTGTGTGGGGCGTGTCGCTGTGGAAGGACATTCGCCGCGTGTACGAGTACCACGGGGCCGAGCACAAGACGGTGTTTGCGTTCGAGAATGGCGATCCGCTCGAAGCCGCGGCGGTGCAGAAATATTCGACGTATCATCCGCGTTGCGGAACCAGCTTCCTGATGACGGTGATGATCATCTCGATGTTCGTGTACATGGCGATTCCCGTGCACACTTTCTGGGCTCGATTCGGCATTCGTATCGCGCTGCTGCCGCTGATTGCAGGCGTTTCCTACGAGATCATCCGCTTTGCGGCCAAGCATCGCGGCTCGCTGTTTGCGCTGATGACGGCGCCCGGCCTGTGGCTGCAGCGAATAACGACCCAGCCTCCGGATGACAGCGAGGTCGAGTGCGCAATCGTCGCGCTGGATGAGGCGATGAAACTGGAAAAGCAGCGCGGTGGCGAGTTGGTGATTGCGTAGGAGTCGTTCGCTGTTCGCTATTCGTCGTTCGCTATTCGCTGCCGCGGATTGATCGTCTTCTGGATTCCGGAAAACATCACAAAGTCATTGTTTATCCGTCGCTGCTGTCAGTGCCGAGGTTCGTCTACCCTCCGGATGGAGGTGGCACATGGCGACGAATTTCTCTTATCGAGATTTGCGGATTTGGCGGGAGGCTGTTGATCTGGCTCTGGTGATATATCGCGCGACGGCGGAGTTTCCAAAGCACGAACTCTACGGTCTGACGTCCCAGATGCGGCGCGCTGCGGTTTCCATTTCGAGTAATATAGCCGAGGGTAAGGGGCACAGTTCAGACGGCGATTTGGGCCGTTTCCTTTTCCATGCGAGGGGTTCGCTACTTGAACTTCAGACGCAGATTGTGATCGCAAGAGGTTTAGAGTATTTGACGAAGGAACAAGCTGCGGGGCTCACGCGCAGTACCGACGATCTTGGCCGCGGATTAAATGGTCTGATACAAGCGGTCCGGGGCAAACGCGGTCCTTCGAGGGCCGCGGCGAATACCGAACGACGAACAGCGAACGACGGATAGCGGCACCACCAATCATGTTCGAACGCTTAGACCAAATCGAAGTGCGTTACGAGGAACTGACGCAAGCACTGTTGTCGCCGGAGATCACCAACGATTCGGCGAAATACCAGAAGACTGCCAGGGCGCATAGCGAAGTCGCGGGGATCGTCGAGAAGTATCGCGAGTTCAAAGATCTGAAGCGCGGCATCGCCGAAAGCAAGACCGTTCTCGCCGACGAAAAAGATCCGGAAATGCGAGCCTACGCCGAAGAAGAACTCGCGAAGCTCGACGCGCGCATCGTGACCGTCGAGGAAGAACTCAAAGTTCTATTGCTGCCGAAGGATCCGAACGACGAGAAGAACGTGGTTCTGGAAATTCGCGCCGGCACAGGCGGCGATGAGGCCACGTTGTTCGTGGCGGAAGTTTTCCGCATGTACAACCGCTATGCCGAGACGCAGAAGTGGAAAGTGGAAGTGCTCTCCACGTCGGAGTCGGGCGTCGGCGGGTTAAAAGAAGTGATCGCGCTGATCGAGGGCGACCGCGTCTATTCTCGCTTGAAATATGAGAGCGGCGTGCATCGCGTGCAGCGCGTTCCGGCGACCGAGCAGCAAGGGCGCGTGCATACGTCGGCGATCACGGTCGCGGTGCTGCCGGAAGCGGAAGAAGTGGACGTCAAGATCGAGGCCAAGGATCTGCGCATTGACACGTTCTGTTCGTCGGGGCCGGGCGGGCAGTCGGTGAACACGACCTATTCGGCGGTGCGGATCACGCACATTCCGACGAACACGGTGGTGAGCTGCCAGGATGAAAAGTCGCAGATCAAGAACCGCGAAAAAGGCATGCGCGTGCTGCGCTCGCGGCTGTACGAAGTCGAGATGCAGAAGCAGCAGGACGCGCTGGCGAAAGAACGCAAGCAGATGGTGGGCTCGGGTGACCGCTCGGAGAAAATCCGCACCTACAATTTCCCGCAGAACCGGCTCACGGATCATCGCATCGGCTTCACCATCCACCAACTTGAGCAGGTGATGGACGGGAAGCTGCAACCGATTATCGACGCGCTGATCACGCACTATCAGGCGGAGAAGCTTAAACAGGAGACGGCGAGCGTGGTGTAAAGCGAGCGTGGTGGACGGCCATTGCAGAGGTCGCCAACTACCGCCTGATCAGCGCCATCACCCATCCCGCCAGGAAAACTCCGCCAACGAATAGGGCGAAGCAGTAGAGACCGTAGCGCACCTGCTCTATCGTCGAATTGCGCTGCGTGATGCCGAAGACCACCGACGCGAACAGCGCGAACACCGCCGCCGCCGAGAAGTGCGACAAGTTGATGGTCACGGTTTCTTCCCCAGCGCAATGTGATGCGCATCCGCCGCCGCGATGAAGTTCAGCAGGCCGGCGACGATCAGAAATGTCTTGCCGTAATCCGCGGTGGCATTCGCGGCCATCACGTTGCCCCAGTCCATGATGCGCGCCAGAAGATAGAGCACTCCCGAGCCCACGTCGCCAACGAAGCCGAGTATGTCGAGGATGTCGCCGCCGTTCGGCTTGTAAATCCGCCCCTGCATTCCCAACCCAATCAGGAACATCGCGACCACCGACACCAGCAGCAGAATGCCGCGCCCATAACGCTTCAGCAGGATGTGTCCGCCGCCCGGGATCAGCCAGCCCACAAGCGGCGCAACCACCGCCATGGTCGTGAGCGGATACTCTGGCTCAGTCGCTGTGGCCGCATTTTTTGATTTGTCTGTTGTCGGCTTGGCCATTCAGATGGTCACGATCTCTCGTTGAATTTTACCAGTGACCTCGGCGCTTCCCGGCCGCACCAGCACATCCACTTCCAAGCGCACGCCGAACTCAGGCAGGTAGATGCCGGGCTCGATCGAAAACAAGGAATTGGGCAGAATGCGCCGCTCGTCGTGAATTTCCAAATCATCCATGTTCGCGCCATTCGCATGCACCTCGGTCGAAATCGAGTGGCCGGTGCGATGGATGAAGTACTCTCCGTATTTTGCCTTTTTGATGTGGCCGCGCACCGCGTGATCCACTTCCCATCCTGCGATCGGCTTGGCGGCAGCGACGGCATCCTGCACGGTCTTCACGCCGATATCGCGCGCCCCGCTCACAATCTTGAAAATTTCGCGCTGCCTGTCCGTTGGAGCCTTGCCCACAATTCCCACCCACGTGATGTCATAGTAAACGGCGCCCGGCGTATTTTTTTTCGCCCACACGTCCAGCAGAACAAAGTCCCCCTCATGAATCGGCACCGGACGGCTTGCGCTCGGCTCGTAGTGCGGGTTACCACTGTTGGCGTTCACGGCCACGATCGGCGGGTCGTCGGTCACCATGTTCTCGCGCTGGAATGCTTCCATGAAAAATTGCTGAATTTCATGCTCGCGCGTACCGCCGTTGCGCACGCGCCGTCCAATTTCTTTGAAGGCCGCGGCGGTGACCGCGTCAATCACATCGCGCGCCGCGAAGTGCGACTTGATCTGTTCGTCCGTCAAGGTCGCTTCAAACTGCGCGATCAGGTCGGCCGCGCTGACAATGTTCTTGCCCAGCCCACGGATCATGTCCGCCGTTCCCGCATCCACCATGGAAATAGTGAAGACAAAGTTGTTGGGCGAGAACTGCATCGCCACATCGCGATGCGCAGCCAGCATCTGCTTCAATCCGTCGAACAGTTCCTGCCACCCGGCGTACTGTTTTTTCGCGCCGGGCAAGCTATCGAGGTGTCCCGACTCGATCTTGTGAACCAGCTTGACGGGCTCGCCTTTGGCGGGGATCAGGTAGTACCAGCGCCGCGTGACCATGAGTCCATCCGGCAGCCCGAGAACGCGATAAGAGATCGGGTCGCGATGGTGATGATCGTAGAAAAGCCAAGCGTCAATGTTGCGCTCGCGCAAGGCTTGCTGGATGGCGGACAAGTCCATATTCAAAGGGTTATTCTACACGACCGCTGGCCCGCGCTGAATGTCTGGAGCGCGGAGAGTGAGCCTACTCACATCGTATCTCCCAGCGAGGTTGATTCAGCGAAGGTTCTGCTATGATCGCGGCAGGGCCGGGAAAACCACCGGACTGCACCCTTCAACCAGGAGTTTTCATCATGGAAATGCCCGTTCTTCCCCTGGGCTCCCGCCGCAACGAAGACATCGCGCTCGACCTTATGAAATTCATCGCCATGACCACCGGCTACGGCAAGACCACCGGGGCCGGAGTCGGCTTCCAGGGCACAGGCGCGGCCGCCAAGCCCGAGGATTACGCCGCTCAGTTGCTGGAACTTTATGGCCGCTGCCTGCAGTCAATAGGTGGGAAGTAAGCTGGGTCTCATGGCCGCATTCCTGGGGCAAGTTTCTTCCGGCCCTTCGCACGCACAACTGGGCGGAGGTGAGTAGGCTCTTGGAGCGACCATGGAGTGACGCGCGGCGTTTGCACCAATCGTTCCACCTTCTATAGAATCATGAGTTTGCTGCAAGGTGTCCGAGGCTGCAAGCGGAGTCCTCTCGTGTCTCCAACAACGGCAGTTGCCGCGACTCGTGGTCGCGAACGACGACAGATCGACGACCAACAACGGATCAGGAATCATTATGAAAATTCATGAGTACCAGGCAAAAGAAATTCTGAAGAAGTATGACGTCGCCGTGCCGCGGGGCATGATGGCGGCGTCACGCGAAGAAGCTGAGGCGGCCGCGAGCGAACTTTTCCGCTCCGGCGCGACGGGAGTTGTGGTGAAGGCGCAGATTCACGCCGGCGGTCGCGGCAAGGGCGGTGGAGTGAAACTCGCCAAGTCGGTGCAAGAAGCGAGCGAAATCGCCGACAAGATTCTGGGCATGAAACTGGTCACGCATCAAACCGGACCGGAAGGGCGCATTGTGCGTCGGTTGCTGGTCGAAGAAACGTTGCCGATCGAGAAGGAACTTTACCTCGGCATCCTGGTGGATCGCGGCGAGGGCAAGCCGGTGTTCATGGCATCGGCTGCGGGCGGCATGGATATTGAGCAGGTGGCGGCCGAGAGGCCGGAAGCGATCCTGAAGCAGTACATCGATCCGGGCATGGGACTGGAGCCTTTTCAGGCGCGTAAGATAGCGTTCAGTTTGGGGTTGAAGCCGCAGCAGATCAATCCTGCAGTTAAGTTCCTGACCGGCCTTTACCGCGCGTTCCTGCAAACAGACGCATCGCTCGTGGAGATCAATCCTTTCATCAGTTGTACGGATGGGCGATTGTTCGCCCTCGACGCCAAGTTGACCTTTGACGATAACGCGCTCTTTCGGCATGCGGACCTCCGCGAATTGCGGGACTTCAGCGAGGAAGATGCGCTTGAAGTGGAAGCGTCGAAATACAACCTCAACTACATCAAGCTCGACGGCAGCGTAGGCTGCATGGTGAATGGAGCCGGTCTGGCGATGGCCACGATGGACATCATCAAATATGCGGGCGGCATGCCGGCCAACTTCCTCGATGTGGGCGGCAGCGCAAGCGCGGACCAGGTAGCGCACGCGTTTGAGATTCTGCTGAGCGACAAGAGTGTGCGCGCCGTGCTGATCAATATTTTTGGCGGCATTCTGCGGGTGGATATGCTGGCTACGGGGGTGGTCGAAGCCGCCAGGAAGACGCATATCCAACTGCCGGTGGTTCTGCGACTGGAAGGCACCAATGTTGAGGAAGGCAAGAGAATCCTGATGGAATCGGGGCTGAACTTTACGGTCGCAGAAACAATGAAGGATGCGGCCGATAAAGTAGTAGCCGCGGCGAGAAGCGCGGCTTAGCCGGTTGTGTGGTGGCGGGGCTCTGCCCCGCCGGGACGGGGCAAAGCCCCGTCACCACACGAGAGCGGGCGAGCAGCAGAAAGCACTTTTTGAGGGTGAGCAATCATGGCAATCCTGGCTGATAAAAGAACTCGATTGGTTGTGCAAGGTCTGACGGGCCGTGAAGGCACCTTCCACGCGAAGGCTTGCGCGGCTTACGGCACGCAGATTGTGGGCGGCGTCACGCCCGGCAAAGGCGGGACGACACACGAGGGTTGGCCGATCTTCAATACCGTTCAGGAAGCGACGGACAAGACGGGCGCGAATGCCACGATCATTTTTGTGCCGCCGCCGTACGCGGCCGACGCGATTATGGAAGCGGCCGATGCGGAAATCGAACTCATTGTCTGCATCACCGAGGGCATCCCGACGCTGGATATGGTGCGCGCCTGGGAGTTTCTCCAGAACCGGCGCTCGCGCCTGATCGGGCCGAACTGCCCGGGCATCATCTCGCCCGGCCAATGCAAGATCGGCATCATGCCGGCGCAGATCCACAAAGAGGGCAATGTCGGAATCGTGTCGCGATCGGGGACGCTGACTTACGAAGCGGTGCATCAGTTGACCCAACGCGGAATTGGGCAGTCGACGGCGATCGGCATTGGCGGCGACCCGATTATCGGCACGAATTTCGTCGACGCGCTCGATCTGTTTAATCGCGACCCGCAGACCGAAGCCGTGGTCATGATCGGGGAAATCGGCGGCAACGCGGAGGAGATCGCCGCGGAGTTCATCAAGACGCACATGAGGAAACCGGTCGTGGGCTTCATCGCCGGGCAGACCGCGCCTCCCGGACGCCGCATGGGCCACGCCGGCGCGATCATATCCGGCGGCAAGGGCACCGCAGCCGAAAAGATTGCCGCCATGGAAAAGGCCGGCCTCAAGGTCGCGAAATCGCCGGCTGACATCGGCGAAACGCTCGTGGCCGCGCTGGGAGTGAAAGTGTAGGAGCAATCGGCGATCGGCGATCAGCCGTCAGCTCCACTGTTGAGCGGATAGGTGTTACTGAGAACTGACAACTGCGAACTGACAACTGACCTTATGAAAACCCTGCAACGCACACTGACCATCATCAAGCCCGACGCGGTGAAGAAGAACGCGGTCGGAGACATCATCGAACAGTTTGAGAAGAATGGCTTCCGCATTCTGGCCATGAAGATGCT
>JBEKWL010000084.1:0-21354 GCA_049513095.1 Terriglobales bacterium
GAAGCGCAGTTCGCCGAACTAAAAACCCTGGGCGAACTGACCCGCATCGCCTGGAAGCACGACGTGCAGGTCATGATCGAAGGCCCCGGCCACATTCCGATGCACAAGATCAAGGAGCAGGTCGAAAAAGAAAACGAGTGGTGCGACGAAGCGCCGTTCTACACGCTCGGCCCGCTCGTCACCGACATCGCTCCCGGCTACGACCACATCACGTCCGCCATTGGAGCGGCAATGATTGGATGGTACGGCGCGTCCATGCTCTGCTACGTCACGCCGAAAGAACATCTCGGCCTGCCCAACGAAAAAGATGTGAAAGACGGAATCATCGCCTACAAGATCGCCGCCCACGCCGCCGACGTAGCCCGCCAGCGTCCCGGAGCCCGCGACCGCGACGACGCCCTAAGCTATGCGCGCTACAAATTCGACTGGGAGAAACAGTTCGAACTTTCACTGGATCCTGAGACGGCGCGCTCGATGCACGACGAGACTCTGCCGCAGGAACAATACAAGTCCGCCGCCTTCTGCTCCATGTGCGGCCCGAAGTTCTGCTCGATGAACTACTCCAGCAAGGTGGACGAGTACAACAAGCAGGTGCATGGGCTGGAGAAGAAAGACTACTCGGAGTTGGTGGAGAAGCTGGTTACGATTAAATAACCGGGGCACCCTCCCGCTTTGCAAAATGGAGATATGTTTCACGTGAAACACTTTTGTACTTCGTTCGCTTTACTGTATGTACACTTATATACATACATTAGCGGCTGTAGGGACAATGTATCAAATTCCTGCCGCGCTCGGCGGGTCTTAAGTTGTTGATAATGCTCAGGGGTCGGGTGTGGTTAAAGGGCACATGCGGGTACTTATTACACTGTAATTATTACAAGACTCATTAATTGGTGGGCGGGGACATGCCCGTCGAGTGTCCCCTTTGATGGTCGAAATTCAGCAGCATGTCGTGTCTGCTTGGGCACCCGGCATAAAATCGCCCCCCCTTTGGCGTCGGCTGTGCGGCGGCCCACTTCTCAAAGCGAGAAGTGGGGCACCCCTTTTTTCTTCGCTGCGGACAATTGGTAACCGGCGTTTATTCTTATCCAACGGAGAGAAGTGGGCCACCGCCATTGCAATACACAATAATACATGTTATTGTTCTTGCATTATGGGCGCCACCGAGAAAACCATCAGCTTTCGCGCCGTCGCCGAGAAGATCGATGCGCTTGATTCACTGGCCTCCGCGCAGGACCGTTCGCGCAGCTATCTCATCAACGAGGCGATCACCAACTACATCGAGCTACACGCCTACCAGGACGCGCTGGTTCAGAAGGGGCTGGAAGAGATGCGGAAAGGCCGCGTCGTAAGCCATGAGGAGATCGTAAAGCGGCTCAAGAGGACAGGACGCGCCGGCCGGCTGTCGAGCCGATGAGCCGGCCGACGATCGAATGGGCCGAGCAGGCGGCCCGGCAACTCGATCAGGCCCACGATTACATCGCTCTTTCGAACAGCGAAGAGGTTGCCGACCGGATCGCGACACAGATCGCCGTCACCGTTCAACAGCTCGCCAGCTTCCCCATGTCGGGCCGATCAGGACGGGTCCCAGGCACTCGTGAGCTGGTCATCTCGAACACGCCCTTTATCGCAGCGTACGCCATCGATCATGACCGCATCGTGATCCTCGCCATCTATCATGGGGCTCAACAATGGCCAGACGCCTTCTGAGCACACCGATTCGAGGATGACGCGCAAACTGGCTCTAGTTTTGGCAGTTCCCTGATCGAGCACGACGGGCACCCTCCAGGGCTGCTAACAATTGGCAACCTGTCCGGATTTATTCGGCGCAAAGCGGAGTCAAACGGTGTCGGATGTTCGGCGGCCACTTCTCGAAAAGCGCGAGAAGTGGCGCACCCCCAGTGATTCCGGTTCGGTGTTAAGAACAAACCCGCGTTTTACTCGCCGTTAAAGTGGCCCACCCGCCGGGCACGTCGTGCTACCCTAACCGCGTGGCGAGGTCGAAGAAGTTCGACCTAGAAAATCCCGTCCCCGTCGTCGATGATGAAGATGAGGAAACTCTCGCCGCCATTGATGAAGGTAGAAGGAGATTCTGCTTCCGATGTCCCGTTATGAAGACCTGCTGCAAGAATTTGAGGCGTACGGGCGCTCCGCCCGCGGGGCGAAATCTCTTATGCAGCACATCGCCCAGCGCCTCCATGAATCAACGACACGCTACAACTGGGTTGGCTTTTATTTGATGGAAGTCTCTCCTTTCGAAGCTCTGGTGCTGGGACCTTACGTCGGCAGCTTTGCGCCTACGCTGCGTATCCCGCTCGACAAAGGATTGTGCGGAGCGGCGGCCACTTCCGGCGAGACCGTGGTGGTCAATAATGTTGGGGCCGATCTTCGCTATCTTGGGTCGGATCTCGTGAAGTCGAATATTGTAGTGCCGATCTTTGTCAAGGAAAGCGAGGTCAAGAAAAGCGAGGGGAAGAAACGGGTGGTGGCGGAACTCTGTATCGAGAGCTACTTTGCGGACACCTTCAATGCACCGGAGCAGAAATTCATCGAATCCTGCGCCGCCCTCGTCGGCCGGTACATGGAAAAAGAGGCGCCGGCGGAAAGTGCTAGTTCTTACCCGAGTGGTGCGTGCTAACGAAGTCCTGATTGGCCGCTTTCGCAGCTGGCTTCTTGCCAAGATAGGTAACCGTATTCGCTGCGATCACGCCGCCGTCATGCTTGCGCGAACTCGGATGCTTCCCAGCGGAACGATTCGCCAGCTTGGCTTTTGAGGCGCGCTTGTTGAGAGCACGCTGATCGAAACGTTCATCCAAGTAAGTGACGGTGTCGGGTGCGATCAGGTCGTCACCTTGCCTGCGTGAGACCTTGGCCTCAGTGCCCGAGGTCGAAGTTCCCGCTGCGGCAGCGTCGGCCGTTGCGACTCGCGATTCTTTTGGCGCGGGGTCGGAATTTTCTTCCGATCTAATGGCTGGCGCGGCTGGCGGCGACACTGGCACGGCCGAGACTTGTCCCGGATCTTTTTTGGGATCTCTTTCGGGAGTCGCGCTGCTCGAGAAGTCCACATCGGTTGACGATGCCGCGACGTTCTCCGCGGGCGCTGCTCCGGAACTCTGCCCGGAAGCTCTACCGGTCCGGCGTACGCCGAACCCGAGAACCATGGCCAGCAGCACCACACTGGCAAAAGTTAGAGCGGCGCGCCAACGCCATCCCGCGGGGCGATCGGGCAGCTGTGGCTCCGGTCCTGGCTGGACCGTCACTGGCTCGGCCGTCGTTGGCTGGACCAAGGTTGGCCGAGCAATAGTTGAGGCCTCTACCGCAAAAGAGCTGGGCGGTTCCACCTCTACCGACGGCAATGGATCCGGCGGCAAGATCATACGCGCGTCTTCTTCGCGATCGAGTTCGGGAGCAAGCAAGACGTCGGCGGCCGGGGAAACAGCTTTCGGCAACGGTTGCGGAGCCTCCGCAGGCAGCTCCACATCTTCGATGTTCGGCCCGGCGTTGAGGCTGACGGGCTCTTCCGGGGAGCGAGCCGATTCACGCGGCTCCGGTGGCCTGCGAATGAAGTCCACCATCGGCGCTTTCAAATGATGCAAAAATTCAAGCGAAGCCGAACGCTCGCCATTGTGCGCTTCCACGCTTGCGACCAGCTGATTCCCGAGAACGGTATCGACCCGCAATTCCAGATCGGCAATATCGTTGGGGATCGAGTCGGGAGAAACGATTTCTACGGCGTAACCGCGGGCAAGCAGATCCAGCGCCAGCTCTTGCGAGCACGCATGAGAGCGCGAAATGATTCTTGCGAGTGCCATAACTCGTGTCGCCTCGGCGTTTACCTTGCCGCACGGTTGAGGCGGAACACCGCCGCCCCTAAAGGGGCATCTGACTGCGATGATCGTCGGGCATTGCTAAGCGATGCCCTGATACGAACCGCAGTTGCACTGCGGGCTCTGCACCGCGATTAGCGGTATTACTCCAGAACCAGAACGGTTCGGTTCAGAGCAGCTGCCAGCGCTGCGATTTGTTGCTCTGTCCGGCGAAGATCGCCGCGATCAATCGCCTCGTTCACCCCAGGAATCACCACGGCTGCGTACCCCGTGTACTGTCCCGGGGCGTAAATGGCATGGTGAAACCACGGACGGTTGGGTAACCCCGCTGGAATCAGCAGTGCCCGCTCTGCATCCCGCAGTTTAGCATTGATGCGATCCGGCGTTCCAGGCATTTTTCGCTGTTTTTGCAGCATTTTTGCGCCCACTTCCCGCAACTGGCGGGCGCTTTCGAGCGCTGCCGAGAAGTCCGGCACCTTGTCTCCGAAGCGCTCTTTGCTCTTGGTTCTGGCAGCGTCGAGGTAAACCAGAATTTCCTTGCCGTAGTTCTCGTAATCGTAAGGAAGCACGTCGGCGCTGGACATGCGCAGTACTTCCAAACCGTAAATGCGGGCCATCTGCTGCTCATAGCGGAAGTCGGGATCGCCGAATTTCTTGAACCAGGCGAAGTTATCGAACACGGAGTGATACACCCCGTAATCGCCGCTCGAACTAATATCGGTGGAAGGCACACCCAGATGCTGCAGGAACACGGTGTAGTCAGAACCACTGCCGAGATCGCCCACGGGCACATCGCCCTGCATTGCCGCCGGAAGGGGGCGGTAGGTGCTGGTTTCCTGCGGGCGGGAGTTCTCCTCGTTATTATTCGGCTGGCTCGTTTTCTTCCATCGGTCGTACACGGTTCCGCCTTGCGGCGATGGCACCGACTTCGCGATCTCGCGGATAAACTCTTTCAAACTAGGCACCCCGGACGCTCCGAACTTCTTGCCGGATACGGCCACGTCCATGTTGAAATAAGCGTCAGCGTTCCCCAGTTCCTGCGCATGATCTTCGCCCCACTCGGTGGAACCGATCAGTCCTTCCTCTTCCGCGTCCCAGCTTCCGAAGACAATTGTTCGCTTGGGCTTCCAGCCCGATTTCAGCAGCTCACCCAGACCGTGCACCGCCTCCAGCATCGCCGCCGTGCCGCTGTTCGGATCCACCGCTCCATAGACCCAGGCATCGCGATGATTGCCCGCCACCACCCACTCATCAGGCGATGACGCTCCCCGAAATTTGCCAATAACATCCCAAATTGTGCGGAACTGGTAGTCCTGCTTCAGGTGCATTTTCACTTTCGCGGGGCCCGGGCCAACGTGGTAAGTAAACGGTAGCGCTCCCTGCCACTCTCGCGGCGAGGCTGGGCCGCCGAGGTGCTCGAGAATCGGCGAGGCATCGGCATAGGAAAGCGGGGTTACGGGAATCTTGGGCAACTGCTCGCTTTCGGCGGGAGACACGCGTTTCGAATCCGGCAGAGCAGGAGTGGATGCCACTCCCGGAGTGGTCGGGTCGCCGGGAAACTGGAACATGAATCCGACCGATCCCCGCTGCACCCCGCTCGCCGGACGCCACGGCCCTTTCGGATATGCGTCGCCGCGGTAGTAGCCATCGTCTTTTGGATCGGAATAAACGATGACTCCCACCGCACCGCATTCCTGCGCCACGAACTCTTTCACGCCGCGAAAATTCTCACCGTAACGGACGATGACGATCTTGCCGCGCACATCGACGTTCATCTGCTTCAGCTTGTCAAAATCAGCCAGCGAACCGTAGTTCGCATAGACAACCTCGGCCTCGGCATCGCCCGAGGGCGACATACCGTTGTAAGGGGTCACGACGCGCGGATCGTCCTGATAGGGATCGCCGTCCACGTGCTCGCGGTGCGGCCCATGCATCTCCACTCCGGGCGGCTCGGTCATCTCCACCCGAATCTCTGCCGGATAGTTAAACCACACCTTGTATTCGACAATCTCGGTGTCCAGTCCGGCTTCGCGAAACTTATTTGCTACGTACCCGGCGGTCGCTTTGTCCTCCGGGGATCCGGCGATGTGCGGCGCTTGCGTCAGGATGCGCAGGTGCTCTTCCGCCAGCTTGGGATCGGGCACAGCCAAGAACTTGTTTTCGACTTCCCGCTCAGCGGCAACATCGCGGAACCCGCTGATGGCCCAACTCTCCGGCTGGTCTTTATTTTTGTCTTTATCTTTGTCGGCATGGTCAAACGCTTGCAGGCTCGAACCAATCAGAACCAAGAACAGAACTGCACCCGAGAGAAGTTTCATGGAGTTCCTAGATCAAAGATTGTACCGTGCGGAGTAAACCGCCGTGTGAACGCGTTACACTTAAAGAGCGATGACTAAGTCGCCAACGGCTCGTTTTTCCGATCGGGTGGAAGATTACGTCCGCTATCGCCCGGGATATCCGCCTGAAGTTCTGGACCTTCTTCGTGCCGAATGCGAACTGCGGCCGAGTCACATCGTCGCTGACATCGCTTCCGGGACAGGCGTGTTTACCCGCCTTCTTTTGGAAAACGGGAATTCCGTCTTTGCTGTCGAACCTAACACGGAAATGCGGGAAATGGGTATCCGTCAGCTCGAATCCTATGGCCGCCTGGTGTCCATCGCCGGAACAGCCGAGGAAACGACGCTGCGCTCCGCTTCCGTCGACTTCGTCACCGCCGCCCAGGCAGCGCACTGGTTCGACCTGCCTCGCGCGCGCGCGGAATTCGCCCGCATTCTGAGGCCGGGGGGATGGTGCGTGTTGATATGGAATGAGCGCCGCACCGCAACCACGCCTTTCCTGCGTGACTACGAGCAACTCCTGCTGACCTATGGCACCGACTACAAGGAAGTGCGCCACGAACGCACGACCGCCATGATCCATGAATTTTTCGCGCCCGCTCCGCACCATGAGAGGGTATTCGACCTGCGTCAGCGGTTCGACTACGAAGGCACTGCCGGGCGGCTCTTGTCTTCTTCGTACGCGCCGCTCGAGGGTCATCCAAGCCACGCGCCCATGATGCAGGAACTCCAGCGGATCTTTCACGCCCATGCCGCAGATAACAAGGTCGAATTCGAATACAACACACGTGTGTACTACGGACATTTGTAATTGGCAATTTGTAATTTGCAATTTAACGACGCCGGGTTTCAAATTACCAATTACAAATCACAAATTGCCGATTCCCATGTCTGACTCAAAATCCTTCCACATGTCTCCCGAGGAGTTCCGCCGCCAGGGTCACGCCGTCGTCGACTGGATCGCCGACTACCACTCTCGCGTTGAAAGCTTCCCGGTTCTGTCACGCGTGCAGCCGGGAGAAATTCGTTCGAAGCTGCCACCAAACGCGCCTGCACGAGGTGAGGCCTTCGACCAGATTCTCGGCGACATCGAGCGCGTCATCCTTCCGGGAATCACGCACTGGCAGTCGCCCAACTTCTACGCCTACTTTCCGGCGAACGCCTCCGGCCCGGCCATTCTCGGCGATCTGCTTTCCTCCGGGCTGGGCGTGCAAGGCATGCTCTGGTCCACCAGTCCGGCATGCACGGAGCTTGAAACGCACGTGCTCGATTGGCTGGTGCCCATGCTGGGCCTGCCGGAGAAATTTCTTTCGACCAGCAGCGCAGGAGGTGGGGTGATTCAGGACACCGCGTCGAGCGCCTCGCTTTGCGCCCTGCTGGCGGCGCGTGAGCGTACAACGCAGTTCGCAAGCAATCGCAAAGGCTGCGATGGACGCCTGGTCGCTTATTGCTCTACACAAACGCACTCCTCCGTCGAAAAAGGGATGAAGATCGCCGGCATGGGCTTGGACAATTTGCGCCACATCGAAGTGGACAAGAACTTTGCCATGCGCTCAGAAGCACTGGCACACCACGTCGAACGAGACCTTAAGGCCGGCCTCATTCCCTGCTTCGTTTGCGCAACCGTGGGGACGACATCTTCGAACGCGATCGACCCCGTCCGCGAAATTGGCCGCATCTGCCGCGACCACAATCTCTGGCTGCACGTGGATTCCGCCATGAGCGGCACGGCCGCGCTCTGCCCGGAATTCCGCTTCATCAACGATGGCGTCGAGTTCGCGGACAGTTACACCTTCAACCCGCATAAATGGATGTTCACCAACTTCGATTGCAATGTCTTCTACGTCGCCGACCGCAAGCACTTGATCCAAACGCTCTCCGTTCTGCCGGAGTATCTGCGCAACCAGGCAACGGAATCCGGCGCCGTCATCGATTATCGCGACTGGCACATCCAGCTCGGTCGCCGTTTTCGCTCGCTCAAGCTTTGGTTTGTGATTCGGTATTACGGGATCGAAGGCCTGCAGCACCACATTCGCGAGCACGTGCGTCTGGCTCAGCAATTCGCCGCCTGGGTTCGCGGCGATTCACGCTTCGAACTCGGCGCGCCCGCCCAGCTCAACCTCGTCTGCTTCCGGTCGCGCGCGGGAGATCATGCCAATCAACTCCTGATGGACCGGCTGAATGGCAGCGGCGACCTGTACCTCACACATACCAAGCTGGATGGCAAACTCACGCTTCGGTTCTGCGTCGGCCAAACCCACACTCAGGCCCGTCATGTGGAACGCGCCTGGCAGCGAATCCAGCAAGAGACTGGGAAGCTGGGGAATCCCTGATATCTTGTCGGCAATGGCGCGGGAAATTTCAGCGGGCGGCGTCGTGCTTCGTCAGATCGCCGGAGTCTGGCAAGTCGCCCTGATTGAACCGCAGAAGGAAAACTCCAAACCTGCTCCCAAGCCAGCAAAGACGCCGCGCAAGCGCAGCCGTGCCCGGTTAACCCTTCCCAAAGGCTTGGTGGATGCGGGCGAAAAACCGCAGGCTGCCGCCGTTCGGGAAGTGCAGGAAGAAACCGGGATCGTGGCCGAACCGGTTACCAAACTCTGCGATAACAAGTATGTCTACGTCCGCAGCTGGGGCGATGGCGCGCGCGTTTTCAAAATCGTTAGCTTTTACCTGATGCGTTATGTGTCGGGAGAAATCGACGTCCTTACTTCCGACATGCGGATCGAGGTCAAGCGCGCTCTCTGGGTGCCCCTTGCCGACGCGGCCAGACAACTTGCTTACAGCAACGAGCGCAAGGTGCTGCTCCAGGCACGGGACTATGTTGAAACACGAGGCCTCGAATAGCAGGCTGCGGAAAAAGTCGGTTTTGGATGCGCAGCCCCTATAAGGGTTTGCGGGAGAACTGGGTCGTTCCTCCGGGACTTAGGTCATTCTTCCCACTTTTCCCAGCGCTGAAGCGCTGGGCTAAGTTCGTTCGCCCCTCCGGGGCGGTATTCTCGAGCAAAGCTAGCGGGTGGCCGGGATGCTGGGAGGGAAGCTCATGGAAATCGCGTCGTCTGAGAAAAATGAAATGACGATGTTGGTTTCCGTCGCGACGGGCTGGCCATCCTTGAAGTAGGGGCGGTAGCGCCATTGGCGAACGGCGCGGGCTGCGGCCGCGGCGAGCGCACGGTTGCCAGAGACGACTCTCACGGTGCGCACGGCGCCATCAGAATCCAACCGCGCTGTCAAAGCAACTACACCGCGAGCGCTGACATCCGGATAGACCGGATATGCGAAACGTAATGGCGGTCTCGAGGCCTGGATACCGCTGTCCTGGCCGGAGAGTGGGAGGTTCGGAGTCGAAGCCGCATCGTGGACGTGAATCGGCTGCTTCGGAGTTGGGATGGAAGTTGGGACGACGACGGCGAGCGATGCCAGCTTGACGGCAGCTTCCGGGGCAGCGAGGGGCTCGGCGGTGGCTGCCGACGGGGCGATGGCGGTGGGACTCTCGGCAATGGCCGCTGTTGGCTTTGCGGAGTGTGGAGAATTCGGCAGGGCGATCACGTTGATCTGCTGGAGCCGAGGCTGATTGTGGGCTTGGGAGCCAGGTATTCCCTGGATTCGATGCCATGCGGCCACGGAAACGATGCAGAGGGACAGCGCGCCGACTGTCGTTGCAAGCCTGGACGTTGCAAGCTTGGACCGGGCGAATCTGGGCGAAGAGGAGGGAACCGGTTTAGGCTTGGGCGCGATTTTCGCGCGCTGCGCTACCACCTTTTCTTGCTGTTCCTTTATCTGGACCGGTTTCTGGGCCGGCGAAGCATCGATCCGCACCGTCGGCGGCACGAAATTTTCAACCACACCGATCGCCAGCAATGGGTCGTCCGAATGCGATACGCCGCCCGCGTTATTGCGGAAGAGGGCGTTGACCAGTGCGCGCTGGCGCGAGTTCAGGAGTGGGGTGGAGAGCTGGTGAAAGTTGCGGAACGTCCAGAGCAGATAAATGCGTTGCCTGAGAGAAAGTTCAACGCGCACCAATCCCTGCTGTGTTTGAAACAGCAGGAAGCCGGATTGGAGCCTATCCAGAAACACGGGTACCACCCAGGACCGGACTCTATATATGCAGATTGGATGCCAGAGGATCGGATTGCAACTCAAAGATAACAGATTTTTTATTCGTTATGACGCGACACGTCAGGAGGGCTAGTGCAAATGTTTTCACAGGCAGAGAGGGGAGTTTTTACGTCCACGGCTCTAAGACTGCGTGCCCCAGCTTGTGGATGACTTCCCCCGGCCTCATGCCGGGCGTCGCTGCTCTCGTTCTAAACCCGGGAAGATGTCATAGACGTAGTCGTAGGCGTTCAACGCGATCTTGGTCGAGGCGCCGGATTGAACGCGCTTGACGATTTCCTCGCGGGAGAGATCGAAGATCGCCTCCAGAATCTGCGCGCGCTCCTGCTGGTCCGCTTGCCCCACCACGAAGAGCACACGGGCGCTGTGCTGGATGTAGCGCGGTGAGAGCAGTTGGCGTTTCAAGAGATCCATGATGATGGGCGCTTTCGAGCGGTCGAAGCGGCCGGGATCGCCGCGGCGGTCTGCCTCGGCAAAAAACTCTGCCGTCCATTGGTTGTGGCAATCCCACAATTTCTGGAACAGCTCCGGGGTGAAGCGGGTGCCGGCCTTGACCTCAGTTGCATTCGTCGCCGGTACAACGCCATCCTCGGTGAGGGCGGGCCGCTTGAGGTAGCCGTCCTTCGTGATCGCGGCTTGGTGGTGGAGGAGGCTCCACAACCAGGAAACATCAATGCGGTAGGTGGCGAGGTCATTCATAAAGCGCAGCTTGAGCTCGTAGTCGTCGATGGCTGCGGCGAAATTGCCGTTGAGGATCTGGAAGCCGTAGTTCGCCGCCATGTAGAACGCGTGCTGTATGTGCTCAATGGTGATCTCACCCTTGGGCACGTTGTTGATGGCTTGCCAAAGTTCTGGCGTGAAGATCTTCTCCGGCGTGTCCAGCGTTCCCTTGTTAATGATCCGTGGCATGATCTTGCCTTGTGGGTTCAATAAGCCTCGGGATTGCAGCAACTGCCGCTCCGCGTCAACCAGACCACTGGCCACGGTTGCCACCGGTTTACCATTCACGTCCACAGTTTCTTGTGGCGCATAGAGGATCGCTTGGAGCTCGTTCACAGGAACCTGGAGAGGCGTGTTGCCGGCAGCCACGTAGGCCGGCTCCGGGCTGGCCACCCAGCTTTGCCGATAGGCGTCGTAGAGTTTGCCCTTCACCCGGCCGGCGAGGATGTCTTCCAGGGCCGGTTGCTGGGCTGTCGGCTTCTCCGGTAGAGGCTTCTCTGGTACAAACATGAGCCCCAGCATGCGCTCTCGCAGCTTGTCGACAACCATCGCGCGCAGGGCCAGAGGGTTATACCTTGAACGCCCATAGGGATCGTTGGCTTGGTAGATCATCACCGCCGCCATGCCTCCGATGGGCGCACCTTGGCTGAGCTCGCCGTTCTTCATGCCGGCCATGAGCATCATCAGCGCGTTGTAGCGCTGATAGGCAATCATGTTCGGGGAAGCCATGCCGATCGACTGCGGATCCGGAAAGACGCCGTGCGGGTCGTCCTTCCACATCTCAATCAGGCTGCCCAGGTAGTCCCAGCGGCCCACGTTCGTGCCCAGCAGCCGACGCCGCAAGACCCAGGCGATCACAGGCAAGAACCGGCCCGCATTTCCCTCCTCGTAAAGTACTTTGATCTTGATCGTGCCCGTGCGGACGCCGATCATGCCTTCCAGCCGTGCCAAGAGTTGCTCCAGGATGAAAGCTTCCTGAGGAGTCTGAATCTTCGGAATGTAGTAGTACACCCCTGTGCCCGCGCGCGTGAGGGACTCGTAGTTGTTGAGGAGCCAGAGGACCGTGATGGCAATCAAGCCGGGGGCCGGTTGGCCATCGACGGTGATGTGGTCATAACGCACGTGCAATCCGGCAGGGCGAGCAAGCCGGGTCGGCCACTTCGCCGGGGGCGTATTGATCTTGTACGCGCGGCGGTGATTCTTCTTTACCACCTCGTAGGGACGGCCGGTCCAGTTGCCTTCGAGAATTTCTTTGGCGTTCTGCAGGGCGGCAAAAATTCCCACCGACTGAGTGGACGGCGTACCATCAGGCAGAAAATGCGGCGGAGAGGCATCTTCAAAGTCCGGCATGTTCATGGGCGCCGGACTATTTAACGCGTTGAAGGCCATGTCCAGCGGATGCCAAGGACCGGTAAGCTCCAGGCCGGGATTGGTTAATGGGTGCGCGTCCTTCGGGATAGGCACTTCATCGTTGAGCCGCCAGCGCCATTCGCTTTCCTTACCGAGAAAGTTGTCAATCATGCCTTGGACGATCTGGCGAAATGTCCAGGGCTTTCCCGATGCAGGATCCTCAAACGCTTCGTCCCACTTCGGCCAGGCATACTTCTCGCGCACCGGCGCGGGAGATTGCAGGAGCGCCCGGCGTGCGGTCAGGGCGGCAGCAATATCCGGACCCAGCTCTCGCGTGAGTGTGGCGATCGTCTCCTGGATATTGATTTCACGCCCATTCACCTTCCTGGTTCCGAAGAGGCCGGGGAACTTCTGCAGAATGTCGTCGCGGACCAAAGCCACCACAGGCTCGGCCCTCCTGAGTTCTTGGGTTTGAGATCTCATATGATCCTTATTTCAGCTTCGCCAGCCCTTCTCCATGAAGGTGCTGGGCTGGTATCTAAGTCTGGACTTGCAACGCCGGCGACGCCTTACTGATCAGCTCCAAGAGAAGTACCCGGTCAGGGGTGAGCAGTTCGGCGACGCGTTCCTTGCTGACGTTCGCGACGATGATTTGCCCAATCTCGGTGCTTACGTTCGAGAAGATCCCCAGGCTCTTCATCTTCTGCGCCTGGAACTGGTTGTCCTCGGTTGGTGTTACGTAGTGCACCGAGCTGGCATTGTAGCGGTGGATCAGGAACAGTTGACTGAGCGTCATCAGCCGCTTCTTGCGGAGCGGCGCGAGAGTGTTCTGGTCGCGAACCGAGAGGATGCTACGGCCGCGACGATCCTGGATGTTGGCGAAGATTACGTTGGCCAGCTTTTCCCCGCTGGGCTCGTCCAACAGGCATAACTCCAACAGTTCGGAACCGGCCGTGTGCGGACGCAGCTGGACGCGAATTTTCGTTGGATAGTCGCAGCACTTCCTCCACTCCGCGAGCCACTCCTCCAACAGTTTGGTGGGGACCTCGGTCTGAACCAGGTGCTGGAACTGCGTCGACCCCTTGCCCATCGCCTTGGTCGCCGCGGTGCGTCCCGACGAAGCCATCAAGGCGGCGTCCAGCCGTGGTCCTCCGACCAGGGTCTGCGGCGTCCGATAGGGCGACTCCAGCAGTCTGAACTTGCGCTGCAAGCGCGCCAGCGCCAGCATCCCGTCCTGCTTCAATGCGGTCGCGAATTCCTCGGCCGCCAAGCCGTCGATCTGGTGGCCACCGTAGGTGATGAAGTTGAAGACGTAGCCGAGTTTGCCGAGCTCCTCGGGGAAGCGTTTCATCTCCTCGTCGCTCATTCCCGTGGTGTCCCAGCTGAACGACGGCGAGAGGTTGTACGCCAGCATCTTGCCGGGATACTGTGCGTGGATGGCGTGTGCGAACTTCCTGGCCTCCTCGAGATCCGCGGTCTTGGTTTCCATCCAGAGCACGTCGGCGAAGGGCGCCACCGCCAGCGACTTGGCGATCGCGTAATCGATCCCAGCCTGGATGTGATAGAAGCCTTCGGGAGTTTTGGGCAGCTCGCAATCCCAGATCACGCGGATGCCCATTGCCTTGGCTCGCTCGCGCACCTCGTAGAAAGACGCGCGTTTTGAGAACGCCAGCCATTGCTCAACGGTCATGTCGAAACGGTCGCCCTCGGCCGCGCGGAACTCCAGCACCTCGGCGACCGCCATTCCAAAGGTCATCAGGCCGGCTTCCGCGCGCCAGATGTCTACATAGCGCGTGTCTAGCCTGTCGAGTGCTGCGTCGAGCTCGGCCGCCGGCGCATCCCTGAGAGCCGGAGCACTCTCGGCGATCATGGACATGATCCCGACGCGCTCGAGCCAAGCGAAGGCCGCCGCGTACTCGGCCTCGGACAGGGCAAAAAGCAAGTGACCGCGAACCTCTTCGACGCCCAGTTCGAAGAGCTTCCGCAAGATGGCTAGATAACCAGCCTTGTAGCCGGGTAGGCCGACGCTGGTGGCGCCGAGGATGAAGGGCTGGTCGCGCTCGTCGCTCCGACTCTCGATGAAGGTCGCTGACTCGGCATCGGTTCGGGCCACAACGATGCCCGGGACCCGCATGATGTCGAGCTGCAGGCGGGCAGCGTTAAGGCGCTTGATCTGCTCGTCCTCGGCCACAACCACCTTACCGCCCTGGTGGCCGCACTTCTTCGCACCCGGCTTCTGATCTTCGATGTGATAGCCGGGCACTCCGGCCTCGACCATGCGGCGGATCAGATTGCGTACATGCGCGTCGCCGCCGTGACCGGTGTCGGCGTCGGCGATGATGAAGGGCCGAAAGTCGATGACGGGTGTCGCCTTGCGCTGTTCTTCGGTCATCCGCATGCGCGCGAAGTGCTGGTTCTTGTCGGCGGTGAGTAGCGCGCGCACCAGTCCGGCGCCCTCGTCTGGCACCTGGCTTAGCGGATAGCTGGCCAGGTCCGGACCCGGATCCTCGGCCAGCGATCCCCGGGCGGATACGGCCCAGCCGCCCAAGTAAATGCCTTCCATCCCCATCCGCTTCATCATCACCGCCTGGCCTGGGGAATAAGGGCCGAAGGTAGTGATCTGCTTGCGCTGTTCGAAGAGCTCGCGCAACCGTGGGTAGAACTCCTCGGCTGCCTGTCGCGCTACGGAATAGTCGCCGGGAATCGTGCCCTGCTGCTCGGCCACCTGGCGCGGGGAGTAGAGACGGACGATCCCGTCGAACCGGGGGCTTGTGAACCATTGCCTCGCGGCCTCGACCTGTTGGTCGAACGTCGTCATAGTCGTTTCGTGGCTCTCAGTGCTGACAAACATTTTCCGCCTCCAGGGATGATGGCGTTCTTCGCTCCATCAGGGACATTGCCGTTCGGATGTGGTTGCGTGCTCCGTTTCACATGAAGCACGGCTGAGAAGTTCTCAAAGCCAAATTGAACAAACCCGGCGTCCAAATTGCCGTATCGGGCGATAAGCAATATTACCCGAAATGCTCGTGTTACGAGCGAAAACGGAGGACGCTCATCTCGCGGAATAGATCAAGTCAGGCGCAGTGTCAGCGGCGGCAGCGGCAGCCCCTCGACCTCAACTGTCCAGAGATCGCCGCTGTCGGTCGGATGTCCGGCGGTAAGCGTTCCGGAACTGACGATTTCTCCAGCGCTCAATGGCTCGGCTGGGAATCGGCGCACGATGGCTGCGCCCAGTTCCGCCAAGCACAAGGCGGGGCTCTTCAACGAGTTCCTGCCGGATCCTTCTTCCACAAACTCTCCGTTCTTCGAACTGTTAGAGCACGACATGCGCACCTTAAATCGCGGCAGCTCCGCCACCAGCGCGGCGATGCCGTCGGGCCGCACGTCAGATCGCACCTCGACCCGCTCTCCGATCACGAGTGCAGCATGAAGTCCAAAGGATGCAACGAAATCACTGGGCTGAAACTGCCATTCCGGAAAGGGACAATCAATGATTTCGAATCCCACCGCCAGCCAATCCGTATCGGTTCTTTCAAACCGAAAACGATCTCGGGCTCGATCTTGAGCGAATGGCGATGTGCGAGCGTTAGCGTGGCGGAGTTGCGGTCACTGTAATGCACCGTGTCGTCATACATGTGGGCCCAAACCAGAGTTTCAAGCTTGAGCACCCGCCACATGGCTTTATTGGCATAACCAACCTTGCGGCCGACGGCTCTGTGTCCACCAGTTTCGCGGAGCCGCTTGAGTGTTGCTTCAACCTCATAAGCCGTGTTGAGGTCGAAACCGGGACGCCCCGAGGGAGGGTTAACGACCATCTCGCCCGTCTCATATGCGGACAGCAGTTCACGCGCTAAAGTTTCAACCTCATTGTGCGACATAGGATGGTGCGACATAAGTCGGTTCGGCTTTCGCGGTAATATCCGGCGATCCCAGGGCGTACGAGTGCATAGCGCGATTCGCGGCGACGGGGAGTCGGGACGTTCAGCATCTTAACACCAGCTGTTTGTCAGCACCTCCCTCCCCTAGCTCCGCACTGGCGGAAGAAACTCAAGGCCACGCGATATGCCAGGCGAAGGCTCGCTGCTCTCGTTTAGTCCGCGTCGTTGGGGTGAGAATTCGACTCTCGCCTCGGGGAGGACGGGGGGTTGGGAGGGATGGCGGTTCCTAGTCTGACAACAGAGCTACCCGCCATGCGACAGTTTGGTTCACAAAGCGGTGGTAACTTACAGTCATCAGCTGGTTTCAGTAGTCCGGTGGCCAGGAGGACGGGTGCGTTTGACAGTCCGGCCCCAATTTAGGAGGAACACGATGAAGGTACCGGCAAGATTTTCGGCGTCGCGCATTGCGCAAAGACGTTCTAGCCGCGGTTTGCTCTGGCATATCGGGCTGTTGTCCCTTCTTGCTCTCGGGCTGCACAGCGCTCCTGCCAATGCCCAAAACGCGGTTATCCTGGTGGGGTCGGGATCGACCGTCCCGGGGCCGCTTTACAACCGCTGGACACAGGAGTACGGCAAGCGCAACCCCAACATGCAGATGCGCTACCTCCCGATCGGCACCAGCGAAGGGATCAAGCAGATCTCCCATGGCGTGGGTGATTTTGGCGCCGGGGAGGCTCAGCTTACGGATAAGGAGCGGAAAGGGGGCAGTTTGATCGAACTGCCGGTCGTGCTCATCGGGATCGTTCCCATCTACAATCTTCCCGAGATCCACCAGGAGCTTCGGCTTTCGGGGGAAGTGTTGGCCGGGATCTACCTCGGCGAAGTGAAGACGTGGAATGCGCCACAAATCGTGAAGCTCAATCCCGGGATCACTTTGCCGGATCTTCCGATCCAAGTGGTCAACCGCCCCGCGGGCAAGGGATCCAACTACGTTTTCACTGACTTTCTCTCCAAGGCGAGTTCCAAGTTTCGGGCCCAAATTGGCGTCACCGCTTCACCCAAGTGGCCGGTTGGCGTGTGGGCGGAACGCAGTTCCGATATGGCAGACAAGGTGAAAAACAGCCCCGGCTCCATTGGCTATGTGGAGTATCAATATGCGGTGAAGGGTAATATTCCCCAAGCCGCGGTGCAGAATCGCGCCGGTAAGTTTGTTAAGGCTTCCACCGAGAGCATGACCGCGGCCTGCGAGGCAGCCGAGGCACCAGGCTGGAAGGGCTTCTCCGCCTCATTGATCAACGCACCCGGAGCGGATGCTTTTCCCATTACCAGTTTCTCCTGGGCTTACCTGCGACCTCTGTCTGAACCCGATCGTTCCGCCGCGTTAAGCGATTTCTTGGATTGGATATACACGGATGGCCAGCAATACGCGGCTCAGGAAGGCTATGCCGCACTGCCTCCGCCACTGCTCGCAGCCTTGAGAAAGAAAGTCAAAGATTTGCACTAGGGTTCAGTTGCGCCGGACCTGATGTGCGCCCGTCACAATGATTCTATTGATCTGTTCGATCGGTTTTTCTGGTCACAAGTTTCTTCTGCAACTTGAATTCTTCCGCCCAAAGTCCGGTCCGCCTAAACCGGCGCACTTGCTTCACCGGTGCTTCCCTGTCAAGCTGCATCGCATCTTGAACGTCACATTTCGGGTGGGGTTCTGGAGATTGTCCGCTCCGTACCGTAAAATCTAACTATCTCTGAAAAGAAACGAGGATTATGAGCGCCATAGAACAGGAAAATTCTGCACTTCATTTCCCCGCCTTGCACCCGCCTCGCCGCTATCTGTTCGGACCGGGACCCAGCATGGTTCACCCGCGCGTCTACGAGGCGCTGTCGAAGCCGATTGTCGGGCATCTCGACCCCTACTTCATCCAGGTGATGGGAGACGTCCAGCAATTGCTCAAAACCACCTTCGGAACCAAAGACGGCGCCACACTAGTGATTTCCGGCACCGGCAGCGCGGGCATGGAAGCTGCTGTTGCTAACTTCGTGGAGCCCGGAGCCAAGTTCGCGGTGTTCGCCAATGGGTTTTTCTCCGATCGACTCACGGAGATGGCGAAGCGCCACGGCGCCAATGTCGTGCGCTTTGAGAAGCTTTGGGGCGAGATCTTCACGGAGGATGAAGCTGGAGAGTTCATCCGTCGCGAAAAGCCCAAGGTTGTGGCTTATGTTCACGCCGAGACATCGACCGGAGCGTTGCAGTCGGGCCGGGCCATCTGTGCCGCCGCTCACGATGCTGGCGCTCTGGTGATCGCGGATTGCGTCACCTCGCTCGGCGGAGTGCCGGTGGATTTCGACCAAACCGGCATCGACGTCGCCTACAGTTGCACGCAAAAAGGGTTGAGCTGTCCCCCGGGGTTATCTCCCATGGCCCTGTCGCCGAGGGCCATGGACTGGCTGCGTGCTCGCACTTCTCCGGTACGCAGTTGGTATTTTGACCTCAAGCTGATTTACGACTACTCCACGGTATCGCACCGCTATCATCACACGGCGCCGATTTCCATGTTCTACGCCTTACGCGAGGCGCTCCTGGTCATCGCCGAGGAAGAAATCGAGAACCGCTGGGAACGGCATCGCCGTTGCCATAAGTCCTTTGTCAAGGGCATAGAAGCGATGGGTCTACGCATGCACGTTCCCGAGGAGCACCGAATTGCGACCCTGAACACGGTGTGCGTTCCAAAAGGGGTTGACGAGGCGAAAGTACGAAAACGCCTTTTGGACGACCCGGGCATTGAAATCGCCGGTGGTTTCGGTCCGCTCGCAGGCAAAATCTTCCGCATTGGCGTGATGGGCCCGTTGGCCACCGAAGATAACGTGCAGTTTTTTCTGAAGGAGTTCAGAAAGACCCTGAGCGCAGAGGGCTACTCGATCTAGATTCATGGGATCTTTCCCGCGCGTGTGACGACAGGGCTGGAGAGTGCGGCGACATTCTTTTCGTTTTCGTGAACGTTGTCGCGAACGTTGTCGTGAACAACAGAAAGGAGTACTCAATCATCCAGGGACACCCGGGGGGTAGAGGAAATAGCGAATGACACTGAAGTCCGTAAACACTCTTCTTGAAGTCTTACATTTCGCTGACAGCCATACGGCAGTTATCGTTCCCGAGCTTGGAATCCGTGTCACCTACGATTCGCTCCGGCAGCAGGTCCTGGCTATGGCGAACGCTTTGGCCTCGGCCGGCATTCGCCGTGGCGATGCTGTAGCGATTGCATTGCCGAATGGGTTGCCCGCAATTGTGAGCCTGCTAGCTGCCTCCACCGTTGGAACAGCAGCCCCTTTGAATCCCGCGTACCCGTATGAGGAGTTTCTTTTCTTTCTTGGTGACACCAATGCCCGCATTTTGCTTTGCCCAGCGGTAGGCGCGGAATTCGCGCGCAGCGCCGCCGCGGACCGCAAGATCCCGGTCTTCTCGGTGGAAATGAGCGAGGAAGGCAATGTTCATCTGGTGGGTGCTTCCACCGGTGTTTCCGCAACCGAGCCCACGGCTGACGACATTGCCCTGATCCTGCACACCAGCGGAAGCACGGGGCGGCCGAAGCGTGTTCCGCTGCGGCATTTTAACCTGGCCGTATCCTCGGCCAACATCGCGAACACATACGCACTTTCCGAGGCAGATATTTCGCTGTGTGTCATGCCGCTGTTCCATATTCATGGTTTGATTGGTTCAACCATGGCCACCTTGCTTTCCGGGGGAACGGTGGTTGTTCCCATCAAATTCAACGCGCTTTCTTTCTGGCGGACGGTTCGAGAACATCGCGTGACCTGGTATTCGGGGGTGCCCACGATGCATCAGCTTGTACTCGCCCGCACCCGCCACAAGGCCGAAGAAGCTGCCTCTCTGCGCTTCATCCGGTCCTGCAGCGCGCCCTTGTCGCCAGAACTCATTCACAAGATGGAAGACGTCTTTGGCGTGCCTTTCGTCGAAGCCTACGGAATGACGGAAGCTGCCCACCAGATGACCTCGAATCCTTTACCCCCGCGCCATCGGAAGCCAGGTTCTGTGGGCGTGGGCATCGGACTTCGCATCAGCATCATGGACAAGGAGGGCAATCACCTCGGCACGAACCAGCGCGGCGAAGTTGCCATCCAGGGAGCCAACGTGTTTCGTGGATATGAAAACAATCCCGAGGCCAACGCTCGCGCTTTTGTGAATGGATGGTTTCGCACCGGCGACGAAGGATTGCTTGACGAAGACTGCTATTTGCATTTGACGGGCAGGATCAAAGACATCATCATCCGCGGAGGCGAGAACATCGCACCTCACGAAGTCGATGAGATCTTGCTACGGCATCCCGCCGTCGCCGCGGCGGTCACGTTTGGCTGCGCGCATCCCACGCTGGGCGAAGAAGTGGCGGCGGCCGTGGTCTTGCACGAACGCCATGGCGCCACCGAAGCGGCACTCATCAAGCACTGCCGCGAGTTTCTGGCAGAATACAAATGTCCAAAGAAGATCTATCTGGTGGACAGTATCCCCACCACCGCGACCGGAAAGATTCGCCGGCGAGCAGTCGCCGCCGCGCTCACGGATGACCAGCATGGATAATCAAGCATGAGATTCCTGATCGCGGGGGCGGGCGCAATCGGGGCCTACATCGGTGCGCGCATGGCGCAGGCCGGGTTCGAGGTCACGCTCTTCGCGCGCGGGCCGCATCTTCGCGCCATGCAGGAGCACGGCGTGCAGGTCAGAAGCGGCGAGGGAGATTTCGTGGCGCGGCCCGCCATTGCCAGTTCCCTCGAAGAAGTGGGACCTGTGGACGTTGTCTTTCTTGGGGTGAAGGCGCACGGCCTGCCGCAGCTTGCGCCTCAGTTGAGGCCGGTGCTGGGGCCAGATACCACAATTGTCAGCACCCAGAATGGAATTCCGTGGTGGTACTTCCAGGGTTTCGGCGGCGATTGGGAAGGACTGCGCCTCGATCGGGTCGATCCCGGCGGCGTGATCTCCTCGGCCATCGAAGCGCATCGGGTGGTCGGGTCCATCGTTTACTTTTCGACCGAGATTTTAGCTCCGGGAGTGATTCAACACATCGAGGGCAACCGCATTTCTCTCGGCGAACCGGACGGCACGCGCTCCGATCGCTGCCG
>JBEKWL010000085.1:0-15850 GCA_049513095.1 Terriglobales bacterium
AAAGGATCAGAACGGTTTCGACGCCCTCGCGCATGACCATGAGAAAGACGAAGAGGAAGAGGCCGATCCATGCGTCGCCACGGGCGAACAAGCCGACCTTCGTTTCGATCTGGCCTTTGAGCCTGCGGCCGGTCTTCATCATGAAGACGATCATGGTGACGACAAAAACGGCAGCGACCAGCATGACCCAGCCTTCGAAGATGTCCTCATTCAACTTGAAGTGGGAGACTACGATGGCCACGCCGATCGATCCGGCAAAAGCGGCTGCGAGGGCGGCATAGACGGATTTGCGCAGATCGTTGCGGCCGATCTTGGCAAGATAGGCCAGGGTGATGCCGACAATGAGAGCGGCTTCTACGCCTTCGCGGAGGGTAATGATGAATGCCTGGAGCATTAGAATGGCACCTGTTTTTAATTGAAAATGAAATGCATTTTCAATATCAATAGGATACGGGGCGCAGCGGAGCCCGGTCAACGCACTGAATCACGGATCGCTGTGATTTGCATCACACGGGGAAAGGGGGCATTGAATTAGGCGATTTTGGAAACAGCTGTTGTTAAATCCCCATAGCGCTCACAACCGCACCAAATGAGTACTATCGTGGCTCCATGAGCCCGAGACGTTACCGTCCTATCGGAATACGAGGTCAGTCGTCGATGGCCTAGAACGGGTTGACCTGGGGAAAATGAATCTTCAGCTTATAGCAAATGAAGAGAATGAGGATCGCGCCCACGGTGGAAAAAATGAGGCCGGCGGGATGATATCGTTCATCTGTCGGGCGCGAAAACATGTGCGTAACGGCGCCGCCCAGGATCGATCCGATGATGCCGAGCACGATCGTCCAGAAGATCGTCATATGCACGTGCATCACCGATTTTGCGATAACCCCCGAGATTAGCCCAATGAGAATGTACCAGACTAAGTGAAACATACATTTTCTCCAGCGTTCGCCCGGATTCTTTTGCTGCTCGCCCATATTGGCAAGCAGCAAGGGGCACCCGAGACTGTAGTTCCCAAGATCAGCCAGGGCAAATCCACAGCTCACTTCTGAACGTTGTTCTCCACGACTAGAGAACCTTCATTCCAAAAAATGCGGCTATCGATCGTGATCCTTGCCCAGTTCATGGACTTTGTAGTGCTGTTTAAACTTGCCATTGTCGCCATATTCCCAAACGTCGCCACTGCGGGTATCGAAGAACGCGTGGTTACCCCCGCTATACGAGAATTGGACACCGCCGTAGGGCCCGTCCGCCATGGCGGCCTGGGGTTGAAGGATTGGTTTCAGTACCATCACCGCAAGAAGCACAGCAACGAGTGTGAGGATAATCTTCGTGTAAAGGTCAATGCGCATGTGAGGCCTCCAATTTGTTGTTTCCGCGAAGTTCTTGAACGCAAATCATAAGGAACGGGAGGGTCGCTGACTGAGCAATATTGCACACTTCTTGTTGCCCACAGCAGAGCGATTTTGAGTCGGTATTTGTGAAAGTTTATGAAGGATGAAGAGGGTGGGGATCGATGTGTTGCTGGAGCAATTAGCAAATAGCAATTGGCAATTAGTCAATTACACTTCTCAGTTGGCGCAAAATCGCCATTTCACTCAGTGAGAAACGGATTTTTCTTCTGCCTTCATATGATCCTCAGGAACTTCTGAGCATGGGCCAGCTCGGGAAAGAGTTTCTCTTCGTCCAAAAATTCTCTCGAGTGCACGCAGCGGCGGCTGCCCCGGAGTTTTACCGGATGCTTCAAATGCAGCATCTCGTGGAACAGGATGTATTCGACGGCGTAGCGGGGCACGCGTGGATGGTCGAAGACGCGGCTGATGACGATGGCGTTGTGGGCGGGATCGTAGTGGCCGAGACTGCTGCGGGCGTGGTTCCGGCTCCAGGTGAGTTGCGGGCGTCCCATGAGCCCGTGGAAGAAGCGGTGGTTGAGGTCGTCGAAGATTTCCTCCAAATGGTAGTGGTGGCCGCGGGCGGAGTGGATGTGCTTGCGTCCGCGCATCTGGCGGATGAGGCGCGCTTGGGCGGCAACATCGTGGCTGGCAACATGGCGGCGATAGCGGGCGCTGTGGGTGCGATCGACCGGCTGGCGATAGAGCTTGGCGAGCAGGATGTGGGCGATCGAGTGCAGCACGGGTTCGGGAGCGCCTTCAAGCAGGTCGGAGACGCGGATGTAGAGCTTTCCCTGGCGGAGGCGAATGGTGTTGTTGATGGCGACGAAAGGATAGAAACGAACGTGCATGGGCGGCGCGGGCGCGCGCGGCCGCAGTTCACGATAGGCCTCGTGGAAAATTTCGGCGAGCTTTGGGGACACGTTGAGGGAAGAGTAGCAGAGACAGCCGTCAGCCGTCAGCCATCAGCCGTCAGCCGTCAGTACACATCAGGGTAGCGCTTTTCGCGGTCCACATAGGGTTTCGCCCTATTTCTTCTTCTTGCCTTTCACGTATTCCTCGACTTCGGCAACGGTTTTGCGGTGGTCTTCGGCACTGGAATCTACGGTGTCGAGGGCGTCGGTCAGCAGGAATTCGAACTGCTTCGCTTCGGCGGCATTGGCGCTCGCGGAGTTCTTGAGAGCGCGCAGCTTGGACTGAAATTCGGTGTCGGCTTCGATGATGGCTTTCAGCGGCTTGCGTATGTCATCCTTGCGACCGACGTACATGTCGATGTTGTCGTTGAGTTCGTCGTAGACGGCAAGGAAATCTTCCAGCATGTCATGAGTTTGGCGGGCGCGCTCGGTGGTCTTGGGATCGCTGCGCATTTGCTCAAGCTTGGTCATGCGATCCCGGGAAAACTTCACGTAGAGCTTTAAGCGTTCGCTGGGGTCGAGCATGGCGTCGCGGAGCTGGTCGATCTCCAGCGGATTGAGCGGGTCGCGGCGGCGCTGGGCCCAAAGCGGCGAGCAGACTGGCAAGAAGAGCGGGAGCGCGAGCATCAGCGCCAGGCCGAGCGCGGTGCGCCAGCGCCACTGCAAATGGACATCCGGCTTCATTTCTTCTGTTCCCTCTCGTCTTCCTTGGCGAACATTTCCTTGAGCAGCGTGGTGCGGATGTCTTCCAGACGGCGGATGGCCTGTTCGACCGGAGGCTGGTCCTCGAAGGTGAGAGTGCGTTTGATGTCACGCAGCTTCTCGGCCATTTTTCGGACATTGATCTCAACACTCTTGTGGTGCTTCCTGGTTTGGGTTACGGCGTCGCGCGCTTTCTCGGAGTAGGTAACGATGTCCTCGACGGCGGCGCGGGCCTGGTCGGCCTGGCCATCGTTGTAGAGCTTGTCGGCATTGCGGAGCTGCTGCTGTGCGATCCGGATGGCGAGTTCGGCGCGTTCGTCGGAATGCGCGCTTTCGAAGCGGGCTTTGAGTTCGGCTACGGTTTCGTCTTTGGCCGCGCCGTAAGAGCAGGCGAGGGCGAGGACAACGACAACGACGAGCAGATAAAAGGCAGCGCGGCGCATGGCAGTCAACGCTTCTTCGGTTCAATGGCGATCAGGCGGTGGGTAGCCTGCCACTCCTGATCGGGATACTTCCCCTTGGCGACATCCAGAAAGTGATGATAATCGACCGCGGCCTGTTTGTAGTCGCGCAAGTGGTCATAAGCGGAGGCCCGAAGAAAAAAACAGAGCGGCGGCATCTCCGCATTTAGCATGGTGCGCCCATTGAGGGCTCTGATCGTGAGATCGTAGTTCTTGTTCTCGTTGGCCGCAAAGGCCAGATCGACGTAGACATCGGGCCAATCGCGCTTCAGCCGGACCGCGGCCAGAAACTCCTGTTGGGCTTCTGGGAATTTCTTCTGACGCAGCAAGGCCTGTCCCAGGCTGCGGTGTAGTTCGGCGTCATTCGGGTGAGCGGCGAGCAGAGTGCGATATGCGGTTTCCGCGAGATCGTTTTTTCCAGCACTTGCGTAAAGGTCGGCGAGATCACGCTGCGCGCCGGAGTCCGCAGGGGCGAGTTTTAGCGCAGTCTGGATCTCCGCGATGGCGTCGTCTTTCTTGCCCTGCGCGGCGAGCACGCGGCCCAGTTGGAGATGAATGCCGGCGTCATTGGGATGCTCCGTGGCCAACCGGCGCAGCAGGGGCTCGGCTTCGCCGAGGCGGCCGGACTTCATGTACAGGTTGGTGAGGCCGATTGCGGCTTGCGTGGTCTGTGGATCAGCCGAGTTCGGATCAAGCGTCATCGCCTGTTTGTATTCGGCTTCGGCGTCCGAAAATTCCTTTTGCCGCTCGTGCAGCAGACCGGCGGAGAGGTGGGGTTCGGGATCCTTCGGCGTGAGCTCGGAGGCTTTGCGGTAAGCCGCGAGTGCGTCTTCCGGCTTTTTATTTTCCAGCAGATGCGCGAGCGCGAGCCAGGCGCGGGCCTGACCTTCTGCCGTGTGCTCGGTGGGTTTGAGCGTTGTGGCAGCGCGCAGGAATTGCTCGGCCTCGGGATTATTGGCGCGGACGAGCATCAGGCCAAGGTTCAGATTGGATTCAAAAACGTCGGGCTTGGCCGCGACCGATCTGCGATAGGCGGCGATGGATTCGTCGGTGCGGGCGAGGCGGTTGAGAACGAATCCGAGATCGAACCACGCCTGGTAGTTGTTGGGATCTTTGTCGAGCGCCTTTCTCAGCAGCGTTTCCGCGCCGGTGAAATCATTTTTCTGGGTGGCGTCTTCGGCCTGCGCGATTTCCGGCGGCGTGTCATCGATGCGTTCCTTGTAATGGCGGACGGTGGTGTGGGTTTGCGCACAGGCGACGGCGCTCAGGACAATCACGAAGATCGCGTTGGAGAACGGACGGTTCATGCGTGAGCCGAATCTGCGGGTTTTGCCGGGCGGGGGCGCCCGGCGCTCCACCAGTTGAGTATTTTACCGGTCACCATTCGAGTAATCAGACACGAATCGTTAGTTCCGTCTTGACCAAGCGCAGTGTTGCGGGAAGCGAAGCGTCAGGCCGGTTTTCCGCAATTGATCATCCACGGCGTGCCAAACTGGTCAACGAGCATGCCGAAACGCAGGGCCCAGAAGGTTTCCTGGATCGGCATTTGCACCGCACCGTTCTCTGCCAGAGCCTTGAAGATGCTATCCGCTTCCGCCTGAGCGCCGATGTTGAGCAACACGAAGAAGCCCTGCGGTTTCTGATAACTCTCCAGCGGCACATCGGCGCCCGTCAATTGGTGGTCGCCCAGGGCGAACGTAGCATGGACGATCTTCCTGCGCCAGGCGGGCGGCATTTGTTCTGCCATAGGCGAATCCCCGTATGTCATCATCGTGACGATTTTGCCGCCCAGGCAGTTCTCGTAGAACTTAAAGGCCGCCTCGCATTGGCCGTTGAATGCCAGATGGGGATTCATTTGCATTATTCCCTCCTTCGCGCACGCCGTTCCCGTTCAAGACTTGCTTCAGGTACTGTCCGGTGTAAGAGTTTTTCAGCTCCGCGATCGCTTCCGGCGTCCCCGAGCCTACGAGGTTCCCGCCGCGATCGCCGCCTTCGGGACCGAGGTCGATGACCCAGTCGGCCGTTTTGATGACCTCTAGATTGTGTTCGATGACGACAATGGAGCCTCCCGCATCGATGAGACGGCGAAAGGCGAAAAGGAGTTTGCTGACATCGTCGAAGTGCAGGCCGGTCGTAGGCTCATCGAAAATGTAAAGCATGCGGCGCTTGCGTTTGCGCCCGTCACCGCCCTCCGCGGAGCGGCTGGCTGAGCGGGTTCCGGGCTGAAGGTGCGCGGCCAGCTTCATGCGCTGCGCTTCGCCTCCGGAGAGCGTAGTAGCCGACTGGCCGAGACGCAGGTAGCCGAGGCCGACTTCGCCGAGCACGCGCAATTTTTCCGTGAGCCGGGGAACGTCGGCAAAAAACTTGAGGGCTTCGCGAATGGTCAGGTTCAGGACTTCGTGAATGTTCTTGCCTTTGTAGTGGATTTCCAGCACCTGCGGCTTGTAGCGCGTGCCCTTGCATTCGTCGCAGATCAGCTCGACGTCGGCCAGAAACTGCATTTCCACGGTGACGGTGCCGTCACCCTGACAGTTTTCGCAGCGGCCGCCGGGCACGTTAAAAGAAAAATTCCCGGCAGGGAAGCCGCGCTTCCTGGCTTCCGGCAGTGAGGCAAAACGTTCGCGGATGATGTCGAAAGCCTTGATATAAGTGACCGGATTCGAGCGCGGAGTGCGGCCGATGGGCGATTGATCGACCAGGACGACCTCGTCGAGAAACTCGTCACCTTCAATGCTGTCGCACAAACTGGCGGCGCCGCCATTGGTCTGCCGCTTGGCCACGGCCAACGCCTGATAGAGAACGTCATGGAGCAACGAAGATTTTCCCGAGCCGGAGACGCCGGTAATCGCCACCAGCATGCCGAGCGGAATTTCAAGGTCGATGTGCTTCAGGTTGTGCGCACGGGCGCCGGTGATGCGGAGTTTGTGCGAACCCGGCTGCCGTCGTCGCGGTGGAATCTGGATGTGAAGTTCGTTGGCGAGGTAACGGCCGGTGAGCGAGTGCGGCATTTTGATGATCTCGTTGTAGGTGCCCGCGCCGACGACTTTTCCGCCATTTTCTCCGGCGCCCGGGCCGAGGTCGAGAATGCGGTCGGCGGCGCGCATGATGTCGGGGTCGTGCTCGACCACGAGGATCGTGTTTCCCAGGTCGCGCAAGTCATGCAGGATCTTGATGAGCCGGTGGGTATCGCGGCTGTGGAGGCCGATGGAAGGCTCGTCGAGCACGTACAGTGTTCCGACCAGACGCGAACCGAGAGATGTCGCGAGCTGAATGCGCTGCGCCTCACCGCCCGATAGCGTGGAGGCGAGACGGTCAAGCGTCAGGTATTCGAGGCCGACTTCGTTGAGAAAACGCAAGCGTTCCCGAAGTTCGATAAGCAGCTTTTCGGCAATCGCAGCTTGCTCGGGCGAGAGCTTAAGTTGACCGAAGAAGCGGGCTGCCTCTTCGACCGTCATACTGCACACCTGGCAGATATTCTTGCCATCGATCTTTACCTGGCGCGCTTCCGCACGCAGGCGAGTGCCGCCGCAAGCGGAGCAAAGCGAGTATCCGCGATAACGGCTGAGAAAGACGCGGACGTGCAGCTTGTATTTCTTGCGCTCGAGATGATGGAAGAAGCCACGGACGCCGCCGAAGCCGCGGCCACCATCGATAATCAGTTTCTGGTGCTCGGCATCGAGTTCATGCCAGGGCACGTCCAGCGGAATTTCTGCCGGGCGCGCGAAGCGCTTGAGTTCGGTAAACAGCGGCCTATACTTGGGCTTCGTCCAGGGCTCGATCGCACCTTCGTTCAAGGTCTTGCTCTTGTCGGGGATGACAAGGTCGAGATCGATGTCGATGGTGTTGCCGAAGCCCTGACAACGCGGGCAGGCGCCATAAGGATTGTTGAAGGAAAACAGGCGCGGCTCCGGCTCTTCGTAGCGGCTGCCGTCGATCTTGCACTCGAAGCGATGGGAAAAGCGCAGCCGCTGAGGAGTTTCGCCGTCGCCATCCCCATTCCCATCGCCATTCCGACGCGCGGTCTCGAAAATGACCTCGCCCGCTTCGCGATATCCGATCTCGATGGCATCGACAATGCGGGAGCGCTGGTCGGCGGAGACGACGAGGCGGTCCACTAAACCGAAGACGGGCTCGGAAAAGTTGACATCGAGCAGCGACTCCGGGGTCGAGAACTCGAAGACCTGGCCGTTCTGAAAGAGGCGGTTGAAGCCGCGTTTGCGGAGATCGAAGAGGCGCGCCTTAATCGCGTCGGAGGGCAGATTCGACTCGGCCGGCTTTTTCTTCGCGCGAGACTTCCTGGCGCTTTTGTCTTCCGCAGCCGGCGCTGCAGGAACGTACGGCTGAATCGGAAAGAACACATGCAAGCGAGTGCCGTCGCCCAGAGCAAGCAGGCGGCCGGCGACTTCGTCCACCGTATCTTTTTTCACTTCCTGGCCGCATTGCAGGCAGTAAGTGCGTCCGACGCGGGCGAAGAGTAGGCGCAGGTAATCAAAGATCTCGGTGGCGGTGGCGACGGTGGAGCGCGGATTGCGGGTGGAGTTCTTCTGCTTGATGGCAACGGCAGGCGCGATGCCGTCGATCAGATCGACGTCGGGCTTCTCAATCCTCTCCAGAAACTGGCGCGCATACGCGGAGAGCGACTCGACGTAACGGCGCTGGCCTTCGGCGTAGATCGTGTCGAAGGCAAGCGACGATTTGCCGGAACCGGAGACGCCGGTGACGACGGTCAGAGTGTTGTGCTCGATCTCAAAATCAATGTTCTTGAGGTTATGAACCCGGGCCCCGCGAACAACAATGCTATCTGTCGACATCTTCCCCTGGCACTACAGACGGATCAAAACTCGCTAACGAATCTTTCTATTATAAACTCTGCGGCCAACGCGGATTCAGTAACTTGCTGTGTCTGAGCCGTGTCTAACCGGTGCATATTTTGAGCCCAAATCGTGCGTTTTTTTGCGTCTTGTAGAATTTTTTGAGATGCGTCGGCCAGGCAAGCTATGTCAAACATGCCCATGTGAAATCAATCACAGACATACGGGTAATACATAGATCAAACACTGCAAGTTCGTGCATGTTTCCAGACGCTGGCACCAGTATTCCTCGCGGAATGCGGCCCGTGCCCCGGCCCTTCAGTTGCTGACAATGCACCGTGAAGACGCGACCTATGGATACTTGAGTGTGGCCTGTTTTCGCTTAAACTATACTATCTACATAGAGATACATGCTAATATTGCGTTAACATAGCAATAGCCCGGCAATGACTTCGATCAGGCGCCGGTTCATAGAACAGTGGGGAGTGACCGCAGCGCAGGCCGCGCCCGGAAAGAGTTTTGAATGACTAAAGATCTATATCTGGTCAGAGGCATCAAGCGCGCCCTCGGACTGCACATGCCAGGGCGCATGCTCGACGTTTTTCCCGATGACACGTTTCTTGTGACCTACCCGAAATGCGGGAGCACCTGGGTCCGCTTTTTGGTGGCAAATCTGACGTCTCCCGAAAAACATCCCGACTTCACCAATATCAACGTTCTCTTCCCCGACTACCAAGCCTACTCCAAACGTGCTCTCAATCGGCTTCCACGGCCCCGCACCATGAAGAGTCATCAATACTTCGATCCTCGCTACCGCAAGGTGCTCTACATTGTCCGCGACCCCCGTGACGTCGTCCTTGCCGAGTATCACTTTGGAATCAAGCAGCGCTTGCATGACGAAAACTACCCCCTCGCCGACTATATTCCGCGTTTTCTTGTCGGCAACACCGGCCATGCCTATGGGAGCTGGTTCGAACACTTGGCGAGTTGGTATTTTACCCGCCGCAACGATCCCCAATTTTTGCTGGTTCGGTACGAGTCGCTGCATTCGCAGACTGCAACCGAACTTGCCAGAATTGCTGATTTCCTGGGTGTTCCCAGCGATCCTTCCAGGCTCGCCTTTGCCATTGAGCAGAGCGATGCCAAGCACATGCGCGCCCTGGAAAAGAAACAAGCCCACGTTTTCTCCTCGACCAAGGAGACTCGGCTCGACTTGCCCTACATCCGGGTGGCTAAGGCCGGTGGCTGGCGCGTCAACTTGCCCAGGGAGCACGTGGCTAGCATCGAGTCTGCATGGGGCAGCCTCATGGAAGAGATGGGCTACGAGTTAACAGTAGCCACTCCAGGCGAGGTGGCCACGCATTGACGCACCGGGATCGGCCACGTTGCGACCTGCAGTGCCAGGACCGATCCAAAGACGCCTTCCATCCCAAGTAACGATACCCCCCACTCGCATCGGAAAGTAATCTGCACCGTTGGCCCAACCTCGCTCAAACCGAGAGAGTGATCCGCGAACTTGAGACCCTCGGCGTAAGCCTGTTTCGGATCAACCTCTCTAAAGCGTCGCTGGGCGGTATAAGAGACGGCTCACTGTGCCGCGAACGAGAACAATATAAGGATGTAAATCCACAGGCCAGTCATGCAGTGCCAATACCACGACGTAATGTCGACGACGATGCGGCGGGTTTCAACCGGGCGATGCAGCACAGACGCGACGTTGGCGAAGATAAGAGCCATTACGCCGCCGGCCAGATGAAGTCCGTGCATGGCAGTAAGAATGTAAACGAAGGAACTGCTGGTGCCGCCGGCGAGATGAAAACCTCCGGCGGAAAGCTTGCTCCAGACGAAAAGTTGGCCGGCAAGAAACACGAGGCCGAGCACGGTGGTCAGGGAGAGCCAGGGGATGCGGCGCTCGTCGGCGAGCGAGATGCCTGGAATGGACTGCACCGGGGCGAGCGCGGCTTCGCGCGTGATTTCGCGCCGGGCCAGATCGATCGTGATGCTGCTCACGACCAGGACGGCGGTGTTGGCCAACAACAACGTCCAGGGCAATCGGACCGGAACCCAGGTTTGGATGTAACTTGCGCTGCTCAGATCAAGACTTAGGAATCCACGCCGGATGAGATAGACAGCCGTGAAAGAAATGAAGAGCATGGCGACGGGGGTCATGGCGACGGCCAGTCCCATCCGCGCCCGGCGCAAGCGCTCGCCATAATCAGGAATAAGGTCAGGCAGGCTGTCGTCGCCGTCGCGCCCGCGGCCGTCGTCACCTCCGCCGGTGCGCGGCGGGCCGTTGGGGCCGGAGGGACGCGCCGAAAAGGGCGTCAGTCGCGGCATGTCCACCGCTCGCTTCGCCGACTGGGGTTAGAATCGCAGAGCATGTCGTTCTCTTCTTCTTCCGATAACGAACGCGAGCGCTGGAACCAGAAATATCGCGAGGCGTCCGGCACAGAGACATGGACGGTACCCGATCCCTTTCTGGAGCGGGCGTTTTCCGAATACATTCTGCCGCTGTTTCCGCATGGAGGAAGCGCGCTCGACCTGGCGGGAGGAGCGGGACGACACGCCATCTGGCTGGCGAAACAGGGTTGGGATGTCACGCTCATTGATGTCTCCGAGACCGGAGTCGAACAGGCACGGCAGAATGCCGGACCGCTCGCGTCCCACATTCACTTTGTAGTAGATGATCTCACCCACTTCAAGGCTGCGCAAACCCAGTTCGAAGCGGGATTCGAAGTGGTGATGGCGTTCTTCTATCTGAAGCGAGAGATGTTTTCGGAGATAGTGAAAGCGGTGCGGCCGGGCGGACTGCTCGTCTACAAGACGCTCACGTTGGCGCAGTTGAAACTGCCGGGCGGCCCGAAGAACCCGGCGCACTTGCTGGAACCGGGCGAACTCTTGCAACTGGCGGACGGGCTGCGCGTATTGCATTACCGCGAAGAGGTGGCGGAGAAGGCGACGGCGGAGTTGGTGGCGGGAAAGGGAATCTAAGCGGAGCCACCAGAACCGTCGGCGAATATGTAACCGAACGGTTCCGCATAATGCGTAACTGTTGGTTACTCGTTAGCGTCAGGAGCTAGAAGGGTCCTCGGTCAAGTGCGACGTTGCAATCGGCACACGTTCGCATCTAGACTTGTGATCGCTGGAGTCGATCCGGGGAAACGGTTCAGCTCAACGCATGCGAAAGTGGCGGAATTGGCAGACGCACCAGACTTAGGATCTGGCGGGTAAAACCGTGGGGGTTCGAGTCCCCCCTTTCGCACCAAGCACTCGCTTGGATTGCTTCGGAGCTGGTTTCGTTTACGCTTTTTCAGCTCGGAACGCACGTCCCTCAGGGACTAAAGCCCGCGTTCTTCCGGGCTCTGAGCGGCACGGTTGAAGCCGTGCCCTACCCAAAACCGCTTTATGAAACCAGCTCTGGTAACATTTTGTACCTTGCGGAGTCGCTCATGAGCGGTACCATGCTTGGGAATCGCAGTTGCAAAAAGGAGATTCCTTTTGACCGTTGACGCAAATGAGCATCCCTTCATCGAGCGTGACCATCAACTCACGGCACACGGTTCGGAATCTCACCGACACAAAGTAATGTGGGTCATCCTATGGATTCTGTTGTTACTGCTTGTAGGGCTTGCAATCGTGCTGCTATGGCACCACCTCGAGACGGCGAACAAAGCCAAGCCCGCGCCGCCGAAGATCACAATTACGACCGCGACGGCTAAAACAGGCGACATCGGCGTTTACCTTAACGCCATCGGTACGGTTACTCCGGTCTATACCGATTCGATTACCAGCCAGGTGAATGGCTTGGTCGTCGCCGTGCACTATACGGAGGGTCAGCTGGTAAGTAAGGGCGATCCGCTGGTTGACATCGATTCGCGTGCCTACCGCGCGAATCTTTTGCAGGCGCAAGGTGCGCTCGAGCGAGACGAGAACGTGCTGGCACAAGCGCGCATGGATCTGGAACGCTACCGCGAAGCGTGGGCGCGCAATGCGATTGCCAAGCAGATTTTGGATGACCAGGAAAAGCTTGTGCTGCAGGATGAGGGCACAGTAAAAAACGACCAGGGAACCGTGCAATATGACCAAGTTCAGGTCGAGTACTGCCACATCACCGCTCCTATCGCCGGGCGGGTGGGTTTACGGCTGGTGGATCCGGGCAACGTGGTGCAGTCCTCCGGGACCGCAACTCTGGCCGTCATAACGCAGTTGCAGCCCATCACCGTAATTTTCACAATACCGGAAGACAGTTTAGGACCGGTGGAAGCGCGCTTGCGCGCGAAGGCCAAGCTCACGGTCGATGCCTTCGATCGCACGGCGCAGAAGAAAATCGCAAGCGGGGTGCTGCTGACGCTCGACAACCAGATTGACACCACGACGGGGACAGTAAAGGCACGATCCGTCTTCGACAATAAGGATGCTGCGCTTTTTCCCAACCAGTTTGTCAACACGCGGCTGCTGGTGAATACGTTGCAGGGGGTGACGCTGATTCCGGCATCCGCCATTCAACAAAATGGCCAAGCATCGTTCGTGTACGTGATTCAAAACAATATCGCGCAGACGCGCAGCGTAAAGCCGGGAGTTACCGACGGCGGTATGACGCAGGTTGACGGCATCAATGCTGGAGATGTCGTCGCCAACAGCAGCTTCGATAAGTTGCAGGACAAAACCGCGGTCGCCATTTCGAACCCGGCTCCGAAGGCTTCCACCACGCCGGCCGCGGCCGCCACCACCCAGGGGAGCAGCGCCCCGTGAGCCCATCGCGTCCGTTTATCCTGCGGCCGGTAGCCACATCTTTGCTGATGGCCGCAATCCTCCTGGTTGGTCTGGTTGGCTATACGCAACTGCCGGTCTCCGCATTGCCGGAAGTCGATTATCCGACCATTCAGGTGCTCACGTTTTATCCCGGAGCAAGCCCGACGGTGATGGCGACGACGGTGACGGCGCCCCTGGAGCGTCAGTTCGGTCAACTGCAGGGTTTGAGCCAGATGACCTCCACCAGTTCCGGCGGATGTTCCGTCATTGTGCTGCAGTTCAACCTCACTCTGAATATCGATGTAGCGGAGGAGGAGGTGCAGTCTGCCATCAACGCGTCGCAGAGTCTTTTGCCATCCATTTTGCCCGCGCCGCCGACCTACAGCAAAACGAATCCAGCCGATGCCCCTGTGCTCACCCTGGCCATCACCTCGAGTTCCATTCCGCTTTCGCAGGTCGAGGACCTGGTGGACACGCGCCTTGCGCCTAAGATCTCACAGCTCAACGGGGTCGGGCTTGTAACCATCAGCGGCGGCCAAAAGCCCGCAGTCCGCATTCAAGCCAACCCTGCGGCTCTGTCATCCTACGGTATCAACCTGGAGGACCTGCGGGCGGCGCTGACCCAGGCGAGTGTGAACGCCGCCAAAGGGAACTTCGACGGGCCGCGCCAGGATTACCAGATCGACGCCAACGATCAGCTGGTCACCAGCGACGACTATCAGAAAGTTGTAGTGGCGTTCCGTAACGGTGCGCCGGTGATGCTGCCCGACGTAGCAAGCGTCGTGAATGGGGTAGAGAACAATAATCAGGCCGCGTGGATGAACCAGACCCCAGCGGTCATCTTGAACGTGCAACGGCAGCCCGGGGCCAACACCATCAGCGTGGTCAAGAGCATCAAGCAACTGCTGCCGCAGCTGCAGGCCAACCTGCCCACGGGGATTCAGGTGACCACGCTCACCGATCTCACAACCTCCATCGAAGCATCAGTTTCCGACGTTAAGTTCGAGTTGTATTTGACGGTCGGCCTGGTCGTGCTGGTCATCTTCCTCTTCTTGCGGAGTGTATACGCCACCATCATCCCAGCTGTGGCTGTGCCGCTGTCACTGGTCGGCACTTTCGCGGCGATGTACATCCTTGGCTACAGCCTGGATAACTTATCGCTGATGGCGCTGACCATCTCCACAGGCTTCGTTGTGGACGATGCCATCGTGATGATCGAAAACATCTCGCGCTACATCGAAGCGGGCGATCCACCCATGGAAGCGGCACTCAAGGGTGCGGAACAAATTGGCTTCACCATTCTCTCGCTCACCGTGTCGCTCATTGCCGTACTCATTCCGCTGCTATTCATGGGCGACGTGGTGGGGCGCCTGTTCCGCGAGTTTGCCGTGACGCTTGCCGTCACCATCATTGTTTCGGCGGTGGTTTCCCTTACGCTTACCCCGATGATGAGTGCGAGAATCTTGCGGCACAGGCCAAAGGAGCAGCAGGGGCGCATCTATCGGGCCTCGGAGCGAGCTTTCGAGGGGATGATCGCGTTCTATGGCCGGACGCTGAAAGTTGTCCTGCGCTACCAGACGATTACGCTGCTGGTCGCGGTGTCCACACTGTTGCTGACGGTTTTCCTTTACATCATCATCCCCAAAGGATTTTTCCCGGTGCAGGACACGGGCGTCATCCAGGGCATATCGCAGGCGCCGCAGACGATTGGCTCAAAGGCCATGGCAAAGAAGCAACTGGAGCTGGCAAAGGCGGTTCTGGCGGACCCGGCGGTGGAAAGCCTCTCGTCGTTTATCGGCGCCGATGGAACGAATACAACGGCGAACAGCGGCAGGATGTCGATCAATTTAAAGCCGCTCGACCAGCGCAAGATGAATGCTTCCGACGTAATCCGGCGGCTCAACTCCAGCGTGAACCAGGTTCAGGGAATCCAGCTGTTTATGGAACCGGTGCAGAACATAACCGTAGATGACCGGGTGAGCCGCACGCAATATCAGTACACGCTCGAAGACCCCGATGCCAATGAACTGAACGACTGGACCAACCGTTTCGTCGACCGGTTGAAGCAGTTGCCGGAGCTGGAAGATGTCGCCACCGATCAGCAAACGGGAGGGCTGGCTGTATCTCTGGTGATCGACCGGGTCACCGCCTCGCGACTGGGCATCGCGCCCACGACTATCGATAACACGCTGTATGACGCCTTCGGTCAGCGGCAGATCAGCACGATGTATACGCAGGTGAATCAATACCACGTTGTGCTTGAGAGTCAGCCGCAGTTTCAGCTGGACCCAGACAATCTGAACCATATCTACATCCAGTCCAATGCTTCTGCCGGAGCAAGCGGCGCGGGAGCCTCTTCCTCATTCGCGTCCTCCGGATCATCCTCCGCGGGGTCGAATGCGCTGACAGCTTCAGCGCTGTACACACCATCGGCAAATACCCTGGCTCCTCCCGCGAACGCGCTTTCGGCGAGCGCCTCCTCGCCGTTGAGCACGGGAGCAAACTCTGCCGGCGCCACCAGTTCGGCCACCAGCCGTGCCGTGCCGCTGAGCGCTTTCGCGCACTTTGAGAAGACGACAGAGGCGCTCTCCATTAACCATCAGGGTCAATTTCCGGCCATCACCGTATCGTTCAATCTCGCGCCGAATGCCGCCCTGGGCGAGGCCATTACGGCGGTCGACAAAGTGCAGAAAGACATGCACATGCCGCCCAGCCTGCAGGCTGGTTTTCAAGGCACCGCAGAATCATTCACGGCTTCGCTGGCCAATGAGCCGTTGCTCATTCTGGCCGCGCTGGTCACGGTGTACATCGTGCTTGGA
>JBEKWL010000086.1:0-15598 GCA_049513095.1 Terriglobales bacterium
GAGTAGGAGGGCAAGCGCATGTTGTCACAGAAAGCGTAGGTGCCGTAGCGCGTCTGGCAACCGCTGACATAGAGAACACCATTGATCAACAGCCCATAGGCGGTAATGTCGGCGGGCGATTGGAATCCCTGGGTGAAGTTGGCAATATTGATCCCTGAACTTGGATAGTCTTTCGCCAGAGCGCTGAAAGGCTTGGTGGGTAGGCGGTTCGCCACTTCGGCGGCTTCCGCGTTCTCCAGTGCCCGGTCGTTGGCAATCCTGCCGGGAGTATAAGTTGCCGCGAGTTGTCCCCACATGTCGAGTTTGAAATACAAGCACGTTTCCTGCGTGACCTGGTAACGAACCTTCGAAATGTTAGGGCTCTTCGTGCGGTCGAACAGGAACGTCATTTCCCCGTTGTGCACGCAGTTCTGATTTCTCTCTACCAGGGCGAAGGGAAGCGAGGCGCGCATGTAGCCGTTGTCGCTCTTTTCCCGCCACACCCGCCCGGGCCCAACGATGTAATTCCATGCCGCGTTCCCCGTGATGACAAGACCTTGCTGAACGGGAATGAGGTAGCTCCCGTTCTGCACAAACTGGAAACTGAAGCTGGGCAGATGTCGCCACGGGGAATTGTTTGCGCTGTCATCTCCGAAGTCGTCTCGCAGGATCTGAGCGCTCCCGCTCGATGCCGGGTCGGCGAGGGTTAATGTGCCCTCGAAGCTCTGAGAAGGCGCAGCCGCATTGGCCGGCAAAGCGAAGCCGTCACCATCATCGACTGGAGCCGTGGGTCCAGTGTTCGAGAAAAGTTCGCTGTAAGTGAGAGCGGACCGATGCACATTGCCACTCCCAATCAGGGAATCCCCCGGTACGCGTCTCGTGGCCACAATTGGTGCGGACCATCCAGACACCGCTGGCCATAGAAATAGCAAATGGAGAAGAGTCCAACGCGTCATCGGCATTTTCGCGGTCAGCAAAGGATCCCTCGCTGGTGAGGGGACAGAATATTAAGCAGGGCCACTAGAGTTCAAGAAAAAACGGAGGTGTTCCAATCCGCACTCTGAAGAGTGCTGCTATACTCCAGGTCGCTGTTCGCCTTTGATACGGGAGAATGATCACGGAACCTTTCAACCGCCTGCCGAAAGTCTCCCCCAACAGCATGCTGGCGCGTGTCTTGCTGGCATTTCTCGCCACCGCCGGATTCTTTTATGTCAACATCATGCCGGCACTGGTAGATGGGCTGAAGGTAGGACTTGGCTTTACCAACAAACAGGCCGGGTTGGTTGGCTCATGCAATGTCTACGGTGCGGCCTGCGGTGCCTTCTTGATTGCATTTCTGGTGCGACGCATCCATTGGAGGTCTACCGCCCACTTGTTTCTGCTGGGGTTGATTGGCATGGACCTGCTCTCCATGCTGGTCAAGAATCCATTCGCGCTGATGGGTGCTCGATTTTTGCACGGTTTTATCGGTGGGATGCTGGTGGGCATAAGCTTTTCGATCTTTGCCCGCACCACGGCACCCGACCGCACCTTTGGCGTCTTGCTTCTAGTGCAGGTTTTCGCGGGCGGTCTCGGCGTAATGAGCTTGCCATTGCTGGTACCGAGGTTTGGCACGAATATTCTGTTTGTGACGTTGATTTTGTTCAGCGTGACGACATTAGTGATGCTGCAGTTCCTGCCAGATTATCCAGTCAAGGCGCCAGCGCCACGCACTCCGGGTGCCGCGCCCGATAAATTGCAATTGAAACCGCTGTTGCTCGCGATGTTTTCGGTATTTTTCTTTCAGGCCGGCAACATGGGGCTATTCGCCTTCATCATCGGTCTCGGGAAGTACCACGGCCTGGAAGTCGCGTTCGTCAGCGAAACCCTGGGCATTGCGAACTGGTTCGCGACGCTCGGTGCAGTATTGGTGATCGTGATTTCCACTCGCTTTGGGATATTCAAGCCGATCCTCGGCGGCATGCTGTTGACGCTGGCTGGCACCTATGTGTTCAACTACAGCGAGGTGAAGTGGATCTGGATTGCGGCGAACATTGGTACAGGCATCACGTGGAACTTCGTGATTTCTCACCTGCTCGGCATGTGCGCCAGATTTGATCGAACCGGCCAGACCGCGGTATGGGGCGGTTTTGCTTCCAAAATGGGCTTGGCATCAGGCCCGATGCTATTTTCATTTATTGTTGGAGCGGGCAATTACTCGGCGCTGATCGCGACGGCGCTCGTGCTGCTAGCTTTTGCAACTTTTGCGTCGGCGATCCCGGCATGGGTGCTGGATCAAGGTGCTGTCAACGATCTGCCTGACGCGCAGAGTGCTCGAGCTGTTTCCTAAGTCCGCGCGACGCGTCGTAGTTATTCGTCTTCGTCTTGGAGTTGAACATGTCATTATTTTCGATTGCAGCCTTGCAGGTCGATTTGCCTTTTGCCGATAACCGCGATCGTCTAGAAAAAGAAACTGCACGTGTGCTGGCGAGATTTCCGTGGGTAAGGATGGTTGTTTTCCCCGAGCTTTGCTCTTTTGGACCTGGGTTGAGTTTTGCCGAAGCGATGCCCGGACCGACCGAAACCCGGTATCAAGCTTTGGCCAAGAAAAATAATGTATGGCTGATTCCGGGATCAATTTATGAACTGGTTGGAGGAAATATATTCAACACCACGCCGGTCATCAATCCCGAAGGTGAAGTCGTCGCGCGATACCGCAAGATGTATCCCTTCCTGCCCTATGAAAAAGGAGTGAAATCGGGAACTGAGTTTGTCGTGTTCGACGTTCCGGAGGTTGGTCGTTTTGGAGTTTCAATCTGCTATGACGGGTGGGTTCCAGAGACGACTCGCGCGCTGGTGTGGAAGGGCGCTGAGATCATTATCCATCCGACCATGACCGGAACCATTGATCGGGCACAAGAACTGATCATTGCCCAAGCCAGTGCCATCACGAACCAGTGCTATTTCGTTGATGTAAACAATGCGGGTCAGCTGGGCAATGGACGATCCATAATTGTCGGCCCGGAAGGTGAAATCATCCATCAGTCAGGTGAAGTGGGGGAACACGTTCCTTTCACAATAAATCTCAATCGAGTTCGAGAGGTGAGACGGTCTGGTACCCTCAGACTCGGTCAAATCCTGAAGTCATTTCGCGACACACCGATTAACTTTCCTTGCTATCGAGGTGAATACGAAGGATCGCCTCCATTGGACGCATTGGGACCTCTGAAAATGCCCGAGGCCTAGCAGGCTGCTGAAAAACTACTCCCAGGGTCACCGGCCCAGTGCGCGCGGTGAATCCAAATCTTTCTACCCACTTGCTCGCCGAAAGGGCGGTTACTGTCTCTCAAACCTGTAGACTTGTTGTCCCTGATCCAGGACGAGGGCCTGAGCATCCCCCGCCACTTGCAGGCGGAGGGCGTGGATCAATCCGGGCCCGAGCAGCGCCACCAGCGGCCGTCCCCCGGGTTGCTCCTCAATGCCCAGCGGGCTGGCCCAGCTCTCGAACTCGCCCCAATATCTCCCCTCCTTCCGACGCACGACCAGTGGTCCGAGCTCGCGGCTTCGGTACTCGCCCGCAATCCCATCCAGCCACGCGGCGGCCTCGGCATCCAGCTTCACGCGAGCGCGCCTGCCCGCGATGGCCTGCTTTTCAGCCAATGAAGCAGCCTCGATCATCTGCTGGGCTTTCGCCGGCGCGCCAAAGAGCAGCTCGAATACTTTCTGGCGCGCTGCCGCGAGGAGGTTGGCCGCGTATAGATTCGTAAGCAAGACCACTCCGACGCCGTTTTGGGGCAGAAAATACATATCGGACGTGAAACCAAGGCTCATGCCGCCGTGGCTGACCACATCCAGCCCGTCTTCTTCGCTGCGGAGCAGCCCCAGCCCATAACTCATCTTGTCGGTGATTTTGGTCCTGCTCTTCCATCGTTCCACGAGCACATCTTCCGGGAGCAACTGTTCTCCACTGGGTAGTCTTCCCCGGTTCAATTCGAGCAGGAGATACCACGCCATGTCCTTGGCAGATGACCAGGCCCCTCCGCCCGCTGGTGCAATCGCTGCCGCGAAACGCTCCATCGTCGAGTCGAGCAATTCGCAACTCCCCGTGAAGCCAATGGCGTGCGGCGATGCCCAATGCTCGCCAGGCCCTTCGTCGAAACCGGTCCGCTCCATGCCGAGCGGCTCGAATACCAATTCCTGCATGGCCTCTTCGTAGGCTTGTTTCAGCGAGTTTTTCTGCCGAAAGCTGCGGGCCGCGGCATACCCTCCGAGGGCTACCATGTAATTGGAGTATTGAAATGTTTCCCCGAAGCCCGTGGTGGGCTTCATCTGCCGCATCTCGGTCAGCCGCTGCTCGGGGGTGACCCCTTTGAACTTGAAGATCAGGTCCATGTCTCGCGGCGGCATCCCCGTGGAGGCGGCGACGGTATGCCACATCTCCAACTTGCGGGTCAGTTCGGGATCGGCGAGCGCGAAGTCGGGCAGCAATTTCGTCACCGGCGTGGACCAATCGAAATTCCCGCTCGCCACGAGCCGAGCCATCATCAGTGTGGTGAGCGGCTTGCCGTTCGAGCCGATCATGAAGCGCGTGTCCGACCGCACCGATTCGCTCGACCCAATCGCGGGCGTGCCGAAGCCTGCGGCGAAAACGATGCGTCCCCCTTGTACGACGGCCATTGCGACTCCCGGAATCTGCAATTCCGCCATGCCGCGGCGAAGGAATTCGCTCATTTGAGCGCTCTGTTTTTCGCCCCACTCTTTCTGCTCAGCTCCGGCAAGGTTTGGCGCGCTCAGCCCCTCGGGTTTCCAGCTCTCCAAGACCTCCATGATTTGAGCCATGCGGCGAGTCATGGAAGCCTTTGTCCCGAGCACCAAGGCGCAGTAGGCGTTATTCCCCAGGGTGCGCAAAACGGCCATGGCGCTACGCGACTGTGCTGCAGGAACGTTGTGGACGATCTGAAAGCTCGCGTCCCACCCGCCGCTCCCAGGCATCTCGATCTTCTGCCGCGCCGGGAAGTCGAAGCCAGCGTCGAAAACTCGCCACGCGCGGTGCGCGATTTCTTCCGGCGTGCCGTCGAGCGCACACATAACGAACGCAACCCGTAGGTCGCCCTCGGGGCCGACGATCGTCATCGCGCCGCTCGGCTCGGAGGCCCGCGACCATCCGGCGGGGAGCTTAATCGGCGCAAAGGAACCCGGCAGAGCCACGCCTATTTCCTCTGAAGGTATGCTTTCCACGCGCTTTGCCCCTTTCGCTATCCTCCGGTTCGCCCTGTAGCAGGCTTCTGAAAGACTACTCCCTCTCCACAGGCGAATCATGGTAACAGAGTGGTATGCGCGGAATCGATGAGCAGCAGAGTCAGATGTTCAGCTATTTGTCGCCGGAACAGCGGGTGCGGAAGGATCATCCGCTGCGCGCCATTCGGGCCATGGTGGACGACGTGCTCAGCCAGTTGTCGCGGCGGTTCGACGGCATGTACGCCACCGTGGGGCGTCCGTCGATTGCGCCGGAGAAGTTGTTGCGGGCGCAGCTGCTGCAGATGCTGTATTCGATCCGCAGCGAGCGTTTGCTGATGGAAGAGATGGATTACAACTTGCTGTTCCGCTGGTTTGTGGGGCTGAATGCGGACGATGCCGTCTGGGACGCGACCGTGTTCACCAAGAATCGCGACCGCTTGCTGGAGGCGGATGTCGCCCAGGAGTTTCTGGTGCGGGTGGTCGAGCAAGCGCGGACGAAGGGTCTGACCTCGGACGAGCATTTCACGGTGGACGGCACGCTGCTGGAAGCCTGGGCGGGCGCGAAGAGTTTTCAACCGAAAGACAAGCAGCCTACGCCTCCGCCGGACGATCCCGGCAATCCCACCGTGAACTTTCGCGGGGAGCAGAGGTCGAATGAGACGCATGCGTCGAAAACCTATCCCGACGCGCGGCTGGCGCGCAAAGGCGAGGGTAAAGAGTCGAAGTTGAGTTACTGCGGGAACCTGCTGGTGGAGAACCGCAACGGACTGATCGTGGACGCCGAAGTGTTTCAGGCCAACGGCACGGCGGAACGCGACGCGGCGCTGGTGATGTTGGAGAAGCTTCCCGGCATACGACCGGTGACGGTAGGCAGCGACAAAGGGTTTGACACGCGGGATTTCGTGCAAGAGTGCCGGAATCTGCGGGTGACGCCGCATGTGGCGCAGAACCTGGGACGGCGCGGCGGTAGCGCGATTGATGGTCGCACCACGCGGCATCCCGGCTATGCCGTCAGCCAGAGAAAGAGGAAACGGATCGAAGAATGCTTCGGCTGGCTGAAGACGATTGCCCTCATGCGCAAGTTGCGGCATCGCGGAGTGTGCCAAGTGGACTGGCTTTTCACCTTCGCCTGCGCCGCTTACAACCTGGTGCGCATGCGGAATCTGGCCCTCGCGGTTCCGGTGGTGTAGCCGGGGCCGACGTGTGTCTGTAACCGCATCGAGTTAGAACCAAAGGCCACACCAGCACCGGAAATCAGCCCGTTCGACATCATCCACGATGAACAACAGAAAGAAAAATACGCTGCGGATCAATTTGTCAGCAGCCTGCTAGAAGCTAGTGGAACAGGTGTGTTGGTCAAACCTCTCTAACAATGTCGGGGTATCAAGCACTTTTAGGGCGCTCTTCGCAGTGCACGGCTTAGTGGAAGCTGTTTACGAGAGCGGTGAAGGATTTTGCCGGGGCACTTCTTAACCCGTTTCTTTTATCTTCCGGTGGCGTTCACACTACCCAGCACGCTGCCAATCAGTTGAATCAATCCGGCTGAACTGCCCTGGAAAGCTTGGTCGGACTTTTCAAAGAAGGCTGCCGCACCTTCGCTCATAAGCTTGTCCGCATTACCTTTGGAAAGGCTTGTCAGCACGATTACGGGAATGGATTTGGTGAGCTCGTCAGTTTTCAGTGCACGGAGTACATCGAGTCCAGAAACCTTTGGGAGAAGCATGTCCAGCAGGATGAGATCAGGAGTGCTCTGTCGTGCAGACCGCAAGCCGTGCTCCCCATCTGCAGCCGTGATGACGCGGTAGCCGGCCTTCGCCAGATCCCTTTCGGCCAAGGTCCGCATCAGGCGGCTGTCTTCCACTACAAGTATCGTCCTCACCGTTGCTCCCGTGCTCCAACTCTATCACCATCAAACAGTAGTGGCTGGCAATTCCACAGGCTCAGGACAGACTGGATTCGCAAAATTTGTTAGTCACCAGCTGGGGTAGTTGTTGTTCCAACTTCTGCGCCAGCCATGACTGGAGTTGAGAAGCACAATCAAAGGGCAAGAAGTGAAAGGACAAACCAACCTCACCCTTCTCGTTGTTCCAGCACACCTTGGATTCGGCTGTGATCCGCACGAGCGGGTCTGGCAGGGTGAATTGGACGGTGGCCTCCGACCCCGGTGCCAGCGGAGTTAAAGTGCTAAGCGCCATGCCACGTTCGCTGATGTTGACCGTTTGGCCAAAGACCTCGGGTGCCGTCTTTCGGTTGAGGACTACCGGGACGGCGACGGGATAGCGGAAATAGCGTCGGCGCTCACGCATAATGAGTCCGTAGGCAATCTTGAGGGTGTGACCGATGGACTCCGAGGTAAGGGGTCTTTGAAGCACAAAACTGGAGCCCGCGTTCAACGCTTGGGCAGTCTCCTGGCTGCTGCTGGTGAGTGTGAAAGTGACAGCGGTTCGGTTTGAGGCGGAGGCCCGCACGTGTTCGAGGCAGACGATGCCCTGCCCACCAAGCGCCAAGTCAATGATCACCCCTTCAAACTTCCGGCGGCTCATCCGATCGGCAGCAGCGGAGATATCGACGCAGACCTCGACGGACATCGCGAGTTGCTGCATCGCATTGGTCAGTTGACGGCTTGCAATTGCGTCTCTGGAGACGAGCAGTACCGTGCCAACCAGATTGGGAGAGGTGGTGTTCATCAGTGGATTCCTAAGGCCAAGCTTAGCCGCAAGGGCGGATAGCCGGAATGTAACCAAGGTAATGATGTTTCGGATTCGTTGCCTTTCGGCGCGGTGAGGCGACAAGCACAGGGATCCCCCACGCTAGTGGCCTGTCGCAGTGAGTGCGTTACTGCGGACGCGTCGGGTGGTTGAACTGCTGAATTGTGACTGGATCAGCGGACACCAAAAGTGCAAGGCCGGTTCCAATAATGAAATACACTCCTTATAAGGTCGTCTGTCATGATTGTTCCCCGCTTGCTTGTGTTCGGACGAGCGCTTCGGGATAGTCGCCGCGCAGTTTTTCGGCAACTTTGTCAACCGCTAGAGGCTTGCTGAAGTAGTAGCCTTGAATTTCGTCACACTGACGTGCTCGCAGGAATGACATTTGCGCTTCGTCTTCGACGCCTTCCGCAATCGCCTTGAGATTCAAGCTTCTTGCCATGCCGATGATTGCGGTTGTGATCGCCGCGTCATCAGGATTCACGGCGACATCCCGAATAAATGAACGGTCGATTTTGAGCTTGCTAACCGGGAATTGTTTCAAGTAGCTGAGGCTGGAATAGCCCGTCCCAAAGTCGTCAATCGCCAGCTTTAAACCCATGGCCCTTAAGTCTTGGAGAACTGAGAGCGTCAGTTGTGCATTCGATAGCAAGAGGCTTTCCGTCAGCTCCAGTTCGAGGTAGTGGGGGGCAAGGCCAGTTTCCCAGAGCACTCGGCCGATGAGTTCGCAGAAGCCCTCTTGGCGAAACTGGACCGCTGACACATTGACGGCTACCGGCACCGCGAGAAGCCCTTCGTCCTGCCATTTCCGAGCCTGAGAGCAGGCGGTCCTGAGCACCCATTCACCGATGGGCATGATCAGGCCGCTATTCTCAGCAATTCGGATGAACTTATCGGGTGGCACAAGGCCCAACTCCGGGTGCTGCCAGCGGAGGAGCGCTTCCAACCCGGTGATTTTTCCCGTGGCAATATCCATCTGCGGTTGATACACCAGAAAAAATTCTCTTTTTTCGAGTGCCAGTCGCAAGCTGTGCTCCAGGGTCAAGCGTTCCATAGCCTCGGCATTCATGCCGGCCGAAAAAAAACGAAAGCTGTTACATCCACTCTCTTTGGCGCTATACATGGCCGCATCAGCATTCTTGGTCAGAGTTTCGCCGTCCGTACCGTGTTCGGGAAAAATACTAATGCCGATGCTGCAGCTGATACTGAGTGAACGACCTTGAATGACGAGTTCAACGGTCATTGCATGCATGAGCCGCTCAGCGGCGACTGCTGCGTCGGCTGCGTCCTTTACAGCAGTCAACACAATGAGGAATTCGTCTCCGCCTACCCGGGCCACTGTGTCCTGTTCACGCGCAAATCTCTTAAGCCGTTCTGCAACTTCCTGCAGGACAAGGTCGCCGACCGAGTGCCCGAGCGAGTCGTTAATGGTTTTGAACCCGTCGAGATCGAGGAACAGAAGCGCAACTTTGTCCTTTCGCCGACGAGCACCGGCGAGTGCCTTTGACAATCGGTCCTGTAGAAGAGTCCGATTGGGCAGCCCCGTAAGAGCATCGTAATAGGCTAGGAATTGCACCTGTTTCTCAGCGGCCTTGCGTTGAGTGATGTCCTGCTTGATGGCGATGAAGTACGTGTTGGTCGGATTACCGGTGTCTTCTAGGCTTACCGGGGTGATCGTCATCTCTTCGGTGTAGGTTGTCCCGTCTTTCCGCCTGTTGACAATCTCGCCTTTCCAGACCTTGCCTGACAAAATGGTTGACCACAACTCGGCATAGTAGCCTTCGGGCTGCTCTCCGGAGTTCAACAGGCGAGGATTCTTGCCCAATATTTCTTCTTGGCTGTAGCCAGTCATGGTCGTGAAGGCACGGTTCACCCACGTGATCGTGCCGTGGGAATCTGTGATCACGATGGCATTGGCAGCGGCTTTTAAAGCCGCCGCCTGCAAATTTAGATGCTTGACTGCTTCGCTGAGCTCGCTGGTACGTTGCATCACTCTTTCTTCGAGAGCCGCATTGAGCTTAGTAACTTCTTTCTGTGCGCCAATTCGCGCAGCAATCTCGCGGGCCGTCTCGCGGGTCGTGAATACCGTGATAGCGACAGCGACGGTTACTGCTAGCGCAATCAGTAAGTAGGCAAGGCGACGGGCCTTGGCGTAGTCAACCTCAGCTTGGTTGTTAGCGCTGATCATTTGGTCTCTCTGAAAGTCAACGAACTCCTCCCAAGCAGCGTGATATTTGACCAGTGCCGGAAGTGTTTCGTTGACCATGACCGTTACCGCTGCGTCGCGTTCCCGTTCATCGACAAGCAAATGCAAAGCTCGTAGGTAGCTATCGATATATGGTTTTCTTGTTGCTTCCACCGCCGATAGCCGCTGCTTCTCCTTCTCTGACTCACAGCGGCTTGTGATCTCCGCCACTAATGCCGAAATCTTCTTGGTATTCTCGGCCCTTGTAGCCAACAACACGTCGGTCTGTGCTCTATCTTGCACGAGAAATATTTCCATCGTGATACGACTGTTGCGATTGGACAGCCTCAACGCTTCCCGTGATAGCTGTAGTTTGTCTGATCTCCTGCCAGTGATGTCGCTAAGGCTTTCCTCGATCTGTTTCATTCGGCGGAGTCCTGACTGCCCGATCCCCACCAACATGGCAATCAACACAGCAAATGCCACGCCCAATCTCAGTCCTGTGTGTTTACTTTTCAGCGCGAACTCCTAAGGAGTGTTCTCCCGGCCCGGGACAGGAAACTTGCTTAAATCCCGCAAGACCCGCAGCGAGATCCACCGCGATGGCGGCGTAGCGAAGCGCCCGAATCGGGTGGTACTGCTTGAACATACTCCCACAACCCTTAGTTAAAGATACTTAGGTACACTATTGAGCATTTATGCCACACGCAGTGTGATCCAGATCACACTCTCGTTACCAAGGTAAGGTACCCCGGGTTGGAGTCCCACGAACATCACGAAATTGCTCGCCGGCAGATGCGCGGTTTTGGAGGCGTGCTCAGTTTAGCCATCCGAGGCGGTTTCGATTCCATGAAATCTCTTCTGCGGCGTCTGCGTTACGCACATTTGGCTGCGAACCTGGGGGCCGTCGAGACGGTCGCGGGTCCATCCTCCACCACGAGCCACGTCGAGTCCACCAAGGAGGAACGCGCGCCGAGCGGCATTCCCGGAGGCCCTTATTCGTTACTCGGTGGGGATTGAAGACAGCGAAGACCCGATTGCCGATCTGCGTCAGGCGTTAGACAAGGACAAGACAGTGCCAACTGATGCTAGCGGAAGGGCATCTGACGCGAGAGGTCGTTCGGTACGCACCCTCTCTCCCAAACGGAGGTAACCGGAAAGTGATTGCGATCACACCAAGCGGAAAAGCGCAGCGGGTATGTTCGGCAACATGTACACGATCAACAGAAACACGAGCGGCGTAGTCCTCGTCTGCCTTGACTGCCCACATACCGAGCACGTCAACGAGTTCGATGACAGTCTCGGTAGCCGTCGCACGCAGGCCGCTCGTGCCATGTTGAAGCATGTACGCAACGAGCACGGCAAAGAGTCGATAGGGAATCCTAAGCCTCGGGTCATGGAACGATGGTACTGAACTTAGTGAGGGACTCGACCCAGAGAGAACCTGCTCTGGGTCGTTTTTCTTAACATCCATATCATCGGAATCGGCTCGGCGCCCTCGCCGTAGCGTCGGCCGGAGCGGGCTATTGCAGCATTGCAGCTTCGCGTACTCCGCTGTTGGTATGCACTCTTTGCTTTGGCGGTGTCGCCTGCCATCGGATACCTGTCCCGTTTCTGTGTCCCGCTTCAGACGCATCAACTGAGATCATAATTTCACCAACAACGTGGTTGTGAGTGCAAACGTGGTTGCGACAGGTACCGCTCCCACCTTCCGCCCGATGCAAAAGAAAAGCCGCCCAAACATCGGGCGGCGTTGCCTGTTGGGGGCGTGACAATCCACCAGGCGTTTCCGGATATTCCTCATCGTCCAGTCGGGAATAGTGAACTAGCTAGCTACCTTGGCCTTCAGCGCGAGGCCGTTGTTGCTGACAGTGGACGGAAAACTGATGGAAACAGCGTCCTGCCCATGGAAGCTGATGGTCACGCTAGTTTCGGCTTCGACGGCTTCGCCGTTCAATTCATGATGAGTGTAGCGCCAGAACCTGACGGCCTTGCCGCGGCCTCGGCCAAAATCCGATTGCCACTCAGGACGTGAATTTCCTTCACTCGGCCATCGGTTGCGATCACAGCCTTCATGCCGACTGTGCCGATAAGATTGGCGTCAGGCACGTCAGGATAGATCACATGGCCCTGCGGCGCTTCCGCCACTTGCAAGCGATTTGAGCCGGAACCGGCTTCTTCCCTGGAGAAAATTACTTTGACATAGCCGTAAGGTCTTGGGCTAGTTGAAAGCACAGGCAAAACCGCCGTGGGAGCCGATGCTGGTAGAAGGATGGTCGTAGCTTGCTCAGAGTTCCTTAGAATCCAACGCCCGACGAATACTAGCAATGACACTGCCAGCAGTAGACTGGCGGCGATGGTAATCCAGCGTATCCGCGGATCCATGGGTTGTGCCACTTGGGGACGGATCGACCGGGGCTGGAGAGGCTCTTGATACGTGTCCGCCAAGGAGAGTGGAGTCGGGATTGCACAATTACGTTGCGTGAGGGAGCTGGCAGGGGACGCAGGTTCGTCGGGAAGTTCGACTCCCCAGACTTTTTCTTCGAATGCCACCGACTCAATGCCCGCCTGAATCTCGAATGGGCCGAGCTGCTTGGTCCAGACCACGCGAAACTGAGATCTTTTTTGGCCCCGCTGTAGCATTATGGTTTGACCGGTCTGCAGCGGATTGCGTAATCCCCCCAACCGTCCCCCGATGGGGCTAATGTCCAATGTGTGGGCAAGTTGAGGCTCGGCGTTCTGACCATTCTCGTCGTCGGGCCAGACTCGCAACGGCAGCACCATCTTAGTGCGATTGTGACGTTGTACTCCCCGAGGCATTGACTACAGATTACGTTCGTTGGCGAGGCGAACCAAGTTACCGAGGTAAGCGTGACGGCCGGGTTTCCACTGTATAGGTGTTCATCAAAAGCGCCTGCGCAGCGGCGTGGTCTCCGGGTCGGGCGAAGAAGTACCCTTGCACGAGTTCGCACTTTAGCTCTTTGAGCAGGCTGACTTGCTCTGCCGTTTCAGTGCCTTCGGCCACGACCTTTAGACCGAGGTTGTGAGCTAACATAATGATGACGCGCACGATCTCACTGTCCGTGTCCATCTTAGAAATGAAGGTGCGATCAATCTTTAAGGTGTCCACGGGGTATCCTTGCAATCGGCTCAGCGAAGAATACCCAGTTCCGAAATCGTCAATACTTAAGTGAACTCCCAAAGTTTTCAGTTCTGAGAGAACTAGACTCGATCTTTCTGGGTCTGCCATCGCGATGGTTTCTGTGATCTCAACGTTGATGCTGCTCGGGTGGATTCCAACTTCGCCCAGAATCGTTCCGATCTGAGCCGCCAAGTCCGGCTGGGCAAACTCTTTTGGGGTGATGTTAACGCTCATCGTCAACGGGGGATCGGAAGGAAATTGGGAGTGCCATGCACGAAGCTGCAGGCAGGCTTCGCGCAGCAACAGGCGGTTCATTGGCAGGATGATTCCAATCTCTTCAGCGATCTGGATGAAGTGGGCAGGTGACAGGAGGCCTTCAGGCCGTTGCCATCTGCTGAGCGCCTCGAATCCCACAATCTTTCCGCTCTGTAGGGACACAATGGGCTGATAGTGAACTCGGAATTCACCCAGTTCGAGTGCTCGGCGCAGGTCGGTTTCGAGGCGCAATCTCTTGACGGCAGAGATGTGCATCACGTTATCAAAGACCTGACAGCGTGCTTTTCCTTCCCGCTTGGCTCGGTACATCGCTATCTCGGCATCGCGTACCACGTCTTCTGAATTGGTGTATGAAGTTGCGCAAAAGGCGATCCCGATGCTGGCGCTCGTCACCACTTCTTGTCCTTCCACATCAAAAGGAATGGCCAATCGCTCCTGAATACGCTCCGCTACCCGAACGGCATCGCCGCAATCTCTAAGGCCTTCCAACAGAATGGTGAATTCATCGCCGCCCAGTCTTGCTAAACTCGCTTCGCTCGCAACAGGGCTTGCACCTTGTGTCAGGACCGAGCGCGAAATCGTATCGACACCCCGAATGCAAGCAGTCAATCGGCGAGCAATCTGTATTAAAAGGGCGTCTCCTGCCGCGTGGCCCAAGCTGTCATTGAAGACCTTGAATTCATCAAGATCAATGAACAACACAGCGAATTTAGAGCTTTTGTGCCTCTGGGAAAGCGCAAGTGCATGTTGCACGCGATCTAGAAACAGGGTGCGGTTCGGCAAGTTAGTCAGAAGGTCATGCAAAGCATTGTGCGCGAGCATCTCTTCCGCCCGCTTGCGCTCCGTGATATCGCGATTGACGATGACCAGTCTCTCGGTCTGACCCTTTTCATTTGGAATCGCGGTGGCGACTGATTCCAAAATCCGCCACGTCCCATCCTTGTGCCGTATGCGGTATTCAAGCCGCTCACCTCGTCCCGTGAGTCGTGCTTTCTCCGCCGCTTCCAGTACCCGCTGCTGATCCTCGGGATGGATTTGCTCCCCTGACGAAGTCGACTTCAATTCCTCCGACGAATACCCGAGAACTTTCTGGTAGGCCGGGCTGTTATAGAGCCGATTCCCAGCGCAATCGATGACCGCGATCATGTCGGCTGCATTCTCGGTGATGACTTCAAAAAGCTGATTGCGCTGGGTCAGTTCGCGACGGATACGCTGGAGTTGAATTTGCTGATAAACCGTGTAGATGTCGAATAGGAGCACAAGGCATGCCAGCCCCCGTACCCACTCCTTGAGATCAAACCATTCGGAGTTCTCTAAGAGGTGAGGGCCGGAGAAGGTCAGAGACACGATGCCCGCCGTCAACACTAGCGTGACTGTGACGGCAAAGCCCCACAGCCACCACTCGCGTGCTTCGACCTGCCGCATCGGCCTCGTGCGGCGTTGCTTATGTCGTTCGCTATTCAAGGCCAATCCGACGCAATGCAAACATTAGAGATTAGTGTGAGAACAATGTCGGGAAAGTGAAAGTTACGAAAGGTGCAAACAACGACAGTTCTGTTCTGATTTCGTAAACAAAACAGCTATGTTGTGCGCAGGCGTCAGCTTCTTGAGTTTTGGGGACAGTACGCCTTTTGGCAACTTTCTGACAGGAACGGCCAGCACGCTTGAAGAGCGGAAGACAATGCGTCCTTACCTTAGTAATGCCGCGTGTGATCTGGATCACACTGGTATGTGTGACCGACGTTCATAATGTTCGAAGCCCTCCCCCAGTTGATGAACTACGTTCTCTGCTTTAGCCATGATTATGAAGCAGATCGCCTTCGACGCTTTCAATTTCCCGCCGGTGCCTGAGCAGTCCCATGTCTAGGCGCTCTCAAATCCTCGGGGCTTTGCGGGTCGGACTCGTAGCGTTGTGCACGATGGCGGTCTACGAGATCACGAAGCAAATATGTTTTCCGCGATTGTCCCAAGTGGAATCTCACATCATCACCGTATTCTTCGTAGGCTGTGTTGGGTTCTGCATTACCTTCATCATTCGTCAGCGGGAGAAAGATGCGCAACAAGAACTGCTGCGGCTCGCGACCATCGTGC
>JBEKWL010000087.1:0-15387 GCA_049513095.1 Terriglobales bacterium
AAGGTGACCGACTACGAGGGCCGCATTCTGGAAGAAGATTTCTCCGACATCAAAGACGTCGTCAGTTCGCGCACCGCGCGCGTCATGACCTCGATGCTGCGGGAGGTGGTGCTCCATGGCACAGCGGTGGCCGCCGCCAAAATGCCTTATCCGCTGGCCGGCAAGACGGGAACGACCAACGATTTTACCGACGCCTGGTTCGTGGGCTTTTCTCCGTCGCTCACCTGCGGCGTCTGGATCGGCTACGACGAAAAAAAATCACTCGGCGAGAAAGAAACCGGAGCCCGCGCCGCGCTGCCCATCTGGATGCAGTTCATGAACGTCGCCCTGGCGGGCAAGGATCCTGGCGAATTTCAGCCTGCGCCGGCGCCAGGGAACGCAGCCGTCGCGCGGAAAGTAGACACGCCAGATGTAGCCCCCGGCGACGGCGAATTGCACTAGCGGCAGCGTCTTCGAAATTTCCCGTAGAGACGCGGCTTGCCGCGTCTCCTGCCGCGAAGGGAGACGGGGCAAGCCCCGTCTCTACACATCACCCGACCAGTTTCCGCATCAACCGCATCAGGCGCACCCCCCGATAGAAGGGAAAGAGCGCTTCCGGCAATTGCACCGCGGCAATATCGCCCACGCCCGGCGTCCAGACCAGCCGCCACAGATATCGCCAGCGATCGCCGCGCCGCTCCCGCAGTTTCAGGATCAGCCGGAAGTATTCCGTAGATTCAAAATCATAGGAGGCGCCGCGAACCAGACGCGCGGCGAATTCGGCGCCCAGAGCGGGCACACGAGGATCGGCCGCAATCATTTCCTCTGCGGGTTGGGGAAGCTTCGCCCGAAGCACGTTTTTCACCAGCCAGAAACTTACGCCGAGAATACGAGCGATTCCCAGCGCCCGCGCCTGGGTAAACGCCAGTGAATAGTCGATGGTCTGGGCTTGGGACTGTGTCCGTAAAGTCTCGGCAATATCCGAAAGCCAAATCAGACGCGTCCAAAGATGCTTGGCAGCGTGCAGGCACAGCACCAACAACGAATCGTCGGAAGCCAGGCACGGCACTTCGCACCCACCGACGACAGTGCGGACGGCGCGCGCCATCAGATCTTCCACGCCCAGATCAACCCCATAGAAATGCGGCAGCAAAGCCCACTGCAGTTCGACCAGATTCTTTCCCGCGGCACCGTCAAACGCCCGCTCGTAGCCGGTCCGCAGCCACAATCGCTCGACGGCCGGCGTAAGATCCGCAGCAGGACGATAACCGATTTCAGCAAGAGCTTGCTTGGCTCGCTCGAAGTCGGCGGAAGAAATCAGAAAGTCGAGATCCGAAAAACTTCGCAGGCCAAGATCGCAGTAAAGCGATTGTGCCAACACCGCCCCTTTGTACGGGACCGCCCGCAACTGCCTGCGCTCGAAGTGCTGCATGATGCGCGCCAGTTCGCCGGTGAACCACAAACTGCTCCGCAAGTTCGCGTCATACGCAGATCGCAGCGTGCGCTCGACTTCCGCTGGAAGACCACGGGCATGTTCGATCAGGTTGCGCGCCGCGAGCGGAAGCACTCCATGGTGCTCAGCCAGACGCAGAACTTCGCTCCAGTCGAGGGCGGAGCGATTCCAATTCGCAATGCGCTCGATCCGCTCCGGAGCCAGTTCCGCGCCAGCCAACGCGCACAGGAACTCAAATTCGTCTGCTCTCTGCGGCGCGGTGCTCGACGCGGAAGACGAAAGCAAGAGTTCGGTCATGGAGGCGGTTTCCGGACTTTACACAAGCGACCGCAAGCCAGAATCAATAAGGATCGCGAATCGCCACTATAATACAGAGTCTTCGGCGTGTGTCCGAAGCGCCGTTCGGACTTTCGCCGGGACTTTCGTCGTTTCCCCGTCATGGACCGCGTCGTCTTCCAATCCGTTCGCAAGGTATTTCGCCACCGTCCCGCTTTGTTCAATTGGCTGGGAAGGGAGCGGGGCGGCGAAACTATTGCCTTGAAAGACGTTTCTTTTTCGGTAGCGCGCGCCGAGGTCATGGTGCTGCTCGGGCCGAACGGCAGCGGAAAAACCACGGCCCTCAAGCTGATCTCGACCATGCTCCTGCCCGATGCCGGATCGGTTCGCGTGGGCGGCCTCGATGCACGTCGCGACGCCGGTGCAGTCCGGCGGCAAGTCGGCATCGCCGTTGCCGCGGAGCGCTCGTTCTTCCCGCGTCTCTCCGCTCGTGAGAATCTCGATTTTTTTGCCGCCCTCGATGAAGTTCCGCGCAGCGAGCGAGCGCAAAGGATCAAGGAAGTTCTCCGCGATACCGGCCTCGAAGAGCAAGCCGACACGCTGGTTATGAAGTTCTCCAGCGGCATGTATCAGCGACTGGGCATCGCGCGCGCACTGGTCAAGCGCCCCAGCGTGCTCTTGCTCGACGAACCGACGCGCAGCCTCGACGCCGCCACCACCGCCCACTTTTGGGCCACGATCCGCGCCTTGGCACGGCAAGAGACCTGCGTTCTGCTCGCCACCCACAACTTCGCGGAAGCGTCTGCCGTCGCGGATCGCCTGCTGCTGCTGCATCGCGGCGAAGTGCTCGCCGATCGCTCGGTGGGCGACGGCGAAAGCGCTGACGCTCTGCGCGCTTTCTACTTCCGCATGACCGGCGAGGTTGATGAGAAAGATTTGTAATTGGTAATTGGTAATTTCGACCAGGGCGCTCTGAAAGATATATTCAGAAACAGAAACACAATTACAAATTACCAATTACCAATTACAAATTTCTTATGCCTTCGACCCTCGACAAGCTCCATGCCATCCTGCGGCGCGATCTGCTCACGGCCGTCCGCCACCGCAGCGGCTTCGTCGTGACCCTGGTCGGAGTGTTCACCGAACTGACGGCTTTTTATTTTCTATCCCGCGCCATCGGTCCCAGCTTTCGACCGGGTGGCGTCGAGTACTTCCCGTTCCTTCTGGTGGGCACCGGCGTCTACACGTTCTTCGTAATGAGCGCGCAAGCTTTTCTGAGCGCGGTCCAGGAAGCACAGCAGACGGGGACGCTGGAAGTTCTCATGACGACATCCACTGCTCCGGCTGAGCTCGTGATCCTCAGCTCCGTTTCTGCCTTTGCCGGAAACCTGGTAAATCTGTTGGTTTATCTTTTCGCGGGAGTGGCAGTTTTCCGGGCAGCGATCCACGCCAACTTTTTTTCGTGCGTTGCGGTACTGATTTTTTCTCTGGCCATCGCCCTGGCTCTGGGGATCGCTGCGGCCACGCTTCAGGTTGCGTTCCAGAAAGGCTCGGCGCTGCTTTGGCTGCTCGGCTCCGGACTCTGGTTCCTGAGCGGAACCATGTTCCCGATCCAGAGCTTGCCCCGCCCGCTCGAGCTTCTCGCTCGCGCCGTTCCTCTCACTTACGCCATCGATGGAATGCGCCGGGCGCTGCTTGAGGGGCAGTCCATGTCAGCGATGGCTCCCACACTGGCCATCCTGGCCGGGTTTGGCGTGGTCCTGCTGCCGCTCGCGCTCGCTGGTTTGTCGCTAAGTTTGCGGCGCGCGCGGCAAGATGGAACCGTGTCATTTTATTGAGGATGTTGATTCGCGTTCTCCGATTTGCGCCCAAGTCACATTGGCACCGGGGAAAGCCGTGTAGTACACTGCCCTTACTCTTATCAAAAGTGGGGACAGGGAGGGCGAAACCCTTTCATATGTCCGGGTCATCAAGAAACTTCCTGATGCTGGAAAACACCGCGAGTACGGCGCGCTCGAGTTGGAACGCAGAACGCTCAGCTTTGGTGGCTGATGCTTTGCGTCGCAGTGGTCGTTCGCGTCTGCAAGTCCACGGTGAAAGCATGCTGCCCGCTCTTTGGCCGGGCGATGTGGTCGAGATCGCAAGTTGCTCGCTCAAGGACGTCCGGCCTGGCGAGATCGTGCTCGCCCTGCGTGATGGCCGCTTCTTCCTGCATCGACTGGCCGCCCCCGGCACACTGAACGGCTTCGTGCTGCGCGGCGATTCCATGCCTGGTTCCGACCCTCAGTTCCCTGCCGAAGCGCTGCTGGGCCGGCTGGTGAGCAAGGCTGACGAAAGGCGAGGCGTCTCTGGGCTTGGCGTGAAATGGTTTGGTGTGAAATTGTCCCGCGCGCTGGGCATGATGCTCTGTCATTGTGGCGTCGCCCGGCGTCTTGCTCTGAAACTTCACAGCCGCCGGAGAGCATCGGCGCAAGAATTTCACAGCCCGGAACAGGACACGGAGCTGGGTTCCGGTGAGCTGGAAGCCTTATGATGGCCGCGCCCCGAAAAGCCGCATGTGTCGAGATCGGAGGGATCCCGATTGCCTTGTCCACCTGCGACGAGGGCTTTCTCGATCTGCTGCGCCAGCGCTATGACGGGTTCCTGAGTTCTTCACTTCCTCAGTTTGAACTCGAGTTTGATCTCACCAGCACGGGCCCGGCTTCCGATGACGACGTTCGCGTCCGCCGCGAGGGTGACGCGTGGATACTGGAGCGGAGACTTCCACGCCCGCTGGGATCCGCGCACCGGAAGAGGCAGCGTGCGGCAAAATGCCAATCCTTATTCTCTCGATTCGGTGCTGCGCATTCTGCACAGCCTGATTCTTGCCGAGCGCGGCGGATTCCTGCTGCACGCCGCCAGTGCGATCTGCGATGGCCGGGCCTGTCTGTTCTCGGGCGTGTCCGGCGCGGGCAAGACCACGATGACGCGGCTGGCGCCGGCGGACATCACCCTGCTTACCGATGAAATTTCCTACTTGCGCCCGAGCGCGGACGGGTACGCGGCATTCGGCACTCCTTTTGCCGGAGAGCTGGCCAAGGCCGGTGAGAACTGCATGGCTCCGGTCTCCGCTCTGTTTTTTCTGGAGAAGGGTTCGGAGAACCGTGTCGATGAGTTGTCGTCCGCGGAAGCCGTCCGCCGGCTCATGCACAATATTCTGTTCTTCGCCGAAGACCGGGGCCTGGTGGAAAAGCTTTTCGCCACGGCATGCGATTTCGTCGGAAGGGTTCCAATTCGCCGCCTGGTGTTTTATCCTGATGCCAGGGTGTGGGATCGAGTTCACTACTTCGCACGCAACTTCCAGGGGGTCCCTCAGCATGCCTGAGAATTGCATTTACATTGCGCGCAGTTCTGCCATTGCCGCCCGCGCGCTGGCCGGCGAAATGATGGTCATGAACTCGGCCGATTCGACCTTCTTCACGCTGAACGAAGTCGCAACCACCATCTTTCAAGCTGCCGACGGTCACACTCCTCTGCGGGAAATTGTCCGCGATAGGATCTGCGAGCAATTTGACGTCGATCCCGAACAGGCCCAGGCAGATGCCGAGCGGTTCGTCACCGAGCTTTCCGGCCACGGACAGGGTGTGACGAGGCCTACATCCGGTCCGTCCGCTTTGGGGCATGAGGCAGATGAATTACGTGCTGGATGCTTTGGCGGAGGTGCCCACGCTGCGAGTGGTCAACTCAACGGGGAGGTCTTTGTTGACACCTCGCGAGGAGCAGGTCGTCGCGCTCGTAGCCGACGGCTTGACCAACCGCGGGGTCGCGTCCGAACTGGGGCTCAGCGAACACACGATCAAGAAATATCTGCTGCGCATGTTCGATAAGGTGGGGATTTCAAGCCGGGTGGAACTGGTCCTCTACGCTATATCGCACGGCGAGAATCGCCCGGCGGAATGGATGCCGAGCAACGCCTGAGCGCGGAAGGAAAGGCCGAAGTACAATGGCAAAATGGGGAAGAGTGAGGAGATCGCTCGGTGACGAGTTCCGGGTCCCGGTCCCAGTCCAGAGTTGCGCGCCGGTGGACCGTGATCGCTTCAGGTCTGCTCCTTCTGGCGCTGGCGCTGGTCGTGATCTACACGGGGCCGAATGCTTTTTTCAGTCCCGTCGCTTTGGTCGTGGTGGCGGCCATCGGGCTGGCCGCGCTGCTGCTTCAGGTTTGGTTTCGGCAGGATCTTCCGAATATTCATTCTCCTCGCTGGCTTAACGTCCTCGGTGTTCTCTGTGCCATGGTCACGCTGTTCGCGGATTACCTGCGGTTGGCGCGCCGTGCGCTGGATCTAGTGGCGTTTGCCGCCGTGGTCTGCTTCGGCATCAGCGGATCGCTCATCCTGCACGCACTGCGGCGGCGGGTGCGAACACCGCAACCGACTGAGACCGAGTAGAGACGAATCGAGAAGAAGACAAAGTCGCGGGGTTTTCAATCTTTTCTGCGGAGTTCCCATTTACAATGCCGCTATGCGCGTCACCTTGTTCGGTGCCTCCGGACTGCTTGGCCAGGAACTGGTTCATGAGTTGAGCGGTAACGGGAAGAGCGGTGAACAATTGACCGCGCTGTCTGTAGAAGACGCCGACCTGCGCGACCACGGGCGCGTTCGCGACGTGATTCGCGATTCCCGTCCCGACTGGATTCTCCTCTCCGCGGCCTACACCGACGTCGATGGCTGCGAGTCAAACCGCGACTTGGCCTTCGCGGTGAATTGCGAGGGCGCCGTCAATGTGGCCGAGGCCGCCCGCGAAGCCGGATCGCGAATGATGTTCCTGAGCACGGACTACATTTTTGATGGCAGCAAGGGATCGCCTTACCAGACCAGCGACCCTAGAAGTCCGACCAGCGTTTATGGCGAGAGTAAAGCCCGGGCCGAGGAGCGGCTTCTCAATATCATGCCCGAGGTCTGCATTGCCCGGACTTCGTGGCTATTCGGCCACGGAGGCAAGTGTTTTCCGGCGACGATTCTGAAGCTGGCGTCGACGCGTCCTGAGATTTCCGTGGTGAACGATCAGCGTGGCAGCCCAACTTTCACGTGCGATCTCGCATCCGCTCTCGTCGAACTGTGCCGCGCCTCCGCCCGTGGGATTGTGCACGTCACCAACTCCGGCGACTGCACATGGTACGAGTTCGCCGCCGAAATCGTGCGCGAGGCCGGAATGGCGACCGTGGTCAAACCTGTGACCACGGCTGAATTCCCGCGTCCGGCGCGACGGCCCGCCTACTCGGTTCTGTCACCTGACAGCCTGCACGCGTACAACATCCGCATGCCGGAATGGCAGGATGCATTGCGGCGCTATCTTGGGCGTTCTCCGGTTGCTGCCTCCGTCGCTACGTAGAGAAACTGCGCCGCTGAAGAATCGTTTCACCAGGTTGCGAAAATTCGAAAGTCGCGTACAATTAGCCAGTTTTTGGGGTCAAGAAAGAAAATCCGTGCTATCTGTGTGACCGAGGAGGTCAACTATGAGAAGAATCGCGGGGGCGATGCTCGCCCTGGTCGTTCTGCTGCCGATCGGTACCGGCATTGCTGCTGCCCAGGACAAGTCCATGGCCACGATGCCACCCAAAATATTGGTGGCCGGACGAGAGTACACCAAGCCGGGGAAATCCGGTACTCAACACGAAAAAACCGAAAGCCTATTTGTTCAAGCCATGATGCGCGCGAACTGGCCGACTCATTATCTGGCCATGGAATCCCTTTCAGGGAAAAACCGGGCGCTCTTTTTTACCGGCTACGAATCCTTTGAAGCTTGGGAAAAAGACACGCGCGCAACCGCAAAAAATAAGATGCTGTCTTCGGCTCTCGACCACGCCTGGGCTGCCGATGGCGATCTCTTGAGCGAGACCGATGGCGCCGTGCTCGCCTTCCGTGAGGAATACAGTCTGCGTCCCGAGGTCGACATCGCCCACACCCGCTATTTCGAAATCTCAGGCTGGCAGGTCAAGCACGGACATGACAAGGACTGGGACGAAATCGTAAAGATGGTCAAGGAAGCCTACAACAAAATCCCCGACGCACACTGGTCAGTCTATTCGGCGGTCTATGGCTTGCCGAATACCACCTATTTAGTCTTCACTCCGATGAAGTCGCTGGCGGAGGTTGACAAGAGCTGGGCGGAGAGCAAGGATTTTGAAGCGGCCATGGGCGAAGAAGGCATGAAAAAGCTCAACGAGTTGTCGGCGAGGGCGATTGAGTCAAGCGGGGCCAACCTCTTCGCAATTAATCCGCGTATGAGCTATCCGGCGGACGGGTGGGTCAAGGCAGATCCGGAGTTCTGGAAACCTAAGCCTGCCGCCCCTTCCGCGGAGTCCAAAAAACCCGCAGACAAAGCCGATAAAAGTCATTAGGATTTGACTTGAGAAAGCGCCGAACCCGCCCTTCGGTTGCCGCAGGGCGGGTTTTCTTTTTGACCGTACATATCCGACCGCGCTGTCCAATCTCTGCTGCCGTGGTTTATCCTTACCTCGCTTCGAGGACTAACCGTGAACCAGCGCCTCTTGTGGATTCTGCTCACCTTGCTCTGTGTTCTGCCTTTTCCTTTCGCGCTTTCCGCCCAGCAGTTTGACCCGGCGATGTATCAGGAACTCCGCTGGCGCATGATCGGCCCGTTTCGCGGCGGCCGCACGGTGGCGATTTCCGGCGTTCCGGGCCAGCCGAATGTCTTCTACATGGCGCCCAACAACGGCGGAGTTTGGAAAACGACGGACTTCGGCCACACTTGGAATCCGATTTTCGATGGTCAGCCTAACAACGCTCAACCTAGCAACGATCAACCAAACGACGCCCAACCCTCCGGTTCGATCGGAGCCCTCGCCGTCGCTCCGTCGAATCCGAACACGATTTATGTCGGAAGTGGCGAAGGCCTGCGCCGGCCGGATCTGTCCGTAGGCAACGGTATCTACAAATCGACCGACGCGGGCCGCACCTGGAAGCATCTCGACCTGCACGACGCGCAGCAGATTGCATCCATCATCGTCGATCCCAAAGACCCTGATCGCGTCTTCGTCGCGGCTCAAGGGCATCCCTACGGCCCGAACGAACAGCGCGGCGTATTCCGCTCACTCAACGGCGGTCAAACCTGGCAGAAGGTTCTCTACAAAGACGAGAACGTCGGAGCTGTGGACCTCGTGTTCGATCCGCGAAACTCACACGTAATCTTCGCCGGCATGTGGGCCTCGCGCCGTCCTCCGTGGACGACCGATGACAGCTACGGCGGCCCGGGGAGCGGGCTCTACAAATCGACCGACGGAGGCGGCAGTTGGCGGCAAATCACGAAGGGACTGCCGACTGAGGCCGATGATCTGGGCCGCATCGGCCTCGCCGTTTCGCCAAGCGATCCCGATCGCATGTACGCCTTGGTAGATGCGGGGAAGAAAACCGGCGTTTATCGTTCCGACGATGCCGGCGAAAGCTGGCAGTTGGTGAATACCGAAGAACGCGTCTCGGGACGCGGCGACGACTTCGCCTGCGTGCGCGTCGATCCGCGAAATAAGGATGTGATCTATGTGGCGAACACTTCGACCTACCGCTCCACCGACGCTGGCAGGAATTTCACCGCCATCAAGGGCGCGCCCGGCGGCGACGACTACCACACCATCTGGATCAATCCCGAAAACCCCGGCATCATCGCCCTCGCCGTCGATCAGGGCGCGACCATCAGCGTGAATGGCGGCCAGACCTGGAGTTCCTGGTACAACCAGCCCACGGCGCAGTTCTATCACGTCATCACCGACAACGAATTTCCTTACTGGGTGTATGGCGGCCAACAGGAAAGCGGCTCGATCGGCACCGCCAGCCGCAGCGACTTTGGCGAAATTACTTTTCGCGACTGGACCACGGTCGGCGTCGAAGAATGGGGCTACGTCGCGCCTGATCCGCTGCATCCCAATCTGATTTACGGCGGCAAGGCGACGGTGTTCGACCGCAACACTGGACAGACGCGCGACGTTTCGCCGGTGGTTCTGCGCACCGGGCAGTATCGCTTCAATCGCACCGCGCCGCTGATTTTCTCGGCGGCCGATCCGCACGTGCTCTATCTCGGATCGAACGTGCTGTTTGCCACGCGCGACGGTGGCAACAGTTGGCAGATCGTCAGCCCCGACCTCACGCGCGAAGATCCGGGCTCTCCGGCGACTCTCGGACCGTTTATCGAGGCCGACCCGGAGAAGGGCAAGCATCGCGGCGTGATCTATTCGATTGCTCCGTCGCCGAAAGATGCCAACCTGATCTGGGCCGGCACCGACGATGGCCTGATTCAAGTAACCCACGACGGCGGCAAGAACTGGCAGAACGTGACGCCGCCCGAATTGACGCCATGGAGCAAGCTGGCGCAGATGGATGCGTCACATTTCGATACCCCAACTGCCTATGCAGCGGTGGACCGCTTCCGGCTCGATGATCTGCATCCTTATATCTACCGCACTCACGACGGCGGGAAGTCGTGGCAGAAGATCGTTAGCGGCCTGCCCGAGAACGAGCCCGTCAACACCGTCCGCGAAGATCCCGAGCGCAAGGGACTACTCTTCGCCGGCACCGAACGCACCGTGTATGTTTCGTGGGACGACGGCGACCATTGGCAGTCGCTGAAGATGAATCTGCCGCCGACTTCGATCCGCGACCTGGTAATTCATCACGACGACGTTGTCGTTGGAACCCATGGGCGTTCGTTTTGGATCCTCGACAACATCACGGCACTGCGGCAGTTCAGCTCCGAGGTTGCGCAAGCTCCAGCGCATCTTTACGCGCCGCAGCTCACCTATCGCGTGCGCCGCAACAATAACACCGACACGCCTCTGCCGCCCGAAGAACCCGCCGGCGAGAATCCTCCGGAGGGCGCGATGATCGACTACTGGCTGAACCGCGCGGCCTCCGGCGCGGTCACGCTGGAAATTGTCGATGCCTCATCGGGACAAGTCGTGCGCCGCTTTTCGAGCGCCGACAAGCCCGAACCGGTCCTTAACTCGAACTATGCTAAGCAATTCAACGTTCCCATGTACTGGGTGCGGCCAGCGCGAACGCTGTCGGCTGGGGCTGGCATGCATCGCTTTGTCTGGGACTTGACTTATCCTGCGCCTGACGTGCTGACGCGCGACTACCCGATGTCCGCGATCTTCCACGACACGCCACTCTATCCCTTGGGAGCGATTGTGCTGCCCGGAAAGTACACCGTGATTCTGACCGTGAACGCGAAACAGTACACGCAGCCGCTGGATATTCGCATGGATCCGCGGGTGAAGACTTCGCCGGAAGATCTGCGACGGCAATTCGAACTCGACCAGAAAATTGCCGATGCCCTTCACAAAGACTACGAAGCCTTGCAACAAGTGCGCAGCCTGCGATCCCAGTTGAAAGCGCTCGCGGCCGAACCGGATGCGATAAAAAAGACGGCCGCTGAGTTAGAAGCGAAAGCCGCAATCATCGAGGGCGAGGAAGGCGACTACCGTACGCGCTACTTGAGCACTCCCGATGGCCGCAGCCTGGCGCGGCTGAATGGCGGCCTCAACGCGATCGTCACTGCTCTCGATTCAGCCGACGCCGCGCCGACGACCCAGCAAGTCGCAATGTTCGGCGAAGTAGACAAGGCGCTCGGAGAGCATCTGTCGGCGTGGGCCCAACTCAAGTCGAAAGACATTCCGGAGCTGAACGATCAGCTGGAGAAAGCGGGATTGCCTCCGATCGATCTGCAAAAGCCCGTACCAGGAGCAGCAGATCCGACGCAGATAACCTCGCAGGACCGGGACAGGAACGAGGAATAGTTCGTGTAGCGCGGACACTCTTGTCCGCGAAAAGCCGGGTGCGCCACTTCTCGCGCTTTTCGAGAAGTGGCCCCTCGGGGCCGCGATGCTGCTGATTCCAGCGTGCTCGTGATGCTTCCCGCGAATAACACTTGACAACCCGCCGTATAATAGAAATAGAAGAAAATGACAGCAGATACGCGCGGGTCTCTCAACTTATAACTCCCGCGCCAGCCGTGACCTATCCGGCAGATAAGGATGTAACAACTCTAACCGGCCTACAATCAAGACTTTACCTATAACTACTTTCCTTCCAAGACTTTGCCGCACACCGGACGCTAAGTCGTTGAGTCTAATATACCGGACCACAGGGGGGTACCCTTACTAACCTTTGGCGAGCGAGCAGATCGCAGCCAACAAACGCAGCCAGGAAATCAGGAGCAACTATGTCATCCTTAGCAGCAGCTCGTTGCCAACACATCAAGGTCAGCGGAATCCAGTGCGGCTCGCCCGCTCTGCGCAAAAAAAGTTATTGTTTCTATCATCAGCAGAATCGTCCCCTGACCGTCGAATGTTACTCCGAAGGGGAGTACGCAACCGGCGAAATCAAACTGCCGGTTTTTGAAGATGCGCACTCCATTCAGACCGTCATTCGCCAGGTCGTGCAGATGGTCCTCCAAAAGAGAATCGAACAGAAAACCGCCAGCCTCCTGCTCTACGCGCTCCAGCTCGCCTCTTCGAATCTCAAGCGCATGGAACTCGAAAAGCCGCAACCAGCCGAGGTTGTCATCGATCCCGAAACCGTATCCCAAACTCCCCTCGACCAGAAAGCCTGCGAAGTCAACGCCTCGCCCCAAACCAATCAGGATGCCAACCACGATGAGAAGACCGACGGCGAACATCTTCCGCCCGGCACAATCCAAGCCTGCTATCGGCCCGGACCGCAAACGCGGAATGGCCCCAGCCAAGGCCAACAGCGAAAAAAACAATATGTAATCTAAACCCGCGCTACACGTGCCTCGGAGCTAGACTGGGAAATCGCGCCGCAAAAACTCCATCGCGGCCTCGCGTGACGCGAGTCGCCCCTCCAGTTGCGCGTCTTCGATTGCGGTCAGGATTTCTTTGAATCTTGGACCGGGCTCATAACCTGCTTCGATCAGGTCGCGGCCGGTAATCAGCGGAGTGGGACGAATCGCTTCGGGCGGCAGGGAACGCAACTGCTCGCGCGAGTACTCATACGAGTCGAGATTGCCATGACTGGAAAGACAGTCGATGCGATGCAATTCCAGATGCTCGTCAAAGGCGGGCAGGCGGAGAAACTTCTTCAGCGTGGATTGCTTCATGCGCTGCACGTCGGCGAAACGCATGTGATTGTCTACCAGCGCCAGGATCTGGTCGGTCTCGTGGTTCGAGAAGCGCAGGCGGCGGCAGATTTCGGCGGCCATCTTCACTCCTACTTCCACGTGGCCATCGAAGCGGATGCGGCCGGGCGCGATGCGGAAGGTCGGCGGCTTGCCTACATCGTGGAGCAGCGCTCCCCAAGCGAGCGTCTTCGAAACGCCAGCCGGGAGTTTCTCCAGGAGAAGCAGCGTGTGCACGAAGACGTCACCTTCGGGATGATACTCGGGCGATTGCTCTACTCCCTTCATGTTGACGATTTCCGGCAGGACTTCTGGCAAGAGGCCGGTTGTATCCAGTAATTCGAAGGCGCGGCGGGCTTGGCCCTCGGTTAGCATCTTGGTCAGTTCTTCCCGCACGCGCTCGCACGAAACCTGGCGAATTTGAGGCGCTAACTTTTGTATCGCCGCGAGCGTCGCCGGATCGATCTGGTAATCGAAGCGCGCCGCGAAGCGCACGGCTCGGAGCATGCGCAGTTTGTCCTCGGCAAAACGGCGTTCGGGGTCGCCGATGGCGCGCACGATTCCGGCCTGCAGATCTTCGCGGCCACCTACGAAATCCAAAATCCCGTTGGTCGTTGAATCGGGCGTCAGGGGATCGAGCAACATGCCATTGATGGTGAAATCGCGGCGCTGCACGTCTTCACGCGGGTCTTTGGTGAAGCGAACCTCGTCGGGATGACGGCCATCGGAGTAGCCTACGTCCGAGCGGAAGGTGGCTACCTCGACGGCTCCTTTAGCACGCCCGCCTTGACGGGCGAGAGCCTGCCCTGAGCTTGCCGAAGGGGCGCCCGTCGCTCCAGTGGGTTCTGCTGGCACCAGCACTACTCCGAATTGCTCTCCTACGGCGAACGTTTGCGGGAAGATTTGCATGACCTGTCGCGGGGTTGCGTCGGTTGCTACGTCGTAATCGGCGGGCTCGCGGCCGAGCAGCAGGTCGCGGACACATCCTCCGGCGAAGTAGGCCTGGTGTCCGCGTTCGAGCAGAGCGCGGACGATTTCGGCGGCGTGTTGTTTGGCATTCAGCATTCAGCCATCAGCCGTCAGCCATCAGCTAAAGCAACACCAACCGCTAGTCGTCTAAACTAGAAACTGATGGCTGACGGCTGACAGCTCATTATGCCTGACGCGGACATCCTCGGCATCGAAAGCTCCTGTGATGAGACGGGCGCGGCGGTGGTGCGCTCGGGGCAGCGGGTTTTGTCGAACATCGTTGCGTCGCAGATCGCCACTCACCAGCCTTATGGCGGAGTGGTTCCGGAACTTGCCTCGCGCGAGCACTTGCGCGCCATTGTTCCGGTGGTGCGGCAGGCTCTGGCCGAAGCTGGACAGACTTATCAGTCCGTCGATGCCATCGCGGTCACGCAAGGGCCGGGACTGGCGGGCGCCCTGCTGGTTGGCATCAGCTATGCCAAAGCGCTGGCCTTCGCGCTGGAGAAACCGCTGATCGCGGTGAACCATCTTGAGGGACACATCCACGCCGTATTGCTGGAGCAGCGGCAAAACGAAAATGCAGACCTGCATTTTCCGGTGCTGGCGCTGGTGGTTTCTGGCGGGCACACGCATCTTTATCTTGCCCAGTTGCAGGAAAATCTCTGGACCTACCGGAACATCGGGCACACTCGCGACGACGCTGCCGGAGAGGCGTTCGATAAAGTCGCGAAGCTGCTGGGACTGGGGTATCCGGGAGGACCGATCATCGACCGGCTCGCGCCGCACGGCGATCCGCACGCGGTCAAGTTTCAGATTGCGCAGATCAAGCACCCGGACCGGCGCGATCACAAGCGGGGAGATCATACGCAGCGTCGGGCGGAGGAGGATGGGCCGAACGTTAGTGGGCCGAACTTTGGTGGGCCGAGCTTTGATTTTTCCTACAGCGGAATCAAGACGGCGGTTTTGCGATACGTCGAGACCGAGAACCTGAAACCTGCGATTGAGGCTCGCCGACAGGCGCTTGCGGGCATCGGCACGCCGACGATTGAAGATGTTCGCGGGCTCTCGGACCGGCAACTCCTCAACCTGGTGGCTTCTTTTCAGCGCTCCATGGTCGACGATCTGGTCGTGAAGACGCTGGCGGCGGCGCGGGCTTATGACGTTCGAACTCTTTTTGTTAGCGGCGGCGTGGCCGCCAATCGGGAATTGCGGGCGACGTTTGAGCGCGAAGCGGGGATGGAGGGACTGCCTGTTTTCTTTCCGGCGCGCGCGCTTTCCACCGACAACGCGGCGATGATTGCAGCCGCGGCCTTTCCGAAATTTCTGCGGCGGGAATTTGTGGCTATGGATTTTTGCGCCGATGCGGGAATGGCGCTGCGCTAGCCCATTCATCGCAGCGCTGAGAAGCAACGGCTGGAGTCAGCGCGTTGCCTTCTCCAGCAGATACATGTAAGAACGATAGACTTGGCCCGTGGCTCGGGTCATCCCGATTTCGCAGGTTCGGCTGCTGGAGTAACACGCGTCGGGGTGCTTTGCCCTGACCTCGGCGGCTTCCGGCTGGGTGGCGGATTGTGTCAGTTCGGGGA
>JBEKWL010000088.1:0-15271 GCA_049513095.1 Terriglobales bacterium
TATTTCCGTGGTCAACCGGGTAGAACACTGGACCACCGAGAAAGCTCAACAGATAGCCATCGTGTTTGGTACCAAGGACATTGGAAGTACGGACGTAGTTGGAGTCTACCATCGCCCCCCAGTGCGGTTTTAAGTCGATGCGCCCGCTGACATCCAAGCCGTTGAGGTCTACACGCCCTGCGCCGGGGATCGCCATTGTGAGGTAGGTGTAGCCGGCACTCACGTCGTAGTCAGGGCCAGTGGCTGCTGGTTGCGCTCCCGTTCCCGGCCGACTTTGCGCCAGAGCGGACACGACCAGCACGAACACGAAAAAAGAAACTTTCCCTATGGCCCTTATGGTGTTTCTCATTACGTCCTTTCTGATTGCAGTGCGGGTTTAGCAAGAGGGCTCGAAGTTGGTGCAAAACAACAGACAACAAGATAACGAGACCGTGCCTCTTGGTCAATGGCTCAACAGTCGCATAACGATCTGACCAAAGTCCTGACCTTACTGTTGCAAAAGATTTCACTGACAACCGAAAATCTACGAGGTGATCGCCGAAGTGGCGTAAAGAGCGGCCCGGAAGGCAGCGCGGGCCAGGTGGCCCGGTCGGGTCGGACAAGATAGTTGGTGAAATCGTTGGTTTCGTCAACTACCGCAAAAACAAGCAAGAGTCGTGCCGCTGACCCCAGCGCTCGCCTTTCGGTGGAAAAATTGTAACTCCTCAATCAGGTTGAAGATTTGAAAACTCGGATCATGTACCGCGCTGTCTTCAAGGCTCAAACCGTGCAATGTTTCCGAACGTAGCTGGGATGCGGGTGGAGTTCATCCAGACGACAGGTTACGAACTGGCGAATGTCATCCAGTTCTCGTCCCGTTTGACTTCATAGCTTTTCGTAGGCACGCAACATTCGCTCCAGAACCGGCAAAGCCCCCCGCCGTCTCTGACGGCTGGCATTTTGTCAACAAATTGTCAAATTGATGTCACTTTCTTCCCCGAAATGTGCCATTAACCCGATATCAGGCTAGAGTTTAGGGGTATGATTCATGGCACTTACGGCGCGGGGTGTTCGTGACCAGGAATGTATCTTCAGCGATGACGACGATGGACGCGGTTCCGGCTGGTTCGGAGCGGATACTGGTGATCGAGGACGATCGCGCCGTGCAAAAAGCTCTAAAGCGGTTGTTTGAAGCCGAAGGCTTTGCGGTGGATATTGCGGGGAACGGCGCTGCGGGTCTGGAGATGTTTCGGGCGGTGGCGCCGTCCGTGCTGGTGCTGGACTTGAGCTTGCCGGGGACGCCGGGCCAGGACGTGTGCCGGGAAATCAGCCAGGCCGCGCCCTCGTTGCCGATCATCGTCCTCAGCGCGCGAACGGAAGTGATGGATAAGGTGCTGCTGCTGGAGTTGGGCGCGCATGACTATGTGACGAAGCCCTTCAGTCCGCGGGAACTTCTGGCGCGGGTGCGTACGGCCATGCGGCGGTCGACGCGGACTCCGGTAACCGAAACTTTCAAGTTTGGCGACGTGAAGGTTGACTTCACCAGGATGGAGCTGTGGCGCGAAGGGAAACTGGTGCCGATGACTTCGCAAGAGTTCAAGGTGCTGAAGTTCATGATCCAGAACGCGGAGCGCGTGCTATCGCGTGAGGAGTTGTTAAACCAGGTTTGGGGATACCGGAATTATCCGAGCACGCGGACGGTGGACAATCACATCCTGCGGCTGCGACAGAAGCTGGAAAAAGATCCAGCGAACCCCTTGCACTTTCGCACCGTGCACAGTTCCGGTTACAAATTTGTGCCGTAGTGGGAGCACAAAGTCTCGACTGATTCCCTGTAGAGACGCGGCTTGCCCGCGTCCCTGCGTTGCCACGGCGCCGGAGACGGAGCAACCCCGTCTCTACAAACGAGAATTCTGAAGCGGGAAATCGAGGGGAGACCATGGGCGGAATTCGGTTGCGGACCAAGTTCCTGCTTTCCATGGTGGTGGTATCGGCGGCGCTCACTTTCACGACCCTGCTGGTGGTGCGGCACACCGTGGAGCAGGAGGTGCGGCTGGGAATCCAGCGCGACCTCGAGAATTCCGTTTCCGCATTTCGCAGCTTTCAAAAGCAGCGGGAAGGGACGCTCGAGCGCTCGGCGGCGCTGCTCGCCGACCTGCCGAATGTGCGGGCGCTGATGACCACGCACGATCCGGTAACCATCCAGGACGCATCTCGGGATTTGTGGCAACTGGCGGGCAGCGATTTGCTGCTGCTGGCCGATTCTTCCGGAAAGGTAATGGCGCTGCAGGCCACCCCGCTGGAGATCACCGTCCGCGAAGCGCAGGATTTTTCCCCGGTCGTCTTTCCGAACGATGTGTCGCGTGACGAGACGCGACACTGGTGGTATGTCGAAGGGCACCTCTACGAGGTTTTCCTCCAGGATATTTATTTTGGTCCCGCGAGTGGGCGTCATGTTCTGGGATACCTGCTGCTCGGCTACGAAATTGACGACAGCGTGGCCCGGGACCTAAGCCGTGTGGCCGCGAGCGAAGTGGCCTTTCGTTATGGAGATGTGATTGTGCGGAGCACTCTGAAGCCTGCCCAGGAATCCGAGTTGCTGCGCGTGGCGCCAAGAACGCCCGCGGGAGGCCCGCCGCAAGGGGATCAGATTTGGCTTGGCGGGGGTCGGTTTTTGGCGACGGCGGTGGATTTGTCAACGCCGGGCGGACCAGCGCTGAATCTGTGGGTGCTGAAGTCGTTCGATCAGGCAACTGCATTCTTGAGCAACCTCAACGAATTACTGCTGGCGCTAGGCCTGGCGGCGGTGCTGGCGGGGAGCCTGCTGGTTTTTCTGATCTCGCATACCTTCACGCGTCCGCTGGAGAATCTGGTAGCGGGGGTGCGCGCGCTGGAGCAGGGGGATTATGCGTACCCGCTGCAGGCGCATGGCGGAGACGAAGTCGCTGAGGTCACGAAAACCTTCGACCGGATGAGAAAGAACCTGCAAAAAACTCAGCGGGAGTTGCTGGATGCGGAACGGCTGGCGACCATCGGACGGATGGCGAGTTCGATCTCGCATGATTTGCGGCATTCGCTGGCGGCGGTCATTGCGAATGCGGAATTTCTTTGCGAGAGCAACCTGACGCCGGGGCAGCGCGAAGATCTATATGCCGAGATACGGATTGCGGTCAACCAGATGACGGAGTTGATCGAGTCGCTACTGGAATTCTCGCGTACACGAGAGTCGCTGCGTCCCACGTATGGCGACGTGCGCTCGGCGGTGGATCGAGCGGTGCAAGGGGTGAAGGCGCATCCAGAGTTCCAGCGCATACGGATTCGGATTTCCGCGGAAGGGCCAACCGAGGGCTGGTTCGATTTCAAGAAGCTGGAGCGCGCCTTGCTCAACTTACTGCTGAACGCGTGCGAGGTGGTGCCGGCGGAATCCGGGAAAATCGATATCGAGCTGAAACGCAAGGGCGAGAGTCTGGAAATTCGCATCGACGATAACGGTCCCGGAATCCCGGAGGCGGTGCGCGACCGGCTGTTCGAACCGTTTGTGAGCCACGGCAAGGAAAATGGCACCGGAATGGGATTGACCGTGGTGCAGAAAATTCTGCAGGACCACGGGGGCGACGTCACGGTGGAGCGGACTTCGGCTTCGGGAACAACATTCCGCGTGAATATTCCGCTGAATCCCCTGGCGGAAAATACTGGCTGCACGGCATGCTAACTAGACGCGATGCTGGCTAGGGTATTGTTCGGTTGCGAACTCCCTGAATGCAGACCAGGAATCGAGACTTGAAGTGCATACCCGAAATTCAGAATGAAGTGCAGAGAGTGGCAGGAGGCGACATGAGTATGAGCGAGACTCGCTGGTTCGACTGGTTGCGATGGGGGATGCTGCTAGGTGTGACGGCGTGGAGCGCATTCGGCGCCGCGCAGGAACCTGCGAATCGAAAGCAGCCACCTTCTCCGGAATCGTTGCATGAGTCGGTGAGTGACTCGGTTCGCGAGTTGCGGGAGCAGGTTCGCGAGTTGCAGGCGGCGGTTGCTGGGATGCGCTCCGATTGGCAGCGAACGCGCGCGGAAACGGCGGAACTGCGCCGGGAGCTCGAGGAAGTCCGCGCTGGAACGGTACCGCGGAGTGCGGTGTTAAAGGATGCGGTGGCGAAGTCGGAGACTGGCAACTCCGAGGCGGCTGCGGGAATCTCGCAGAACATCTTGCAGAACGGCGCGCCGCAAGATCAAAGAACGGAAGATCAGAAAAAGAGCGGGCATGCGGCCAGCCTGGAAGAGGAATACCAACTGCTGAGCGGAAAAGTGGACGATCAGTATCAGACGAAAGTGGAAAGCGCATCGAAATACCGGATGCGGCTGTCGGGCATTGTTTTGATGAATCTGGTGAGCAATCAGGGTGCGCTGGATAACATTGATCTTCCCACGCTCGCGTATGCGCGGCCGCCAGGCGGTTCAGGAGGAAGTTTCGGTGCGACGCTGCGACAGTCGGAGATCGGGTTCGAGGCATTCGGGCCGGCCGTAGCGGGTGCGAAGACGAAGGCGGACCTGCAGCTCGATCTGGCAGGCGGGTTCCCGTCGGTTCCGAACGGGATCAACTCCGGACTCGTGCGCCTGCGGACGGCCACGATGCGAATGGATTGGACAAACACCTCGCTTGTGGTCGGGCAAGATGCGATTTTCTTCTCACCGAACTCGCCGACATCGTTTGCTACGCTGGCGATTCCGGCGCTGACCTATGCGGGGAATTTGTGGAGCTGGGTGCCCCAGATAAGAGTGGAACATAAAGTGGCACTGGGGGAAGAGTCGAGCCTGATATTCCAGGGAGGAATTCTCGATCCGGTGAGCGGTGAAGTACCGGGCGCAGAGCCTGGCACAAGTTATAACCGGCAGGCGGGGCCTGGGGAAGCGTCGCGCCAACCGGCATACGGCACGCGGATCGCATGGACGCGGAATGTTTTCGGACAGCCGTTGCGGGTGGGCATCGGCGGGTACTACACCCGGCAGGATTATGCTTTCAACCGGAATGTTGATGGCTGGGCCGGAATGACAGACTTCGATCTGCCGCTCAACCGCCAGTTTTCTTTGAGCGGAAAGTTTTATCGCGGAAGGGCCCTTGGCGGACTGTATGGCGGCATTGGACGCAGCGTGCTGTTCAGCGGCGATCCGACGTTGGCCAGCACGGAAGTGCAAGCGTTGGACTCGATTGGTGGCTGGGCGCAATTGAAATACCGGCCCGCGAATAAATGGGAGTTCAATGCGGCGTTTGGGATGGATAATCCGTATGCCAGCGATCTGAAATACTTCGAGTATCCGCAGTCCTACGGGGATGCGACGCTGGCGAGAAATCAGGCAGGATTCGTGAACATGATTTACCGTCCCCGCTCGGACCTGTTGTTTTCCGCTGAGTATCGACACCTGACGACGTACTCTCTTACCGACGGCGGGAACAGCGCAGGGCATCTCAACTTGATGATGGGAGTTCTTTTTTGAGCGAGAAGCGGGCACGGTAAGAAGCCACAGTAAAGAACGCAGTAAGGAACTTAAGAGGCCATCAACGATGCGCCATAGAAGAATCCTGATCTGGGTCGCGATGTTGTGGGCCGGCGCAGCCGGATTGCATGCCCAGGCCACGACGCCGGTAACGACGACGACCGTGCGCGGGCGCGTCGAGGTCATCGGTGCAAGCGGCGCGGGCAAGAGGCGGCATGGAACGATTCCCGGGACAGTGGTGTGGCTGACGCCAATTACGACGACGGGAGCGTCAGGCGAAGCCGCTATGGCAGCGCCAAATTCCTCCGCGGGTCCGCCCGCAAGTCCGGCGCAAAACCCACGCCTGGTTCAGAAGAACAAGAGTTTCGAGCCGCACATCCTGGTGGTTCCGACGGGGTCGATGGTCGAGTTTCCCAATCGCGATCCTTTTTTCCATAATGTCTTTTCGCTTTTCGAAGGAAAGCGGTTTGATCTCGGTCTGTACGAGGCGGGTACCTCGCGCATGGTGCGATTCGACCGGCCCGGAATCAGCTACATTTTCTGCAATATTCACCCCGAGATGAGCGCGGTGGTCATTACGATGGCGACGCCGCTCTATGCCATTTCAAATGCGGACGGGCAACTCAGCCTGGCGGGCGTACCCTATGGACGTTACATGTTGCACGTCTGGAGCGAGGGCATGGCTCAGGAAAATGCACAGCCCCTTGCCCGGCAGATCACGATCGCGGAGAATGCTTCGTCTTTGGGAGTGATTCGAGTTCCGGAGGCCAATGGACAGCGTATGGCGCATAAGAACAAGTATGGACGCGAGTACGACGAGCCTACGCCCAACAACTCCGTTTACGAGCAGCAACGCTAGGATGCTTATTGAAAAGAGTGCTGCGGAAATTTCGATTCGTAGCATGGAAAATATCGATCCAAGTCGGTACCGAAGTTTGTTGACCGCAGGAGTCGTCCACCCTAAAATGCCAAGTATGGTAAGCAAGAACCTTTCCGCGATGTGCATGTGCGCTTGTTGTTGTTGTGCGTCCGTGTGCTCTGGCGCGGGGAGGCTGCCGACCTAAAGAATTTGTTCTAATCCCGGCACTTATACCCCACCGCCAGATCAATCTGGCGGTGGGTTTTTTATTTTCCGGGCAAGCTGTCTGGGGCGAAACAGGCTATGGCAAAAAACGCGCAAGAAACCAAGGCACAAAGGGTCGAGCGCCTAAAACGCTCCAAGAACCCATGGGAAGGTCTGGAAGAAATCCGGCGCTTCGCCCGTGAGGGGTTCGAGTCCATCCCACCCGAATGGCTCGGCACCTATTTTCGCTGGTGGGGCGTGTACACCCAGGGTGACGGGGCGGGCGTAACCGGCGGTCAGAATGGTGAAGGCCGGGCGCTGCAATGCTTTATGGTGAGAATCCGGATCCCCAACGGTCTGCTGCGTTCCGAACAACTGCGAACCATTGCCGACCTCACCCGCCGCTACGCTCACGGAATCGCCGACATCACCGTACGCCAAAACATACAGTTGCACTGGGTCACGATCGAGGCGCTTCCAGACCTGCTCGAAGCGCTCGCAAAGGTGGGATTGAACACGACTGGCTCCTGCGGCGATGTCACGCGTAATGTTACCAGCTGCCCGGTGGCGGGAGTGGACGCGGACGAGATTTGCGACGCCTCGCCTATAGCGCTCGAAGCCTCACGAATGCTGGCGGGAAACGGCGACTTCTACAATCTGCCCCGCAAATTCAAGATCTCGATCGCGGGATGTCGCGTGTGGTGCCCGTATCCGGAGATCAACGATGTGGGATTGACCGCGATTACTCGTGTGCTGCGCGGTACGCCCGAGGTCGGTTTCTCCCTGCGGGTTGCCGGAGGGCTCTCCACCGATCCACACCTGGGAGTGCGATTGAACGCGTTTGTCCGTTGGCATCAGGTGCTGCCCGCCATTCTTGGGATCGCGGAACTGTTTCGCGACTCGGAGGTGTTGCGGGAACACCGCGAGCGAGCGCGGCTGAAGTTTCTTTTCTTGCAGCAGGGATGGACGGCGGAGAGTTTTCTGGAGGAATTGCAGCGGCGGATCGGATTTCCATTCGACCCCGCGGTCGAGGAATTGCCGCCGGCGGATGTTTATCGCGACCACGTGGGAATTCATCCGCAGAAGCAGCCGGGTTACTGCTATGTGGGAGCGGCGGTGCTCCGCGGACGAATTACCGCGGAACAAATGCTCGCTGCCACCGATCTCGCCGACCGCTTTGCCGCCGGCGGACTGCGCACGACCAACATGCAGAACCTGCTCATCGTGAATGTTCCCCGGTTCAACGCCGAGAGCTTGGCCAAGGAGCTGGACGCGATTGGATTGCGGGTGGGCGGCTCGGCGTTCTATCGCGGCACTATCGCCTGCAGCGGCACGGAATTCTGCAAGCTCGCGATCACGGAGACGAAGAGCTTTTCCCGCTGGCTGGTGGAAGAACTGGACGAGCGTCTGCCGGGCTTCGATCAGCACCTGAAGCTGCACGTCACGGGATGCCCGAACAGCTGCGGGCAGCACTGGATCGCCGACATTGGCATTGATGGCAAAAAGATGAAGGTCGACGGCCGTCTCGTCGATGCCTATTACTTTTGCCTTGGCGGTGCGCTAGGTCTGCACCAGGGGACGGCGCGGCCGGTGGGATATCGCTGCCCTGCGACTGAGGTTCCGGAGGCGATCGAGCGATTGCTCCGGCAATATCTCGCCACGCGTCAGGCAGGCGAGAACCTGCGTCGGTTTTTTGCCCGGCACACGGACACAAAGTTACGGGAATTTCTCGCAGGCGCACCGGTTGAGGCGGTCAGCCGCGATGTGTCAGCGGTGAGTATTGGGGGAGCGTTAACGCAATCGGCCGGAGGAGACGGTGACTAATCTCCTCCCAATGTTTATGAAGCTGGCAGCGAAACGGTGCCTGGTCGTCGGCGCGGGCAAAGTCGGCGAACCCAAGATCAGTGGTCTCATCGACACGGGTGCGAGCGTCCATGTGGTCGCGATTGCGGCCAGCGGCCAAGTCCGCGAATGGGCCGACGCCGGGAAGATCGAACTGGAACTGCGCGCTTTCACGGCGGGCGATCTCGACAGCAAGTTTCTGGCGGTCGCGGCAACGGCTTCAGAAAGTCTGAACAAACTCATCTATCGCGAGGCGCAGCGGCGCGGAGTGCTCTGCAACGTGGTGGATGTTCCGGAGTATTGCGATTTCTTTTATCCCGCAGTCGTCCGGCGCGGCGACCTGCAGATTGCGATTTCAACCGCGGGGCAGAGTCCATCGCTGGCGCAGAAAATTCGGCTGCAGCTGGAACGGCAGTTCGGGGAGGGCTACGCGGCATGGGTTGAGCAGCTCGGCGAAACCAGGCGGCTCATTCTGGCCAGCGATCTCGACCAAGAGACGAAGTGGGAGTTACTGCACTCCCTGGCAAGCCGGGAAGCGTTCGAGGCGGCTCTGGCCAAAATCCCAGAACTGAGCGCGAAAGGAGACGGAGCATGAAGGGGAAGGTTTATCTGGTAGGCGCAGGGCCGGGTGACCCGGAGTTGCTGACGTTGAAGGCGCTTCGACTGCTGCGAACTGCTGAAGCGGTTCTGCACGACGACCTGGTCGCGCCCGAGATACTGACACTGATTCCGCCAACCGCTCAGATTTACAACGTGGGCAAGCGTTGCGGAAAAAAGAAGATCCAGCAAGGTGAGATCAACGGTCTGATGATCGCCTTGGCGTCCTCCGGACTGCGCGTTGTCCGGCTGAAGGGTGGCGATCCGCTGATCTTCGGACGGGCCGGGGAAGAGATCGAATCCCTGCGCAGCAGCAACATTCCCTTCGAGATTGTTCCGGGCGTGACTTCGGCTCTGGGCGCGGCCGCGGCCGCCCAGATTCCGCTGACGCATCGTCGAGCGTCGTCAGCGCTGGTGCTCATGACCGCTCACCGTGCCTCCGAACATCGATCTTTCAAAAATCAAGCTCCCGAACAAGATGCCGCCGATTGGAGCAAGTTGGTCACGAGCGGAGCGACTCTGGTGATTTATATGCCGGGACAAGACTATTCGGATATCGCGAACAGGTTAATGGCGGCTGGGCTTGCCGGCGAAACGCCCTGCGCCATCATCTCGCGTGCCACAACCGAGCGCGAGCGAACGCATCGTACGACTGTGCTCGATCTGCATCGCGCGCCGCAACTCGCCGCTCCAACGCTGTTGGTCGTCGGCGAGGTCGTGCGTTTGGCCGATCCCGCCGCCATGGTGGATGAATTTGTGGTGCCGGGCCTGCCGCCCGGGAACGACAGTTTGCTTCCAGTGGCAATTTTTCAAGACATTCCTCTCGCAGGCGCCACGCCTGGGAGCAAATAAGGAGCAGATGGCGTGCAAGACAAAGACAAGACCGCAGAAGCGCAGTTCACGGCCGAGAGTTGGAGTCCGCAAAGGGTGCTGGCCTGGGCGTTTGAGACCTTCGGAAACGGAGTTGCCATTTCGTCGGCATTCGGGGCCGAGGGCATGGTGCTTATTGATATGGCCTCGCGGGTGCGCAAGGATTTTCGCGTGTTCACGGTTGACACTGAATTCTTGTTTCCGGAAACATACAGCCTGATCGACAGAATCGAGCACAAATACAAAATCAAAATTGAGAGAGTTGTTTCCCTGCTCTCGCCCGAGGAGCAGGAGCGGGTTCACGGTGCGGAGCTTTGGTCCCGCGATCCCGACCAATGCTGCAACCTGCGGAAAGTTGAGCCACTCCGCCGCAAGCTGAGTGAACTGGCTGCGTGGATCACGAGCATTCGCCGCGACCAGACCTCATTTCGCAAGGGCGCCCGCAAAATCGAGTGGGACGCGAAATTTGGGCTGGTGAAGGTGAACCCGATCGCCGACTGGAGTTCGAAGCAAGTTTGGCGCTATCTCCGCGAACACGGCGTGCCTTACAACTCACTTCACGATCAGAATTATCCCAGTATTGGTTGCACGCATTGCACGCGCGCCGTCCAGCCAGGCGAAGATCCCAGGGCAGGGCGCTGGCCGGGCACTGCCAAGACGGAGTGTGGTCTGCACATCATTGAGCCGCTGCGTCGATTGCCTGAACGATGCATAGTCTCGTGTGCTGGGTCAGATGTTCCTTTCGCTAGGTCGCTACTGTCGAAGGCTCCCGCGCAACAACCGCCGGCCGCGATGAAGGCAGAACTATGGCGGCCAGAAGGTAACAGGCCGCGCCGATCCGCCCGCAGGTAACGATGCTGGTTTCCATCGAAAGTATGATCGCTAAAAAGCTTCCGAGCGTCGCGGCAGCGCCGTTGAGGGCCCACATCCACGGCAGGTTTTCCTCCTGCTTCAGCACGGTCATCCAGCGAAGTCCGACCGGAAAGCAGAAGCCCATCAGGAACCCGCAGGGCGCCACCAGCGCCAGGGACAGGAGCGCCCGCGGCCAGAGCGTTTCCGCGATAAAGCGGTGAATGACGGGCATGACCGCAGCCGAATAGAGGATGAGAATCAGAGTCACCGCCAAAGCCGGCGTGCGGCTGGCGGCGTTCGAAGCCAGGCGAAGCCGATCGGAAACCAAACTGCCCACACCAGTCGAAAGAATGAGGCCGGACAGAACCACGACCAGCGAGTAGATGGGATGTCCGAGAAAGATCGACAGTTGTTGCATCATTGCCATTTCCACCAGCATAAAACCGATGCCGATGCCGATGCCGACAAAGTAGGCGATGCCGCCGGTCAGAGGAGGTGCAACGCCGCCTTGCCGGCTGGCCCAGCGCCTGAGCGGCAGCACGATGGTCAAGGCCACCAAAATCACGGCGGCGATCATGAAAGCGAAGACGAACATCAAGGCTCGAAGGTTAGCGCCGTGCCCACCTTCGGACAGGAATCGAGGAACGTTTCGGAGCCGCAGCGCGTTAAAAAAATACGGAGAGCTATCAAAGACCGGGGAGTAATCGACTTCAGTGGCGTAGCGCAGACGCTCCAGATCTCCCAAAGTGCGGGCGGACGCGATGGTTCGCAATTCAGGAATGGACGTCTCCTCGCCGGGAAGGAACAGCACTTCGAATTCCATCTGTTCCGCGACGGTCCGAATCTTACGAAGATCCTCCTCCGAGAGCGGCTGGTTGCTCACAAGAATTGTCGCTACTTGACCCGACGCCACCAGGGCGATATTGCGCGAGGGGTCGGTCACGCCTTCAGCGAGCAGCATTGCCCAGGCCACTGAAAACAGCCGATATGTCTGGGCAGCTTCGGGACCGCAGTACCATCGACTGAAAGTGATCAACCCACCGGGCCTCAGATGCCGATCGAAAATCTGCCAGGCGTCAACTGTGTAAAGTGAATTCTCACTGAGAGTGAGGGCTCCGGCTGACGTAGCGGCCCATGTATCCACGAACGAGGCCTGAATTATGTCGAATTTCTCATTGCTCCGAGTGAGATAACTGCGGCCTTCATCGTTATGAAACTCAAAATTGGGGATTTTACTGAAGCCCGAGAACCAGCCAAACCGCCGCGTGTCGAGATCCACGATGGCACTGTTAACCTCAATGCCGACGATTCGGTGGAACCCGTTGACCGCGCAAGTGATCACGTCGCGCCCGCCGCCCACGCCGATAATGGCGGCCGTGCCGCCAGTTCGTAACTCGGCTGCGAGCGAAGTCACGTCGTAACGAAGGAAAGTAAAGGGCTTGAGGTCGCCGTCAAAGTGCATGATCGGGGTGTAGGCATCGTTATCAATGTCAAGGCCGATTTCCTCGACGCTGAATTGAGGAGTGAGAGGGCTGGGCCCTTGCATGGTTGGTTGATGCGTCACCGCCTTCAAGGCGCGGACCTTAGAGATCGGGTTCCAGACTTCGGCGACCAGATTGTTGCGCAGGTCGATCTTGCCCTTCGACCATATGGGCTGAATGCCGTGGAGCGTGGAAGCGTTCAGGCCGGCGACGATCAGCATTCCTATGGCGCAAACGTATGATTTGTGGCGTAGGGGCCATCCCCGGCATAGGTCGCATAGCAAACCGCGCCGAGAAAGAGTAAGGCGGAGATCACAAATATGCCGCTGGGAGCGTCGATCAGCTTGAGCAATAGAACCGAGGCAAGGCATACTGCTCCCGCTCCTACAAGGTCCGCAAAATAGACGCGGCCGATAGGAAAGGGCGTCCGCGTGAGTGAGAGGCAGACAACGACGCCCGAGAAGAAGAAAGGCACTGCGATGACCGCAGAGAATAGTAGAAATGCGAATAAGGTCTCCACGGCAAGCGAGACGTCGAGCGGCACGGCCAACATGATGACGAGCGCGACGGGCATCGATACAGCCATGGCGAATGCAGCCTGGGCGAGTCGTCTTGAAATGTCGCATGGCTTGAACCAACTGGGACGCAACTGAACAGCCAGCGCACCGGCGGTCATCCCAAACATCGCCATTGAAATCGAAACGAAGGCGAGGTAGTACCAGCAGAGCACGCTCAACATTCGTGTCAGCACCACCTCGTACATCAGAGTGCTGGCACAGATCAAAGAAAGACCGAAATAAAAGGCGATCATGGCGGGTCCTCTAGAGCGGCGGCCCCATTCATTCAGTGATCGGACCCGCGCAGTTGCCAGCGTAGCCCCATGCTGCAATTATCCAAAGATTTCCATTTTGGTTTATCAACCGACGGATGATATTAGCAGGAATTTCGTTTCTGACCCCAAGAACGGCTGCCGTTGTCTGCCCAATACCTGTTCGCTCTGGTACTAATCTAACGGGGCTGACGGCCCGGCGTGCTAGTATCTGGCCCATGTTCCGATCCCCGTGCTCCCGTGCCACCGCCTTCGTCTTCATCCTGGCTCTCGCCACTGTACATGCAGTCCAGGCTCAAGCTTCTGCCGCTTCCGGCGCCGCTCCCGCCGGCGACAATATCGTGCTCCACGCAGCCCACATCCTCGATGTGGACCATGGCATCCTCGTCAGTCCCGGTGAGGTGCTGGTACGCGGCAATCGCATTGTTGAAGTTGGTTCCACGGTCGCCCATCCCGGCGGCGCAGCGGTAATCAATTTGGGCGCGGCCACACTGATGCCCGGGCTCATCGACGCCCACGTCCATCTTTTCCTCCATCCTGGAGCCGAGGACCTGCAGACCGTAGTCGAATCCGTACCAGAGCGCACGATCCTCGCCGAAATCGCGGCCCGCGACGATCTGATGGCGGGCTTCACCGCCGAGCGCGACATGGGAACCGAGGGCGCGGGTTCGGCGGACTCCGCCGTGCGCAATGCCATCGACTCCGGACTGATTCCCGGCCCGCGCATGAGCGTCAGCGGCAACGCCATCAGCATTCTCGGAGGCCATGAAGATGCAATCCACTTCAATCCCGCCGAGCACATCTCCTCCAATGCCACCTACGCCAACAACGCCGCCGAACTCGTCTCCGTGATACGGCAGCAACTCAAGGAGGGCGCGGACTTCATCAAGATTTATCAAACCGGCGCTGACCACCTGGCCGATGGCAAATTCACCACGCCCTACCAGTACACCAAGGCCGAGCTTGAGGCCGCCGTCCAGGAAACGGCGCGCGTCGGCAGGCGTGTGGGCGTTCATTGCACCGGCGAACCCGGAGCTCTTTACGCCGTCCAGGCCGGTGTCGCCTCCATCGATCACGCCTATCAGCTCAGCCCGGAGACCATGCGCATCATGCGCGAAAAGCAGATCTACGCCGTGCCCACCTTCACCGTCTCCGAATACTTCGCTGACCATGCCGAGTCACCCGCCTTGGCCGAGCGTGAGCGCGCCCTTCTGGCCTTCCATGCCGACGAGTTCCGCAAACAACTGGCGGCAGGCGTTCCCATGGCGGTGGGCTCCGACGTCGGCCCATTTCCGCACGGCACCCAGGCGCGTGAGTTTGAGTTGATGGTGAAGTACGGAATGCCTGCCGCCGAAGTGCTCCGCGCCAGCCTGTTGAACGGCGCGCGCCTTCTCGGACTGCAGGACCTGATCGGCCAGCTCAAGCCCGGCTTCTACGCCGATGTGATCGCAGTTCCCGGCGATCCGCTGCAGGACATCTCCGTGCTCAAGCGCGTCACCTTCGTCATGAAGAATGGCATCGTGTACAAGGACGCCCACACGAATGTCTACCCGAAATAGCGCGGCGGAGGCTGAACGAGCTGATGCCGCCCGCTTCGCCTCAGTCAATCGTCAGTCACGCGTTACCGCTCAGGAGCTTTATGAACTTGCTCACGCGCCAACTCTCACACGCCTCCGTTGCTCTTGTCTGCACCTTCTTCTTTTCCGCCGCCCTGGCCCAGAGTGCTCCCGCGCCCGCCTCGCAGCCCGCTTCCGCACAGCACAAGTGGGCCCTGGTGCTTCACGGCGGCGCCGGAGTGATTGCGCGCTCCTCGATGTCCCCCGAAGCCGAGGCTAACTATCGCGCCGGGATCAAGGAGGCGCTCACCGCCGCTGCCGACGTGCTCGATAAGGGTGGCTCTTCGCTCGATGCTGTCGAAACCGCCATCAAGCTCCTCGAAGATAATCCGCTCTTCAACGCCGGCCGTGGCGCGGTTTTTGCGGCGGATGGCACCAACCAGCTCGATGCGGCGATCATGGATGGCGAGACCATGCGGGCCGGCTCGGTTGCCGATGTGCAGCGCACGCGCCATCCTATCTCGCTCGCCCGCGCGGTGATGGAGCAGTCGCCCCACGTCATGCTGGTCGGCTCCGGCGCCGATGACTTCGCCGCGCACGTGCACCTCGAACAGGTGCCGCCCGCCTTTTTTTTCACCGAGCGCCGCTGGCAGGACCTTGTCCGCCAGCTCGAAAAGGACGGCTCGCCCATTCCTCCGCGCCCCGAGGGTGC
>JBEKWL010000089.1:0-14882 GCA_049513095.1 Terriglobales bacterium
GCTCATCCCGGAAGCACGATAGAGCGCGGACTGAAAGCACGAGTCGCCGTAAGCTTCCAGGAACGCGGCGATCGCCAGAAGGAAGAGCGCACCGCTGCGGTGCGCGACGATGTGATTGAGCAAGTCTCTCATAGGCCGCAAGTGTCCCGTCATCCTAACAGGAAAGGCGGCTTCGTCGGGCCCTTTCCGTTTCTAGGTACAATAGAAAAATTCGATTGGACGGTGCGACTACGGCACATTAGCCTCGCTGGTTGGGGCGGAATCGTTCCTGGGTGACAATCCCAGAGCGCGACAGTTCGAGGGGCGGAAGGGTATGAAGCTCGCCGGTTTCTTATTGCTGCTGGCAGGATGGGCGATTGTGATGTCCGCCGTTGCCTTGCTGCCTTCGGCCGCCCCGCGCACCACGTTCGCGCTCGCCGGCATGGCAGTGGAGTTGCTCGGCCTCGCGCTCGCGGTCCGTTCTCATCTCGTGCTGGAAGCGGAAGGAGAGTGACCCTCTCCGTGGCTCCTTCTCTCGTCTCTCTCTCGGAAGTCTCAGCGCTCCTCTGCTTTCTCCTCATCCTTCTTGTACCGTTCGCGGGCGTCGGGGTGGCGCTGATCAACTGCGGCCTGGGGCGAGCGCGCAGCGCAGCCCACGCCATGCTGGCGGCTCTCTGCGTAACGGCGGTAGCGGCGATTGTGTATGTGATCGTCGGTTTCGCATGGCAAGGAGCGGCCGGCCGGCCTGAACACGCCATCATCGCCGGAGGAAAAGCGTGGGGATGGATTGCGGCGGAACCGTTCTTCCTGCGCGGGCTGCGGCTCGACCTTTCTCCGGCTGCGCTGGTGGTATTGCTGCAACTCTTCAGTGTGGGGCTGGCGGGGCTGATTCCACTCAGCTCGGGCGCGGACCGCTGGCGGCTAGGCGCGACGTGTGCCTCGACTGCACTGCTCGCCGGTTGCACCTATCCGCTATTCGCACACTGGGCATGGGGCGGCGGATGGCTGGCGCAACTCGGCTCCAATTGCGGACTCGGCCGCGGCTTCCTCGACGGCGGTGGCTCGGGCGCGATTCAAGTGACGGGCGGACTGACCGCACTATCGATCACTTGGATTCTCCGCCCCCGGCGGGGAAAGTTTTCCGCCGAGGGACTGCCCGCCGCGCTTCCCGGGCACAGCGCGGTGCTGGTTCTGCTGGGCTGCCTGTTCGCGTGGATCGGATGGGTGGGGTTGAACTCTGGCGGTGCGATTCTGTTCTTGGGCGTGGAGCCGGCGCGCGTTGTATTGATCGCCATCAATACTACATTGTGCGCGGCGGCTTCCGGGTTGACGACGGTAGTGGTGACGCGTGTCCGGTTTGGCCGGCCCGATGCGTCGCTGAGCGCAAATGGGTGGGTCGCGGGGTTGGTGGCGAGCAGTGCAGCGGCCGCGTTCATGAAACCAGCAGCCGCGATTATTGTGGGTGGGGTTGCGGGCATCGTGGTTCCGTTGGTTGCCGATTTGCTTGAATTCCAACTTGGGGTTGACGACCCCGGCGGCGCCATTTCTGTGCATGCTGTCGGCGGGCTCTGGGGGTTGCTGGCGGTAGCGCTGCTAACGGATGCGGGCGCGCCAGGGAGATCGAGCGGGCAGTGGCTGGCGCAACTGGCGGGAATGGCGACGCTGCTGGGTTTTGTCTTGCCGCTGTCCTATGGATTGAACTGGCTGCTGGATCGTGTCTATCGGCAACGCGTGGAGCGTGAAGGCGAGTTGCAGGGAATGGATCTGTACGAACTGGGCGCCGGTGCGTATCCGGAATTCGACATCCATGGCGATGAGTTCCTCCCGCGGTGACCTCAGTCCCTAACAAGTTGCGGAAGCACTCGGTTCTAAACGTGGCCGAAGGTCTCACGTCTCCACAAAGAGTCGCGGTGGCCTTGACCGATGGGAGGGCGGATGTCAAACTCTTGTTGGGAAAAGAAGATATTTCGCGGCGCGGTTTTCCCCTCCGCAGGGCGTTCGCCGTACAAGAAACGTAGAGTGGGATCGCATTGATTCCAGAGAGATCGGGATTTGAATCGGGTTGCGGCCCGAAGGGAGTTTTCTTGCAATGACCATTTTGATTACATTGATTCATGTTATCGTTTGTTTCTTTTTGATTGCGGTCGTGTTGCTGCAGAGCGGAAAGAGCGGCGACCTGGCCGCGGCTTTCGGCGGTCAGGGCAGCCAGACAGCGTTTGGTCCGCGGGGCGCGGCTTCGGTTCTTTCCCGGGCGACGACTTGGTCCGCCATCATCTTCATGCTCACGTCGATCACGCTTTCGATCTTTGCAGCGCGACGATCGGGGCCAACGTCCGTGCTTTCGGGAGTGAAGCCGACGCAGACGAAGTCGCAGCCAACGACTCCGGTCGCGCCGTCCGCACCGCCGACCGTTCCGCAAAACCAGGCGCCGACACAGAAATAGAGTAGGTCTCAAATCGCAGGTTAAATCCTCGGTCGCGGAGTGTTACACCAGGAAGGGATTCTCTTCCCTTTCCTCTCCTATGGTTGTTCGGGGGCCGTGGCCTGGAATGACGACGGTATCGTCGGGCAGGGTGAGGACGCGGTCGTGCAGGGAGCGCATGATTTTCTCGAAGGATCCTCCGGGGAGATCGGTGCGTCCGATGCTGCGGGCGAACAGGGTGTCGCCGGCGATCAGTAATTTTTCCGCGGGAAAATAGAGGCAGACGCTGCCCTCGGTGTGGCCGGGAGTGTGGAGAACGTTGGCTGTCAGGTTACCCGTCCGCAACGATTCACCATCTGCGATGCTCGCTTCGATGGCAACCGCGCCCGGCGCGGCCATGCCGAGCCAGGAAGCCTGTACGTCGAGCATTTTCAGCAGCGCGTAGTCATTCTGGTTGAGCAGGATTGGCGCGCCCGTCAGCGCGCGCAGCTTCATGGCTCCGCCCACGTGATCGATGTGGGCGTGGGTGATGACGATCTGCTTCACTTGCAGCTTGTGCTGGCGGATGATTGCTAGAACGTCTTCAATGTCGTCGCCGGGATCGATGACCATGGCTTGGTGCGTGGTCTCGTCGCCGATGACGGAGCAGTTGCATTGCAGCGGGCCTACGGGAAGGATCTTGTGGATCATCGCTTCATTTTCGCTCAGGGCGCGACAATTCGCCACTTCGCCAGACTAGTCTGGCGCTCATCTAGTAGGCTGCGGAAAAACTCGGTCTCGCGCCTGATTTTGGGTGGCGCAGCGCTTCAGCGCTGCGGTAACCGCTTTGTTTTCACTTCGGCTTTTAGCCGCTGAGGTTACACTCTCTGCTCGGAAGCCAGTTTTTCAGCAACCTGCTAGGGTACCCCCCCGAGTCGGAGGGTGTCGGCAACCCGCCCATAATTGTACGTACAGTGTTTCGCGTGAATTGGTGGGCTGGCGTCAAGGCACGGGAGGCGTAGGGGTCCTTCGATCCCGCAGAGCGATCCGCTTCGCGAATCGTTCTGCTTCGCTCAGGACGACAGCGTAGATTTATGCTTCGGAACTAGCGGAACACACCTCACTACGATGCCGTCGCGATCTGTCCTGATCTCTGATCGGAGCGGAAGCGCAGGAGGGCTGCGATGTTGCCGGCACGATCCAGATCGGTGTGGTCCTTTAGATAGAACAATTCGATGTCCCGGCGGATGGCGATGGGGATGATGGCGTCGCAGACGTCGGTGAGTTCGCGAGTGGGTTTTCCGCAAGCGACGCACGAGGGGACCAAGTGGACATTGAGGTGGCCGCAGTTAAGGCACTCGACCGCTCGAGCAGAATAGTTTTCGGTGAGGAAGATGCTCTGCACTTCCCCGGCTTCCAGCGCTTGCAGGACGCGGCGGAGGCCGGTGACACCGCGTCCGTTGGACTTGGCGAAATCCAACGCTTCGCTGACTTTGGTAGAGGCGCGTTTGGCGATCCATTGATTGAGAACGGCACCGGCATGATCGCGAATCTCTTCATTCGAGACGCTGGCTACGTCGGCTGAGAATCGGCCAATCAGCCGCTGTTTGACGTAAGGGTGGAGGTGGGATTCAAACTCGGACCAGTTGGCATCCTGGCAACCGACGATGAGCCGCTCCCAGATGCCCTTCTCAAAGTCAGTCCGCAATCGTTCGGAAACTGCCTTGAAGTGCTGGAGCGCTTCCTCGGAGACGCGGCGTTCGGCATGGCCGCCTTCATAGCCGTTGTAGCCGTAGCTGGAGGCGTTGCGCGAGAGCATGTGGACAATGGCTCCGCGCTCGCGCAGGTCGTCAAGGCGAAGATCGAAGAAACGGGCGCGCTGGCGGTCGACCACGGCCACCGAGAGCGCGGGCTGGGCTCCGAGCAAAGCGGCCAGCGGTTTCAACTGAAAGCGAGGCTGGAGATAAATCTGGGTAGCTACGAGATGCGGGGGCAACTCGTACTCCTTCCAGAAATTCTGAGCGGCGCAGGCGAAGATCGCCCTTCCGCGGGCATGGCCGCGCAGGTTGGTGGCCAGATCGAGCACGCGATCGAGGTCGGCGTGAAGGGATCCGTTCTTGCCGCTCGCGGCAGCACTTTTCAGGGCCTGCTTCACGATATCTTTGGCGACGATCGCCTCGCGCCGATGGGAACGATCCTGGGGAGGATCGGGCTGAAAGTAAAAACTGAGGGCGCACGCCCCTTTGGTTTCGTCCGCTTGAAATGCCGCCAACTCACGGATTTCGTCCTGGGTCATCATCGCGACGCTCCTTGTATGTTTAGATTCGAGTTTTGACTAAGAGTGCCTGGGGAAATTCGCTGGCTATGGAAGGCGCGCGGCGAACGCAGTCGCGCGCCCGCTGAACGGACTCGCGTACCGCCTCCGGATGCAGGCCGGTGATGGCGGCAATTTCGCCGAGGGAAAAGCCCTCGATACCGTAGAGAAGGAAAGTTTCGCGGTCAGTGCGGTCGGCGCCGCGCAGTGCGGCTTGCACCAAGGCGATCACTTCGTCGGAATAGGCGACCTGTTCAGGAGTGGACACGCGGCGATCGGGGATGGCGCTTTCGCGGGTCCAACCCTCGTCGGGCTGATGGAACTGAAGGCCGGCCTCGTCGGAGGCTTCGACATTTTGCCGGCGGCGACTGTCTTCGAGATGGACGGGAGACTCCAATTCGTGGAGGCGCGCCGTCATCTCGTTCATGGCTTGCAGGGCAAGGCGGTAAAGCCACGGTTCGAGCGACAATTTTTCCGGACGGTCGTGGTCCCCGAGAGCCCGGGCGATGACCTCGTCCACGACCTCGGGGGTGGAGAGGCCGTCCTCAAGAATCTCCTCGTCGGCGCGGCGGAAATAGAGTTCGCGGTCCACGAAGCGTTCGAGCCGCGCGAGATTCGCATTCACATAGGAGCCGATGTCGTCGGCGGAAATGGTGGGCGGCAAAACCGCCGCCAGCGTCTGCTCGAAGGGAACGCCGGGTTCGGGAGATTCCTGTGGTCCTCCGCGCCAGCGACGCCATTTGTGGCTGGAGCGCAGCAGTTCCTTATGCCGGCCGATCTGCTGGATGAGTTCGTCAAAGGCAGCCTTGATGGCGGCGGTGGCGCTGGGAGCTTTGGCCTGGGCGGCAAGTTGGCCGGAGGGCAAGCGCAGATTCAAGGAGACGAGCGTTCCCTCGCGCGCTGAATTCTGATCGATGACGGCTTTTAGATGGACCAGTTCGGGCCGGAAGACCTGCAGGCGCTTTTGGATTTTCTCGGTCTGGTGGCTGATTTCTTTTTCGATGTCGGGAGTTTTGTGGACCTTGTAACTGACATGAACGTTCATTGTCCAAGCCTCGAACGCGGATAAAAACCCGTGAAGCGGCGGTCCCTATAAGAGAATTGTACACCCGGTGGGAAGAGCGCAAGTGTGGGGACGGGGCTCTGCCCCGTCCAGGCGGGGCGAAGCCCCGCCTCCACGCGGCCGCGATTTCCCCTAAACCGAGTCCTCGGTCAACGAGGGCGGCCTTGGCCGGGCGCCTGGAACGGGCGAGGCGCCCGTTACTCCACCACCTGCAGCAGGCGGGCGATACCTTCGCGAAAATCGGCTGGTTCGGTGATCAGGCTCAGCACGAGATGGCCTTCGGTTGGAAAATCGTAGAAGTGGCCGGGATGCACGATCACACCCATCTTGCGCAGGAGATCGACGGCCAGATCTTCGTCAGTTCCAAGCGCGGGGACCCGCAGAACAGCGTACCATCCGCCTTCGACTTGCAATCTGGCGCACGAGGGACGGCCTGCGAGTTGGGCATCAAGTTCCGCGAGATTCACACGCACGCGGTCCAGAAGAATGGGCTGGACCTGTTTGCGCTGATCGAGCAGCACGGGGGCGGCAAGCTGGACGGGAGCATTCATGGAGAGATAGGTGTCGGCGATGATTTCGAGGCGTGCGCCTGCTTCCGCGACCATTGTTTCCGGGCCGCTGGTGGCTACCCAGGCAAGTTTCATCTGCGGGAGAGCGGAAATCTTGGAAACTCCGCTGAGCGTGAAGGTGAGCGCATCGGCGTTGGTCACGAAACTGTTGCGCGGCACGCCGTCGTGCGAGTAATCGAGAAAAACTTCGTCCACAATCAGACCCAGACCGTAGTCGCGGCAGAAAGCGTTGAGCGCCTGGGTCTCCGCAGCCGAAACGTAGGAGCCGGTTGGGTTGTTGGGATGGACGAGGATCACGGCTCGCGACCGCGCAGTGGCTGCTTTGTAGAGCGAATCGAAGTCGATTTGCCAACCGTGATCGTAGAGCAGTGGATAGGAAACTAGTTTAACGTCGGCCAGATCGGCGAGAAACTCGAACAACGGGTAGCTCGGTTTGGGCACAAGGATCTCTTCGCCGGGATTGCAAAGCAGGCGGAAGACGTACGAGTAGGCTTCGCTGGTGCTGGTGGTCAGAATCAGGCGCTCGGGATGGAGATCGAAAACCTCGTGCGACTCGCGATAGTAGCGGCACACGGCTTGGCGCGCTTCGAGCATACCTCGGGGCTGGGGGTCGTAATGCATCGCTTCAGGATTCGCCAGCGCGGCGAGCACGATTTCAGGATCGGGGCGAACGCCGGCTTCGGTCGGGTTCGAGACCGTGAGATCCAGAATTTCCTGCCCCGACACGCGCGCTTCCTCGATCGCGCGCGTGAGAGCGTTTGGACTGAGGCGCCAGTTGGTGCGGTGCGAGAACATGGCGTTAGTGAATGGCGAGAGTAGCAGGTCAGATTGGGCGGCGACAAGGTCCGGGGAGCGGCATCCGCGTACTCCACGTTCGCGGAATGAGGCCTGCGGAGCTTCGCTCCGCTTGGACGGGCGAGGGCGCCCCTCCCTCCACAAACTAATTCCTACTTCGCGAAGGCTTCTTTATTCACCACGTACGGCATCTTCGTGACGTCGCCGCCGTAGTTCCCTTCCAGCACGTCAATCAACCCTTGCACGCAGCGGCCGGCCATGCCTTTATCGGGATCGGACGACAAGCGGGTGATGCGCGCGGCGCTGGCGAAATGCGGCAGGAGGCGGCAACGATCGGCGATGGCGGGATCGCGCAGCAGAGAATCGGCGGGCAGAGGCTCGGTCGCGTAAACATCGAGAGCGGCGCCGGCGATCCAGTTCTCTCGCAAAGCGCGCGCCAGGGCCACTTCGTCCACCACCGGACCACGCGAGGTGTTCACGATCAGGGCGGTGGGCTTCATCATGCGCAGCGTGGTTTCGTTGATCAGGTGATAGGTGGGCGTGGCGCTTTCGCCCTCGCGCAGCAAGGGAACGTGCAGGCTGATGAAGTCCGCGCTGCGCAACGCTTCATGCAACGTGGTGTAACGAATGGTGGCTCGCTCGCGGCTGATGCCACGCTGGAAGCGCAGATCTTTCACTTCCTGGATGGCCTTGATGTATTCGTGGTTTTCATAGGCGGGATCGAAGCACAGGATGTTCATGTCGAATCCGGCGCACTTTTTGATGAAGGCTTGGCCGATGCGTCCGGTGCCGATTACGGCTACCGTTTTCCCGGTGACTTCGTCGCCCAGAAACGGCAGGTACGGGTGCCAGTAGCCCCAGCGATTTTCGCGGGTCAGATGTTCGGCGGGCCAGAGCTTGCGGGCCAGCGTGCCCAGCAGGAAGAAGGCGAACTCGGCGGTCGCTTCGGTCAGAACGTCGGCGGTATGGGTGAACGGGACTTTGTATTTGTTGGCATCGGCGCGGTTGATGTTGTCGAATCCGACGGCATATTGCGCTACCACCTTGAGTGTGCCTGCTCCGGCGGCGAAAACTTCGGCATCGATCGGATCGCGCAGCGTGGTGATCAGGCCATCGACGCCGGACTTCACCTTTTCGACGACCAAGCTTTTCGGTGGAGCTTCGGGCTGGGGATAGACTTCGAGGTCGTATCCCTTGTCGCGAAGAATGTTAAGGGCGTCTCCGATGTCGCACGTGGCAAAAACGCGGATTTTCTGGCTCATGGGCTGGAACAGTGTATCGCGAATTGCCGATGGAGGGCGGGTCTAGCGCCGGCGTCCCGGGGGCCACGATGCGCTCGAAGCCACAAGGCCGGCGGACGCCGGCGCTACTCTTATTGCTCGCGTCTTTCGGGGCGTGGAGCGGCGGACGCTGCCTGCGCGTGATGACGGACATCGGCTCCGAGAACCCAGAAAATTACGTCCTCGGAAATGTTGGTGGCGTGGTCCGCTACGCGTTCAAGATTGCGTGCCACCAGGAGTGCATCTAGCGCTTGTTGAGTCACTTGCGGCTGTTCATTCATCTTTCGCACGAGCATGATAAAAGCTTCGTCGCGCATCCGGTCGACGACGTGATCCATTTCCAGCACGGCTTGGGCGAGTTCAGCTTTGCCTTCCACGAACGACTCCAGGGCGCGCCGCACCATGGCGCTGACGGCAGTGGCCATGCGAGCGATATCAACCGGCAACTCGACGGCCGGCAAATCTATCAAATCCATGACGCGCTCGGCGATATTTACCGCCTGATCGCCCACGCGCTCAAGGTCGGCGTTGATCTTGGTCACCGCCAGAATGAAGCGCAGATCCGTAGCCGCCGGTTGCTGGGTGGCGAGGATGTCGAAGGCGAGTTCGTCGATCTCGCGCTCGGCGGCGTTGATCAGGCTCTCGTTTTCGAGGACCAGGCGGCAGCGGGTGAGATCGCGTTCGGTGTAGGCCTGGGTGGCGCGATCCACCGCCAGTTCCGCGAGACCGCCCATGCGGAGCAGTTTCTCGCGGAGATCCTCCATCTGCTGCTGAAAACGGGTGCGCATTCTCCGAAACCTCTTTATCCGAATCTGCCGGTGACGTAGTCTTCCGTCCGTTTGTCGGAAGGATTGGTGAATATCTTTTCCGTCTTATCGAACTCGATCATCTTGCCCAACAGGAAAAACCCGGTGAACTCCGCCACGCGGGCCGCCTGTTGCATATTATGCGTCACAATCACGATGGTGTATTGCTCTTTTAATTGAAAAATCAGCTCTTCGATCTTGCCGGTGGAGATGGGGTCGAGCGCCGAGCAGGGCTCATCCATGAGCAAAACTTCCGGTTGAACGGCGAGAGCGCGGGCGATGCAGAGACGCTGCTGCTGTCCGCCGGAGAGGCTGGCGCCGGATTTCTTGTGGAGATGATCTTTTACTTCGTCCCACAGCGCGGAGGCGTGCAGAGACTTGTGGACGACCTCATCCAGTTGTTTGCGGTTGCGAAAGCCATTCAACTTGAGCCCGGCCGCCACGTTGTCATAGATGGACATGGTGGGGAACGGATTCGGCTTCTGAAATACCATGCCCACGCGGCGGCGCAGTTGGGTGGCCGAGGTTCCGTTATAAACACTGAGATCGCCGATGTGCACCTTGCCATCGACCCGCGCCTCGGGAATGGTTTCGTGCATGCGGTTCAGACAGCGGATGAACGTGGATTTCCCGCAGCCCGAAGGGCCGATGAGCGCGGTCGCGTGGTTGGCGAGCACGGTGATGTTGATGTCGAACAAGGCCTGAGTCTTGCCGTAAAAGGCATTCAGGTGCTCGACTGTAATTCCGACGCCCATAACTGGTTAAGCTCCTACCCCTATGCTCCCGCCAAAGTCCCGTGCCGTACAGCGATGCGAACCGCGGCGACCGCGCTGACGATGAGGATAATCAAAACCAGCGCTCCCGCCCATGCCTGCCGGTGCCATTCGTCGTAGGGCGAGATGGCATAGGTAAAGATTTGCAGCGACAGGGCCGCGGTTGGCTGGTCCATCTTCCAATTCCAGAACTGGTTTCCAAACGCGGTGAACAGCAGCGGCGCGGTTTCTCCGGCAACGCGGGCGAAGGCCAGCATGACGCCGGTGATGACTCCGGAGGTGGCCGTGCGCAGCGTAATCGAGAGCGTGGTGCGCCAGCGGGAAACGCCGAGACCGTAGGCGGCTTCGCGGATAGCCTGCGGCACCAGGAGCAGCATCTGCTCGGTCGTGCGGGCGATGGTCGGAATCATCATGATGGCCAGCGCCACGCCACCGGCCAGCGCCGAGAAGTGTTTCTGGCGCATCACGACGATGCCGTAGGCCACAATGCCGATCACGATCGAGGGCACGCCGTTCAGTACATCGGAGACAAAGCGCACGATGTCGCCATAGCGGTTTCGGCCGTACTCGGAGAGAAAGATGCCTGCGCCGATTCCGAGCGGCACGCCGAGCAGACTGGCAATAGCAAGAATGACCATTGAGCCGACGATGGCGTTCGCCATGCCGCCTCCGGGCTCGCCGACCGGCTTCGGGGTCTGGGTCAGGAAGGCAAGATTGATCGACCCGATGCCTTTATAAACCAGATAGGCAAAGATGGCGAAGAGCGGCAAAAGCACGAGGAGGACCGTCAGCACGGAGACGCCTGTCATCACGTGGTCCGTCACACGCCGCCGCAAGCTGATGGGCGGAACGCTGAATGCCGTCGTATTGGAATTCGTGTCAGGCAATGCTTCTTGCCGGTTGGCCTCGAGTAACGCTCCACACCAAAAACCGTGCCAGCGCGTTGACCACAATGGTGACAAAAAACAGCGCCAAGCCGATCTCGATCAATGCCGAAAGATACAGATCGCCGGTCGCTTCCGTGAACTCGTTGGCGAGTACGCTGGCCATGGTGTATCCGGGAGCAAACAACGATTTGGCAATTTCCGGACGGTTGCCGATGACCATGGTGACCGCCATGGTTTCGCCGAGCGCGCGGCCCAGACCCAAAATGATGGCGCCCACGATTCCGGCCCGCGCATTGCGCAGCACGCCCATGCGGATCATTTCCCAGCGCGTTGCACCCAGCGCCAGCGCCGCTTCCCGCTGATGCTGCGGAACGACGGTGAGCACTTCGCGGGTGATAGACGAGATGATGGGAATGATCATGATCGCCAGAATGACGCCCGCGGCTAACATGCCGATGCCGTAGGGCGGTCCGCTGAACAGGGTCGTCCAGCCGAGTGTCTGGGCAAGAAACGGCTGCACATATTCGCGGAGGATCGGCACCATCACGAAGATTGCCCAAAGTCCGTAGACCACGCTGGGGATGGCGGCCAGAAGTTCGGTGGTGAAAGAGAGAATCCCGCGCAGACGGATCGGGCACATCTCGGTGATGAAGACCGCCACGCCAACAGACAACGGCACAGCGATGACCACCGCAAGCAGCGAGGACACGATCGTGCCATACATGAACGGCAGCGCGCCGTACTGATCCTCGACCGGGTTCCAGTCCGATTGACCAAAGAACTTCCAGCCAAAAGCATGCCAGGAGAGCTCGGAGCCCACCACCAGTTGGTAAACGATCAGGCCCAGCAGGGCGACGACCGCAACGCCGCAAAGACGCATCGCCCAGCCAAAAACCACATCGGGGACTTCGCTGACTTTCCCGTGCAACAGCGGCGTCGTTCTGGCTTCGATTTTCAGGGCGGCCTTTGACCCTTGCTCGGGTGGCCCGTGCTCCGGTTCGGGAGCGTTGAAACGCGGCCGGGGCAGGGCTTGATTAGACATTCCGTGCTGAGGCTATCAGACGGTTGTTACAAATCGGTTAAAAAGCAGTGGATGATAGTGTCCTAATTTGGTCGTTCCACCACCGAGCCACGGAGACACAGAGAAACCCAACTGCTTGGCAAAAACCTTCCCCTTCTGGCTTTTACAGGTTCAAGGTTTTCTCCGTGACTCTGTGGCTCCGTGGTGAAAAAAGGCAAACTCGGACACTACCGCAGTGGATGGGCAATTCCTGGACTTTCAGAGCCCTTCGGTGGAGCGACGGGCGCCTCGCCCGTCCAGTCGAGCGGGAACACCCGCATGAGATTTAATTCAAAGCAGGAATCCCTTCCGGGTTGCCCGTCATCTGCCCGGAATTCCGAGACCAGTCAGCCCGGGTCGTGAGCGCTAACGCCTGTTAGCGTCAGTTGACATTAACTTCCGGTTTGCCCGTCACTTGCCCGTAATCGGCGGCGAGCGCCAATGGAGCATAACCTCCAGAGGTATCAGCTATCGCCTGAAGCCCACCAAGCAACCCGGCGGCCGTGCTACCCTCTTTGGTCAGCTGCCGTCTCCCAAGCCGCAGCTACTTTGGAGCATTACCCATGAGATTCACACTTAGATTCTTGCCCCGGAACGCCGCCGCATACGCTCTCTTAGCCCTCCTCCCGCTTAGCACCTACGCGCAGGATGCGCCCGCGCAAGAGGCGCACGGCATCGCTGTCGCCAATATGGATCCCTCGGTCAAGCCGGGCGACGATTTCTACGAATATGCCAACAGTAGTTGGATCAAGCGCACCGAAATTCCGCCGGATCGTGCCGGGGTGGGCGTCTTTACCAAGCTATCCGACCTGAGCAACAAGAACACTGCCGCGCTGATTGAAGAGATTGCCAAATCCAACCCGCCCGCAGGCTCGGGTGCGCGCAAGGTCGCTGACCTCTACAACTCCTACATGGACGAGGCCACCATCGAGACAAAAGGCCTCGCGTCCCTCCAGCCGCACCTCGACGCTATCACTGCGATTCAGGATAAGCACGGGTTGGCCCGCGCACTGGGTGAGACCCTTCGCGCGGACGTTGACGCCCTCAATAACACCAACTTTCATACCGCGAATCTTTTTGGACTCTGGGTCGCTCCTGGCTTCAACGATTCGGCGCACTATACGGCCTACCTGCTCCAAGGTGGATTACAACTCCCGGACCGCGAATACTACCTCGCCGACAACGAGAACATGCGAAACATTCGTGCCAAATATCAGGCGCATATTTCAGCCATTCTCAAACTCGCTGGATTCTCGGACACAGACGCCCGTGCCGCCCGCATTGTCGAACTCGAGCGCGCCATTGCGCAAACCCATCGCAGCCTGGCGGACAACGAGGACATTCACAAGGCCAACAACACCTGGACCCAGGCTGACTTTGCGACGAAAGCACCCGGACTGGACTGGACCGACTACTTTCTCGCGGCCGGGATCAGCCAGCAAGCCAGCTTCATCGTCTGGCAGCCCGAGGCCTTTGCCGGCGAGTCCGCTTTGGTGGCCTCCACTCCTCTCGACACGTGGAAGGATTGGCTGGCGTTCCATCTGCTCGATGCCTATGCCGGAGCGCTTCCAAAAACGCTGGCGGACGAACGCTTTGCATTTTTCGGCAAGACACTTTACGGAACGCCGGAACAGCGTCCCCGCTGGCAGCGCGGAGTATTTTTGGTGGACGGCCTGCTTGGCGATGCCGTCGGCCAAATCTACGCGCAGCGCTATTTCTCCCCCGAGGCCAAGGCACAGGCGCAGGCTATGGTCGCGAACCTCATCGCCGCTTATCACCTGCGCATTAAAGCACTCACCTGGATGGATCCTGCGACCAAGGCCGAAGCTGAGGCCAAGCTCTCGACCCTTTATGTCGGTGTCGGCTACCCGGAAACCTGGCACGATTACTCGTTGTACGAAGTCAAGCCGGACGATATTTTTGGCAACCTATGGCGGGGCAGTTTGTCCGAGTTTCGCCGTGAGGTCGCGCGCCTCGGCAAACCGGTTGACCGCAGGGAATGGTCGATGACGCCGCAGACAGTGAATGCGGTGAATCTGCCTCTGCAAAATGCGCTCAACTTTCCCGCCGCTATTCTGCAACCGCCGTTCTTTGATCCTCTGGCCCCGGCTGCGGCCAACTATGGCGCCATCGGCTCGGTGATCGGTCACGAAATCAGCCACACCTTTGATACCGAAGGCAGCGCCTTCGACTCGAAGGGCCGCGTGCGCAATTGGTGGACTCCCGCCGATCTGGCGCATTTCGAGGCCGCCACCGCAAAACTCGCTGCGCAGTACGACAGCTATAAGCCCTTTCCCGATCTCTCGGTGAACGGCAAGCAGACGCTCCCGGAGAACATCGCCGACGTGGCCGGCATCTCTGCCGCCTATGACGGTTATCAAGCCTCGCTCATGGGTAAGCCTGCCCCCACGCAGAATGGCTTTTCCGGCGACCAGCAGTTCTTCATTGCCTTTGCCCAGAACTGGGGATCGAAGACGCGGGAAGCGGCGCTCCGACAGCAGGTGATGACGGATCCGCACGCACCCGCACGCTACCGCGCCGACACTGTACGCAATATCGACGCTTGGTACGCAGCTTTTCATGTTCAACCGGGAGAGAAACTTTATCTCGCGCCGTCCGAGCGGGTGCGCCTCTGGTAGAGGATGACGAAACACGCACGATCTTAGAGATAGCTTCGTCAGTTGCGTCCCAGAAGCGCTATTTTGTGATTCTGGACAGGAATGAATCACTCCCGAATGGTCGGCAAATCACAGCTATCCGAGCCTCAATTGGCGATAGATCTCGATTACACTAACTGAGCCGATCCCACCATGAAGACTTTTTCATCACAATCACCCAGTGAGCGCCATCACATACACCCATCCCGCCCGATGCGAGAATATGCACTTGAATTGGGGCAGTGACGGAATATGCCGCTCAAGCACAGCGGACGTTCCCCGCTGCCTCATTGCCATC